>CAZPFD010000046.1:0-19100 GCA_964585725.1 uncultured Ectothiorhodospiraceae bacterium | reverse complement strand
TGGCTGTCGGCCACTTGGATCTACTGCTTCTTCGTATGGGACAAGCCGGTGCTGGGCATCATCGCCCTGGGCGCCGACCTCATCCATGCCTTCGTGGTGACCATCATGCTGCTCACCGGCAACTTCAGAGATGGCGAAGGACGGATCGTCTGCTACCCCGGACAGGAACTGGGCTGATTCCAACTTAGAGAAAGCGAGGTCGATATGGAGAAGAGTCCGAAAGGTTTCGTGCCAGCACTTCTGCTGTGCTTCTTCCTCGGTGCGCTGGGCATCCACAGGTTCTACGTCGGCAAGATCGGGACCGGCATCCTGCAGCTCATCACGCTGGGCGGGCTGGGGATCTGGACGCTGGTGGATTTCATCATCCTCGCCACCGGCAACTTCAAGGACAAGCAGGGCCTGACCATCAAGGCCGCCTGATCCCGCGCCTCACCCTCGATCCGCGGCATCGCCTCGGCGGCGCCGCGGATCTTCTAGCGCCCTGCCTCCCTT
This sequence comes from uncultured Ectothiorhodospiraceae bacterium, assembly GCA_964585725.1. GTDB lineage: Bacteria > Pseudomonadota > Gammaproteobacteria > HK1 > HK1 > CAZPFD01. The sequence continues at coordinate 18,608 of CAZPFD010000046.1, read as the reverse complement.
GCCGGCCGGGCGGCAGCATCCTCGGAGCGGGCTATTCCACGTTTCCGCCTGCGCATTCACGCCTCCAGCAGCTGGTGGAGCAGGCTCGATTCGCGCTTGAAGAAGCCTTCGGTGTGGAAGGAATCCTCCAGCGCCAGCAGCTCGTAATCCAGATGGTGGCACAGCTCGTGGAGCAGCGTGCGCAGGAATGTTCTGAAAGCCACCACCCGCTTGTGTCTCGCCGTGCGCATCCAGAGCGTGATGCGCGCCGCAGGGGTGCCCTCGAGCTGCTCGTATAGCCCGTGAAGCTCCCCCCAGCTGCGACTCGGGCGCGCGGACAAGACCCTCACGCCGACGGGCGCGAGCCCCAGGTCCGCCAGAATGGCGCCTGCCAGCTCGCGCGCACGGCGCTCCACGCGCCTCCGATCCTCGGACTCCAGCGCCGAGCGCAGCGCCTCCGTGAGCGGTCGCATGCTCCAGGCCCCGTGCAGACGGATCGAGGCTACCGAATCGCTCTTCCGATAGATCGCTTTCTGCTTGCGGGAAAGCCTGGCGTAGTAGGCGAAAGCCACGGGCACCGCCGTTCCTGTCCGCTGGAGTAGTATTCTGCCGAGACTCAAGTGTAGATGCACTTTCTCAGACAACGACCGACGTCAGACTGAACCAGCGCAAGCGCCAGCAGAATCAGATCATGTCCGTGCAGCGCTCAAAACCGACAGACCCTTCCGAAGCCGCGCTCGAGCATCGCGTGAACCCGCTGCATCTGAGGCAGCGCCTCGGCATCGAGCGCGAGGCCGAGGCCCGCATCTTCGGGCAAGGCGTCAAGTTCTTCCACCTCGAGAACTGGTACTCGGCCCATGCGCTGATCCGAACGGCGCTCAGGCTGTGTCTGCTGCACAGGCGGGGGCAGCGCAACGCCCTCGACATCCGGATCCGTCACAATCACGTACGCCTCCCGAGGCTGCCCCGCTCTTTCGAAGGCTTCACGCTGCTGCACCTGAGCGATCTGCACCTGGACATGACACCGCAGACGCCGGCCGCGCTCATCGACAGGATCGCGGGCCTCGAGTACGACGCGGCCGTGCTCACCGGGGACTTCCGCGCGCGCACCGCCGGGCCCTGGGAGCCGACCGTGGCCGCGCTGCACGAGGTTCGGGCGCATCTCGAGGAGCCCGTGTACGCGGTGCTCGGAAACCATGACAGCATCCGCATGGTGCCGCCGATGGAGGCGTCCGGCATCCGCGTGCTCCTCAACGAGTCGGTGACCTTCGAGCGCGACGGCGAGCGCATCCACCTCGCCGGCATCGACGATCCTCACTACTTCCAGGCGGACAACCTCGAAAAGGCCTGCGAAGGCATCCCGCTGGACGACGTCTCGGTGCTGCTCGCCCACTCGCCGGAGATCTACCGCCGCGCCGCGCACGCCGGCTTCGACCTCCTGCTGTGCGGGCACACCCACGGCGGGCAGATCTGCCTGCCGGGCGGCATCGCCTTGACGTACAACGCTCGCTGCCCGCGGCGCCTGTGCGCGGGCGCCTGGACCTACCACGATATGGCGGGCTACACGTCGGTGGGCTCGGGGGTCTGCATCGTGGACGTACGAATCAACTGCCCGCCCGAGATCACGCTACACCACCTCCACGCGGCCTGAGGCACCGGCCGCCCGGACGGGGTGCTCGCGAGCGTCGAGGATTCGAGAGGGCACGATGGCCGGCACGAAGAGGTTGCGACGCCCGTGACTTCACCCACCCTCATCACCCTGCTTCGCTTCGCCAGCGCCCCGGTGCTGCTCGTGCTCGCGTGGCACGGGCAGCGGACCGCGTTCCTCGTCTTGCTCGCCGCTGCCTTCGTCTCCGACGCCGTCGACGGCTACCTCGCGCGCAGGCTCGGCCACGCCTCCGAGCTCGGCGCCAGGCTCGACAGCCTCTGTGATGTCACCATCTACATCACCATCCCCGTGGGTGCGTGGTGGCTGTGGCCGGATCTCGTGCGCCGGGAGGCCACGTACTTCGCGATCCTGGTGGCGTGCTTAGTCGGCCCCGGTCTGGCGGCGCTCGTCAAGTTCGGGCGGCTCACCAGCTATCACACCTGGCTGGTCAAGACGGCCGTATTCCTCACGGGCTCCAGCATGCTGGTGCTCCTCGCGGGCGGGCCGGGATGGCCCTTTCACCTCGCCGTTCCGGTGTGCGTGCTGGCCGCGCTCGAGGAGATGGCCATCACCTGGGTGCTCCCCGAGCCGCGCTCGAACGTGCGCTCTGTGTGGCACGCGACGCGCCCTCGGCGTTGACCCCGGGTGGCGAAGAGAGCCCGTTCGCCGCTCTCGGCGATTACGCTGTATAGTTCCAGGCGACGCTGCGCCGGGCTGCGTCGAGCTTGTGCACGCGCTCAGTCCGGTATGGGGAGCACCGCAGCGGCGGCGCGAATGCGCTCGGGAAGACGCACGATAAAGGAAGAGGAAGGAGCCATGCGCACACGGACCTTTATCATGCTCGGCTTGTGTCTGGGGGTGCTCGCCGCGCCCTTCGCCCGAGCCGAGACATTCACCTTCACCGCCATCCCCGATCAGGACGAGACGCACCTGCGCAAGCGTTTCGACAAGATCGCCGACTACCTGGAGGGGCGCCTCGGCGTGGACGTACGTTACGTGCCGGTCAAGTCCTACGCCGCCGCCGTGACCGCGTTTCGCAATGATCAGGTCCAGCTCGCGTGGTTCGGCGGGCTCTCCGGCGTGCAGGCGCGGCGCCTGGTGCCGGGGTCGGAGGCCATCGCCCAGGGCGCGGAAGACCGCGAGTTCGTCACCTACTTCATCGCGCATCGCAGCACCGGCCTCGAGCCCTCTGCGGAGTTCCCGCGCGCCATGGCGCAGCATACCTTCACCTTCGGCTCCAAGGGCTCGACCTCGGGGCGTCTGATGCCCGAGTTCTACATCCGCAAGCATTTCGGCCGCGCGCCCGATGAAGTGTTCCCGCGCGTGGGATTCAGCGGCGATCACACGCGCACCATCGCGCTGGTGGAGTCCGGCGCTTACGCGACGGGGGCGGTCAACTATGCCGTGTGGAAACGCGAGCTGCGCGAAGGCGACATCGATACGCGCAGCGTGCAGGTGATATGGAAAACGCCGACCTATCCCGACTATCAGTGGACCATCCGCGGGAACGTGAACGAACGATTCGGCGCGGACTTCAAGGATCGGGTCACCCGGGCGCTCCTCGAGCTGCAAGACCCCGACTTGCTCGCGTCCTTTCCGCGCTCAGAGTTCGTCCCCGCTTCCAATGCGGACTTCGAGCCGATTCGCGAGGTGGCCGAGCAGATCGGGCTGATCGAGTGACACGACGCGACGATGTCGCTCTTCGAGCTGCGCGACGCCAGCGCGCACTATAACGGCAAGACCGTCCTCGGCGCCGTCTCCCTGCGCATCGCGGCCGGCGAGCACGTCGCGCTCATCGGCCGCAGCGGCGCCGGGAAGTCCACCCTGCTGAAGCTCCTCTACGGCCAGCAGCCCGAAGCCGCGCTGGTGCCGCAGGAGCTGGGCCTGGTGCGCACGCTGTCGGTGTTTCACAACGTGTACATGGGGCGCCTGCACCGCCATTCGGGCTGGTACAACCTGCTCAATCTGGTGCGCCCGGTGCGCCGCGAGGTGGAAGCGGTGCGCAGCGTCCTCGGCCGCCTCGGGCTCGACGAGAAGCTCTTCGCGCCCGCGGGCGAGCTCTCAGGCGGGCAGCAGCAGCGCACCGCGGTCGGCCGCGCCCTGTTCCGTGCGAGCCCCGTGTTCATTGCCGACGAGCCGTGCTCGGCCATCGACGAGCGCCAGGGGCGAAACGTCCTGGAACGGATCAATGAAAGTCATCAGACCGTCGTGCTGGCCATGCACGATGTGAAGCTGGCGCTCGCCTACACCGACCGGGTGATCGGGATAGCCGGAGGCCGCATCGCCCTCGACGAGCCGACCCGGGGCATGGAGCCCGCGGATCTTGCGCCTTTTTACGAGAACTCGGGCTGAGATCGCGGCGCGGCGCGAGCGGTTTCCCACCTCGCCGGCGCGCCGCGTGAGTCTGGTCTTCGTGGCCATCGCGGTGGCATGCACCGCGCTCGGCGACTTCGAGGTGAGCACGCTGGACCCCTGGCGAGAGCTCGGCCGTCTCGGGCTCGGTCTGATCACCCCGACCGTCACCGACGCCGCCCGGCTCGCCGAGGCAGTGCTCTACACCGTGGCTTTCGCCGTGGTCGGCGTGCTGGCGGCGGCCCTGTGCGGCTTCGGGCTGGCGCTGGTCTTTCATCGGCTCATCGTGCGCACCGGCTGCGCCTTCATCCGCGCCGTACATGAGCTGTTCTGGGCGCTGCTGCTCATGCAGATGTTCGGGCTCTCGCCGCTGACGGGCCTGCTCGCCATCGCCATCCCCTACGCCGGCGTCTTCGCCAAGGTGTACTCGGAGATCCTCGAGGAGGCCGACCCGGCGCCGCTGCAAGCCGTGCCGGGAGGCGCCGGACGCGTGTCGACGTTCCTGTTCGCGCGCCTGCCCGACGCCTGGGTGCACATGAAGAGCTACAGCCTGTATCGCCTCGAGTGCGGGCTGCGCGCGAGCGCGGTGCTCGGGTTCGTGGGGCTGCCCACCCTGGGATTCCACCTGGAGTCCAGCTTCAGCCAGCGAGAGTACTCCGAGGCATGGGCGTTTCTGTTCGTGCTCTATGCCATCGTCGCCACGGTGCGCTGGTGGGCGCGGCCCAACCTGATCCCGCTGCTCGCCGTGGGGTCGCTGTTTGCGCTGCCCGCCGGCGACAGCATCTCGCTCGCGAACGTCACGCGCTTCCTCGGCGAAGACATCGTGCCCGGCCCGCTGCGCAACGGCGCCCTCGACGGCGCGACCGTGGCCGCGCTCGGCGCCTGGATCGGGGATCTGGTGACGGGCCAGGCGCTGGAGGGGATCGTCAATACCGTGCTGCTGTCGCAGGTGGCGCTGGTGGGCACCGGGCTGCTCGCGCTCGTGTGGTTTCCGTTGATCTCGCGGCGCTTCTTCGGGCCCTTCGGACGCACCTCCGGGCACCTCTTCCTGGTGGTGATGCGCTCCACCCCGGAGTACGTCCTGGCCTACGTGCTCCTGCAACTATGGGGGCCATCCATGCTGCCGGCCGTGGTGGCGCTGGCCATTCACAACGGGGGCATCATCGGCCACCTCATCGGACGCTACGCGGACGCGCTCCCGCTGCGCCCGGACAGCCCCCGCCGCCGGCTCGATCTTTACGGCTACGAGGCGGTGCCGCGGGTGTACGGGCAGTTCCTCGCCTTTCTCTTCTATCGCTGGGAGTGGATCATGCGCGAGACGGCGATCCTCGGCATCCTCGGCATCCACACCGTGGGCTTTTATGTGGACAGCGCTCTCGCCGAGTTCCGCTTCGACGAGGCCCTCGCGCTGATCCTGATCACGGCGCTCATGAACATCGGCATCGACGCTACCTCGCGCGCCATCCGCGCCCGCTTGCGCCTTACCACCACGCCCGGCGGGGTGCGGGCGGATGCGCGGGCTTTACAATCCGCAAGGGGCGACGGGTGACCTCGGATTCTTCGTGGAGGTCGACGCATGACAACATCGGCAACGTCGGTGACGGTCAAGGTTGCTGGATCCCGGGGCACGCACCTCTCCGTCGTAAGCCCCGGGACCCATCCGGGACGGCGCGCGCCGGCTCGCTTCCCGCAAGTCCGAGTCACGTATTCTCGGTCCGCCGCACGTCGCGCTGCAGTCAACCGTATGCTGCGGAAAGGTTAAGGTGAGCGCAGCAAAGCGAGGAGCACATCCGTGATGCAGAAATCCCAGGGCCCCGTGGTCAAGGATCTGGTGCTGGTGGGCGGGGGTCACAGCCACGTGGCGGTGCTGCGCCGCTTCGGCATGAAGCCGATGCCCGGCGTGCGCGTGACCCTCGTCTGCCGCGACGCCCACACACCGTACTCCGGGATGCTGCCGGGGCTGGTGGCCGGCCACTATGCGTTCGACGACGCGCACATCGATCTCGAGCCGCTCTCGCGCTTCGCGGGGGCGCGCTTCTACCACGCCGAGGTGACGGGCCTCGATCTCGACAACCGGCGCGTGCTGTGCCGGGGGCGTCCGCCGGTTGCCTACGACCTGCTCTCCATCAACGTCGGCTCGACGCCGCGAACCGGCGACGTTCCCGGAGCGGAGGGCGCAGTGGTGCCGGTCAAACCCATCAATCGCTTCATCGATCACTGGCAGCGCATGAGCGAGCGGGTGCTCGAGCACGACGGCCCCGTTCGCATCGCGGTCGTGGGCGCGGGCGCGGGGGGCGTCGAGATCCTCCTCGCCGTCCAGCACCGCTTGCGGCGCATGCTCGCCGCCGAGGGACGCACCGGGCAGCACCTGGAGTTTCATCTCTTCTCCAAGAGCGAGGACATCCTGCCCACGCACAACCCGTCGGTGCGGCGCCGCTTCGCGCGCGTGCTGCGCGGGCGCGGCGTGCGCGTGCACAGCGCATGCCCCGTCACCGAGGTCTCCCGGGGCCGGCTGCGCGCGGCGGACGGCGAGCACCGATTCGACGAGGTGCTCTGGGTGACCCCCGCGGGCGCCGCACCCTGGGTGCGCGAGTCGGGGCTGCGGGTGAACGATGACGGCTTCATCGAGGTCAACGACGCGCTGCAGTCGCTCTCGCATCCCGACGTGTTCGCGGCCGGCGACATCGCTCACATGGTCAACCACCCGCGGCCCAAGTCCGGTGTGTTCGCCGTGCGTCAGGGCAAGCCGCTCGCGCGCAACCTCAAGCGCGCTCTGCGCGGGCGGGCGCTCCGGCCTTTCCGCCCGCAGCGCGAGTTCCTGGGCCTCATCTCCACCGGCGACCGGTACGCGGTGGCCTCGCGCAGCTTCTGGAGCTTCGAGGGGCGGCTCGTGTGGCGCTGGAAGGACTGGATCGACCGCCGTTTCATGCGCAAGTACAACCAGCTCCCGGAGATGGAGGAGAAGACGAAGAGCGAGCTGGCGCCGGGCCTCGCCGACGCCGAGGTGATCCAGGAGATCTCCGCCATCGCCATGCGCTGCGGCGGCTGCGGTGCCAAGGTCGGGAGCACCGTGCTCGATCGCGCCCTGGCGCAGATGCGCAGCGTCGCCCGCGACGACATTCTGGTGGGGCTCGACGCGCCTGACGACGCAGCGGTGGTGAGGGTGCCGGAAGGCCGGGTCATGGTGCACACCGTGGACTACTTCCGCGCCTTCATCGACGACCCCTACGTATTCGGGCGCGTCGCGGCGAACCACAGCCTGGGGGACATCTTCGCCATGGGGGCGGAGCCGCAGTCGGCGCTGGCCGTGGCGACCCTGCCCTACGGGCTCGAGCACAAGGTCGAGGAGCAGCTCTATCAGCTCATGTCCGGGGCGCTGGAGGCGCTCGACGAAGCCGACACGGCCCTGGTCGGCGGGCACACCAGCGAGGGCGCGGAGCTCGCCCTCGGCTTCGCGGTGAACGGTCTCGCCGACCCCGCGCGGCTCCTGCGCAAGAGCGGCATGCGCGCGGGGGATCGGCTGATCCTGAGCAAGCCCCTGGGCACCGGCACGCTGTTCGCCGCCGACATGCGCCTCAAGGCCAAGGGACGCTGGATCGACGACGCCCTGGGCTGCATGATGCAGTCGAACCGCCTCGCCGCGGAGTGCATCCACGGCCACGGCGCCACCGCCTGTACCGACGTGACCGGCTTCGGTCTGCTCGGCCACCTCGTAGAGATGACCAAACCCTCGGAGACCGACGCCGAAATCGAGCTGGCGGCGCTGCCGCTGCTCGACGGCGCCCTGGAGACCATACGCATGGGCATCTTCAGCTCGCTGCAACCGCAGAACGTGCGCCTGCGGCGCGCCGTCCGCGACGTCGAGAGCACGTCCAAGGATGAGCGCTACCCGCTGGTCTTCGACCCGCAGACCGCGGGCGGGCTGCTCGCCAGCGTGCCGGAACCCAGCGCCGGCGACTGCGTGGCGGAGCTCAGGCGCCTCGGCTACACCCGCGCGGCCGTCATCGGCCGCGTCCTGCCCCAGAGCAACCGCCTCGAGCCCGTCAGGCTCATCCGCTGAGGGGACATCCTGGATCCCCACGAAACGCAGCCATCATTTTGCGGGCCGGCGAGCCCTGCTCAGGGTTCCAAGGCTCCGCGTATTTCGGCGCGCGGGCCGGGCCTCGCGCACCGCGCTCCGCCAGTCACCGTGAATCAGCGAGGCGGGCCAGCAGCCGGCGCCAGGCCTCGCGCTCGCGGTCGGGCTCGAACAGCGGGGCCCGGGCCGCGCAGCGCCTGCGCAGCTCGGCCAGGAACTCGCGGTCCTGCTCCGCGCGCAGGAGTCGGCTGCGCAGGGCGTCGGTGTCACGCACGGGGTAGTAGCCCGGATAATCGCGCCCGAGCAAGCCCACCGAGCCCGGGATGTCCGAGGCGATGACCGGCACACCGGCCACCACCGCTTCGGACACGACGTTGGCGCCGCCTTCCATGAGCGACGAGAGCACCATGAGCGGAGCGCGGGCCAACGCCCGGCGCACGGCCCGGCCCGTCACCTCGCCGCGCCAGTGGTAGCGCGCGTTGCGGGCCATCTCCGCACGCGCCCGCTCGGCCCAGGTCTCGTCGTGGGCGCGGCCCAGATGCACCACGTGGATGCGCGATGAGCCCGGCACGTCGCGGACCGCCAGGGCGGCCCGCAGCGGATCCTTCTCTTCGCGCAGGTGGCCGATCACCAGCACCTCGAAGGCGCGCTCGAGCGGCGGGAGCCGGCGTCGCAGCGGCGGCGCCGACTGATGGATGACCTGCACCTTGCCGCGCAGCCGCGCCGGGATAGCCTCCGCTGCCAGGTCGTGCAGAGCGACCAGGACGTCGGCGAGCGCCATGGAACGCAGCGTGACCTCGGGGTCGCTGTCCACGAAGCGGTAGATATCGGTGCCGGTGAGGGCCACCACCAGCGGGCGCCGGGGGAAGCGCTCCCGAAAGCGTGCGACGGCGTCGGCGCTGCGCCAGGCGTGCAACGCCAGCATGAGATCGGCGGGCTCCCCCGCGTAGGCGTTGGTGACGCGGACGCGGTGGCCGAGATCGCGCAGAAAGCGCGCCCAGCGCACGGCGGTGGCGCGGTTTCCGGCGCGGGATTGCCTGGGCGCGGGCGTGACCAGAGTGATCTTCATCACTTGTCATTGGTGATCGGTCATCGATCATCTGTATGGCCAGCGGACCCCATGACAGATGACCGATGACCGATGACAATGGGCATTGGACAGTCGACACGAGCTATTTGAGGTCCTTGATCATGGCCCAAGTCGTCCCCAGCGCATACCTCGCCGAGATATTGAAGGACGCGCGCGCGCGCACGCTCGAGCTGGTCGCCGGGCTCGATGGGGACCAGCTCATGGGTCCGAAGCTCGACATCGTGAACCCGTTGCTGTGGGAGATCGGGCATCTCGCCTGGTTCCATGAGCACTTCGCCCTGCGCGCGCTCGACGGCGGCAGCGCCCTGCTGCCCGGCGCGGACGCGCTCTACGACTCCTCCGCCGTCCATCACGACGCGCGCTGGGAGCTGCCGCTGCCCTCCCTGGCGGGCACTCTCGATTACATGGCCCGCGTCCAGGACGCGATGCTCGAACGCCTCGACCGGGACCCGGCCGGCGAGGCGCAGAGCTATCTCTACCGGCTCACCACCTTCCACGAGGACATGCACGACGAGGCCTTTGTGTGGACGCGCCAGACCCTGGGCTGGTTGGAGCCCGATTTCGCCGCTGCACGCGGCGGACCTCCGCAGGACGCGGAGGCGGGTCCGCTGCCGGGGGACGTGGAGGTGCCGGGCGGCACGTTCACCCTCGGCTCCGGGCGGGAGGCTTCCTTCGTGTTCGACAACGAGAAGTGGGCGCACGCGGTCGAGATCGAACCTTTCCGCATCGCCCGCGCCCCGGTGACCAATGCGGAGTTCGCCGCCTTCGTGGCGGACGGCGGGTACCGCGATCCCCGCTTCTGGGACGAGGACGGCTGGCGCTGGCGCACCCGGGCGCAGGCCGAGCATCCCGTGTACTGGGCGGCCCGGGACGGCGGCTGGGCGGAGCGCCGTTTTCACCGTGTCGCGCCCCTGGCACCGCACCGGCCGGTGATTCACGTCAACTGGTATGAAGTGAATGCTTACTGTCGCTGGAAAGGCCGTCGGTTGCCCACTGAGGCGGAGTGGGAGGCGGCCGCGTCGGGCGAGCCGGGCGGCGACGGGACGCTCGCTGCCCACCGGCGCACCTGGCCCTGGGGCGAGGCGCCGCCGGCGCGCGAGCACGCCAACCTGGACGGGCGCGTCGTCGGCACGGTGGACGTCGCGGCCCACGCCGCCGGCGACAGCGCCTTCGGCTGCCGGCAGATGCTCGGCAACGTGTGGGAGTGGACCGCCAGCGTGTTCGAGCCCTATCCCGGCTTCTCCGCCGACGCCTACCGCGACTACTCGGCTCCCTGGTTCGGCACCCGGCGCGTGCTCCGCGGCGGCGCCTGGGTGACCCGCTCGCGCATGCTCAACAACCGTTACCGCAACTTCTTCACACCCGAACGGCGCGACGTCTTCGCGGGGTTTCGTACCGTCGCGCTGTGAGCGGCGGCGGGCACACCCCGCGCTGCGGCCGGCGGCCCGAGGCGATCAGGCCTGGCGGGGGAGGTCCGAGCCGGGACCGGACAAGAGCCGAGAGGCAGCGGGCGGCGTCCGTACTTGAGATATCATAGCGGGGTGACGGACGCTGCTCCCGTAGCGCATCCAAGACGAGTCCCCAAGGACTGAGGCGAGAGCAATGGAAGACGACCCCTCCACCCTGGCCGCCGTTCTCAACGCGCCGGAGATCCTCACTCATCGGTTCGAGGACGACGACGCGGTCCCCAACAACCCGACCCTGCCGGTCGTGGTCTACCGCCGCGCGGTGAATCTGCCGGAGGATGATCCCGCGCGCGTGTTCGAGGCGCTGTTCACACGCAACGGCTGGGCTGGGGCCTGGCGCAACGGCATCCTGCCCTTCCACCACTTCCACAGCACCGCGCACGAGGTTCTCGGCGTCTACAGCGGCGCGGCGACGGTACAGCTCGGGGGCGAGCACGGCGCCAGCGTGACTCTGGAGCCCGGCGACGTGGCGGTGCTGCCGGCGGGGACCGGCCACAGGAAGCTGCGCTCGAGCGGGAGCCTGGGCGTAGTCGGGGCCTACCCGGCCGGGCAGCGCCCCGACATGTGCCGGGCCGAGAAGGGGATCGCCGCGGCCCAGGCGGCGCGCGTCGCCGAGGTCGGCCTCCCCGCCGCCGATCCCGTCTACGGCCCGGACGGACCCCTCTTCGAGCACTGGCACCGTTGACCACCCAAGGCTGACACGCGCCGCAATCGCTCCCGCTCGCGCTCGGGTGCCGCGGCGTGCCTGATCGCGGCGAATCGAGCCTCGCCTCGAACGCGGAGTCGGCAATGATCGCGGCCACGACTTCGGAAGGCCCCGACCCGCGGCGCTGGATCGCGCTCGGCATCGTGCTGACCGCGACCTTCATGCAGCTCGTCGACGTCTCCATCGTCAACGTCGCCATCCCGGCCATCCAGCGTGACCTCGCAGCAAGCTACGCCCACATCCAGCTCGTCGTCGCAGCCTACCAGGTCGCCTTCGCGGTGCTGCTCATCACCGGCGGTCGACTGGGAGATATCTACGGTCGAAAGCGCATCTTCATGATCGGCATGGCCGGGTTCACCCTCGCCTCCGCCGCCTGCGGCCTGGCCCCCGACTCCAGCACGCTCGTGGCGGGACGCGCCGTGCAGGGACTGTTCTCGGCGCTGCTCTACCCTCAAGTGCTCGCCGTGCTCCACGTGACCTTCCCCGCCCACGAACGCTCCCGCGCCTTCGGCCTCATGGGCGGAGTGGTGGGGATCGCCACCATCGCGGGTCCGCTCCTGGGGGGATTGTTCATCCACTGGGACCTGCTGGGACTCGGCTGGCGCCCGATCTTTCTGGTCAACGTCCCGCTGGGCGCCGCCTCGGTCGTCGCAGCCGTGTACTACCTGCGCGAGTCACGCTCCCCGCACCCGCTTCGCCTCGACGTTCCCGGCACGCTGCTCGCCACCCTGGGGCTGGGTCTGCTGATCTGGCCCCTGGCGGAGGGGCGCCAGGCCGGGTGGCCATGGTGGGCGTTCGTGTCCCTCGCGGCGTCGTTGGTCGTGCTCGCGTGCTTCGGGTGGTACGAGCGGCGCCTGACGGACCGCGGTGCATCGCCCCTGGTGAATTTTCACCTCTTCCGCGATCGCGGGTTCAACGCGGGTCTGCTGGCCGCGCTGACCCTGTTCCTCGGCATACCCGCCTTCTTCTTTGCCTTCATGTTGTTTCTTCAGGTGGGGCTGGGCTACGGCGCACTGCACGCGGGTCTCACCACGCTGCCCTTCGCAGTCGGCTCGGCCATCGCCTCAGCCGCATCGATACACCTGACACCGCGGCTCGGCAAACGCGTGCTCTATCTGGGGACGCTCATCCTCGCCGTCGGCATGGCGATGCTCATGTACGAGATCGGCGACTCGGGGGTCGCGCTCGGGTCCGTGGAGATGCTGCCGGCGCTCTTCGTCTCGGGGCTCGGCTTGGGCCTGTCGGTGGCCCCGCTCCTCAACATCGTGCTCGCGGGCATCGCGCACCAGGACGCGGGGGCTGCCTCCGGGGTCATGAGCACCGCGCAGCGCGTGGGCGGAGCCGTGGGCGTGACGCTCATCGGGGTCATCCTCTTCGGTCTTCTCGGCGCACACTCGGAGCGGAGCGCCCAGCGCGTCTCGGACCAGCTGCGGCACACGCTGGCCGCCGAAGGCATCACCGGCTCGCCGCTGGCAGGCCTGACGCGGCAGTTCGAGATCTGCGTGCGCGAGCGCGCGAATGCGCCCGACCCGGCCACGTTTCCTCGAAGCTGCCGGTCCCTGATGGGAATGGCGCCGTCTACCGGCGACAGCGAGCGTCTGGAGATGATCCTGCGCGAGGGGCTGGCCCGCGCCCGGGCCGAGAACTACGTCCTGGCCACCCGCCAAACGCTGCTCTACGAGGTGGGGGTATTCCTGACGGTGGGCCTGCTGGTGCTGGCGCTGCCGAGGCCGCATCCGCATGCGGTCGGGCGGCGGCCCGAGTAAGCGCGCCGCAGGCGGCCCCGCGACGCGCGCGTGGCGTTTGAGCGCCCTGGCCGCGAGCGCCTCGCCGCACCCGCCGCAAGCCGCACGACTCCGGAGAACTACTGCGCTTGGGCTTTCGCCACCTTGAGGGTGAACTCCTTGACCAGCTCCACGGCGTCGCCCTTGTCGTGGAGGATCTTGAGCTTCCACTCACCGGGCCGGTCCAGCTTGATCTGCCGCCACGTGCGGTAGCGCACCGCGCTCTTGATCTCGGCTCGCTCCACCGACATGGTCGTGCCTCCGTGATTGAGCTGCAGCATGATGGTCTGCGGTTTCACGTCGTGGGGCACCATGAACATCATCCAGACCTTCGCCGCATCGCCCTCCTTCAGCTTGTTGCCGGACAGCTCCGCCATGCACTCGTTCTTCTGTTCGCCTTTGGTGTACACGTCCTCGCAAAGTTTCACATCGGCCAGAACGATGCCCTCGCTCTGACCGTTGTAGAAGAAATCGATCACGTCCTTGACCTGCTTGCCGTCGGGCTTGGCGTGAGCGTGGGCAAGCGCGGAGAGCAGAAGCGCCAGGCTCGTCAGTGCGATGCGTTTCATGGACCTTCCCTCTTGCTGCTGATGGATGCCGTGCCGGTGCGGCGTGGCCCGGACTATCGGCGTGGCGCGCAGAAACTTAACTCCCAGGATGGCCATTCCTTGAACAAACCGGCGGCCCCGTGTCGGCCGGATGCGGATTTTGTGACCGGCGTCACGTTTGCCCCGGGGCAGCGGGCCGAGCAGCGCCCTCGGAGAGCGGGGCCCGGGGCATGCGCCGCGTAGGGCTGCGAGTGTGACAAAACCCACTTTCCCGCGAGGCAGGCGCCGATAGGCTCCCTCACTCGAGAGGCCCGGACGAATGCGCTCCGGGTGGAGCGCCGCTGCAGCCTTTCACGTCGACGTGCCCGCCGCCGCACGGCGATCCCGGCCGCGCGCGACGGCACCAGCCCGACCGAGAACGAGGAGGCATCCTCATGGAGACGAACCTCTCATGTCTCCGATGGCGAGGCTGTCAGCGCAGCAGTCAGTGACTCTTTGCACTGCCGAGGAGGGAACCGATGGCTGTCCAAGTTCAACGCTACTACGCGCGGTGGAGCCCGACCAACCATCACGGGTACGTCGTCATCTACTGGTCGGGAGGGTCCAGGGCGTTTCCCGAATCGTCCTTCACCGACCCGGTGGAGTTCCAGATCGTGCTCGACCTGCTTCGCAACGAGAGCCCGGTGTGGTGGGACGAGGCGACGCAGCGCCTGTACGCGCACCAGGAACCCGTGGGTGAAGGGGAGTAGACCCGGGTCGCGTGCGCCGCTGAGAAATGCAGGCTAGGAGCGTGTAGGGCATTGAATGACCTACACGCTCCTAGAGACGCGCCCACTCGGGCGTGAGGCCGGAGACCTTGGCATCCGGCTCGGCATCCACGTTGTCATCCGGCTTGTCCAGGCCGATGACGAAGCGCTCGACCTCGGCGGCGAACCACTCGGCCGCTTCGATCATGGGTGCATGTCCGCACCGTGCCACGGTGACGAGCTCGGCGTTGGGCATCAGCCCCTCGAAGGTGCGTGCGACCTCGAGAGGGGTGATCTGGTCTTCCTCACCCCAAAGGAGCAGCGTAGGGGCCTTGATTCGGGGCAGCACGTGCTGGAGATTGTCCCGTCGCGCGCTTCGAGCCGCCTGGATCAGACTCAGAAAGTAACGCCGCTCGCGGAAGATGGCCGCGATCTCCTCGATCGCTTCCTCGGTGACCCAGCGCTCGGAGAAGAAGACGCGATGCATCTGCTCGCGCACGAAGCCCTCGTCCGGGCGCAGCGGCATTTGTGAGGGTTCGTGCTCGTAGAGCCCCGAGCTTCCGGTCAGCACCAGCCCCTTGACCAGCGACGGTGCGTGCAGGGCAACACGTAGCGCAATGTGCCCGCCCATCGAGTTTCCGCACAGCACCGCCCCGTCGGCGCCCCGGCTGCGAAGGAAGCCTTCGACGTAGACCGCGAGCGCCTGCACCGTGATCTCCGAGCGATCGCCGTCGAGCAGGGGCAGGTGCAGGGCGGAGACGCGGCTGAACGTGGCCAGCGCGGGCAGCGCCTGCTCCCAGTTGGACATGGCCCCGAAGAGCCCGTGCAGCAGAACGATGCGGGGTCCGCTCTCGCCCAGGTCCTGGGTCTGGAAGACGGGCAGCTCGCCCTGCTTCAGCCACAGGGGCTCGCACCCCTGACGCGCGGCGCCTGCCCGCAGGCTCTCCTGGAGCCGGGGATCGAGGGGCTGCGGCTCACGATTTTCCTCGAGCGAGCTCATCACGGCTCTATGTCGGCTCGACCCGTACGCGAGCTTTAGCAGTGCGGGAGCCAGCAGCACGTCGGCCAGGAACGCCAGCCCGATGGCCAGCGCGATGAGCACGCCGAAGCTGCGCAGATTCTCCATCGACGAGGCGCCGTAGAGCAGGAATCCCGTGGCGAGGACAAGAGTCGTGAAGAGTATGGCCCGTCCCGTCGTGCGAAGGGTCGCGTCCACCGCGTGGTCCACGCTGCCGAAGCGCAGGTGGGCGCTGCGAAAGGCGTGCATGAAGTGAATCGTGTCGTCCACCGCGAGCCCGATGGCGATACAGCCCACGAGCAGCGTGAACACGTCCATGGGGATCCCGGACCAACCCATCACACCGAGGGTGAGGCCGATGGGAACCAGGTTCGGCACCATCGTGACCAATCCCTGGCGCAGATTCCCGATCATCAGGATCATGAGCGGCGTGATCAGCGCGAGGGCGATCAGGTAGCTGCGGATCAGGCTGCTCATCACCGCGTTGATGGTCTGGCTCATCACCGCCGTGGCACCCGTGATCTCCCACTGCGCGAACCCGTCGAGCGCGTCGTGGACCTCACGCTTGACCGCCGCGATCAGCGCCGGGTAATGCACCGCATCCATCCACGGCACGCGCACCGAGATGCGTGCGATGCGGCGCTCGGGGTCGATCCACTCCGACAGCTCCTCGCCGCCCGAGGCGCGGTAGCGGACGACGTCCGCGAGCAAGGCCTCGCGTCCGACGGGCAGGGTGGCGGAATCCGGCCCGCTCGCCGCGCGCCAGGCCTTCAGCGTATCGACCGCGGAGAAGACCTGCCCCACGCGGGCGTTTCCGACCTCGAGCTCGCGCAGGCGATGCTCGAGCGCATCGATGCGGCGCGCCAGGGCGGGCCGGAGCAAACCGCCGTCGCGCTGGGTGCTGACCACGACCTCCAACGACATGGTGCCGTGAAAGGCCGCGTCCACCCGCTCCGCCGCGCGCCGCGTGTCCGAAGAGGACGGAAGCCACAGCAGCGGGTCGTGGGACAGACCGATGCGGCCGATGCCCCAGACCCCGGCCCCGACGAGCAGGGCGGCGCCTGCCACCACCGACCACGGGCGCCGGGTCGCGGTCCGGCCCACGGCGAGCAGGAAGCGCTCCGCCGATGCCCCGCGTGAGCGGCCCGCGTGCCCTTCCAGGCGCTTCGGAGGCAGGAGTACCAGCGCTGCGGGCAGGAGAACCAACGTATACAAGAGACCGATCAGCACGCCGAGGGCGCCGTACCCGCCGAACTCCGCGACAGGTGCGATCTCCGCGGAGAGAAAGGACATCAAGCCCGCGGCCGTGGTGAGGCCGGTGAGCAGGATGGCGAGGCCGGAGTGCGACAGCGCGTAGGCGATCGCTTCGTGCGCCGGGATCCCGGCATCGTAGTGACGCAGGAAGTGCACCAGCAGGTGCACGCTGCCGCAGACCCCCACCGCGAGCAGGAAAGACGGCAGCACTTGAGTCGGTACGCGGATCGGCGTGCCCAGCAAAGCCATCGCGCCCAGCGTGGCCGTGACCGAGAGCCCGACCACGCCGAGGGGCAGGAGGACACCGGCCGTGCGCCGGAACAACGCGAACAGCAGGATGGCAATGGCGGCGAGGGCCAGCGCGGTGAAGATCGCCATGTCGCGGCGCATGGCGCGCTGGAGCTCCACCGCGAAGACGGGCGCGCCCACCACGTGCACGCCGAGGTCGGCGGACGCGTAGCGCGCCACGACGTCCTCGACCGCCGCCACGATGACGGCATCCTCCTCGCCGGTGATGAAGTCGCTGCGCGGCGAGGTGCCCGCGTCCGCCTGTTCCGGGCCCTCGCTCGTGTAGGGTTGCGTCTTCAGGATGATGGTGGTGAGCGGCTCCTCCGTCGCGATCAGGCGGTCACGATACAGAGGATCCGTGCGCAGCTCGGAGATGAACTGACGCACCTCCTCGCGCGAGCGCGGCCACCGGTCTTGCAGGGTCCCGACCCAGGGCCCGCTCGCCGCCTCGGGTATCCACGCGTCTTCGGGGTCGCCGGCGACGGCGTCGTCCGCAGAGTCGTCCGCAGACGGGGGCGGCGCATCGGCGGGTGCGTGGATGGCCGGCGCGTTGGCCAGACTGGTCACGCTCTCGAGCTTCGGGACCTCGCGGGTCAGGTCCTCGTGCAGCGCGGCCAGCGTATCGAGGAACTCTAGCGAGAACCCTCCACGCGGCTCCAGCACGATCAGGATGTCGACGTCGCGCCCGAACTTCGCGCGGTACGCCTCGTACGTGAGCTGAATGGGGTCGTCGTCGTGGAGAAAGCCGCGACTGGTCGTGTCCAGCTGGAGGGCTCCGAGGCCCGAGCCCAGGCCGACCGACGCCGCGAGAGCGGCCGCCACCACGCTGCGGGCATGCGCTCCCACCCAGCGGCCCCAGCGCTCGAAGAGCTCTTCGATGGCGAAGCGCAACGGTCGAGCCTTCCCCCCTGGCGGCGGGGCGGCGCGTTGAGTCGAGGATTCGGGCATGCCAGGCGGAGCGGTTTCCTAGCCAAGCGGTGTTGCTGCAAACAAGAACCTTCATCGGCTTCTGCGCCGAAATCTGGATGCCCGCTTCGCGCTTCGAGCGCCGCCCACGGGCGGATCCCGCGCCTTCGGCGCTCGCCGCATGGCGTTCCGCAAGCGCGGGGGCTGAAGACGGGAAGGGGGTTACTGACCGGTGCGCCGCGCGCCCGGCTGCGAGGGGCGCTGCCCGGGACTTCCGCCCGTGACTGACGTGGATCAAGCGCCGGCCGGCCGGCGGCTCGGACAATATCGCGCTTCGGGGTGCACTGTCCCGGAGGTGAAACGTGTCCGATTACGAACGGCCCGCGCGCGTCGTCATCATGGGGGCAGCGGGGCGCGACTTCCACAACTTCAACGTCGTCTTCCGCGACGATCCCTCGGTCGAGGTCGTCGCATTCACCGCCGCTCAGATCCCCGGCATCAGCGGCCGGTGCTATCCCCCTGCGCTGGCCGGCCCCCGCTATCCCCGGGGCATTCCCATCGTCGACGAGACCGGGCTGGAGGCGCTTTGCCGCGAGAAGCGGGTGGACCAGGTGGTCTTCGCCTACAGCGACGTCTCCCACGCGGAGGTGATGCACGCCGCGTCACGAGCGCTCGCCAGCGGCTCGGATTTCGTGCTGCTCGGGCCCGCGCGCACCATGATCCGCTCGCGCCTGCCGGTCATCGC
>CAZPFD010000045.1:8126-19345 GCA_964585725.1 uncultured Ectothiorhodospiraceae bacterium | reverse complement strand
GCGCTACCAGCGTGAAGGCCGCGAGTGCATCCTCATCGGACACGCCGGCCACCCCGAGGTCGAGGGCACCCTGGGCCAGTACGAGTCGGGCAACGGCGGCGGGCGGATGTACCTGGTGGAGAGCGTCTACGACGTGTGGGGGCTGGAGGTGCGGGATCCGGCGCGGCTCGCCTTCGTGACCCAGACCACCCTGTCCATGGACGACACGGCCGCGATCATCGACGCGCTGCGCGAGCGCTTCCCCGAGATCGTGGGTCCCCGCAAGGAGGACATCTGCTACGCCACGCAGAACCGCCAGGACTCGGTCAAGCGCCTGGCGCCGGAGTGCGACGTGTTCGTCATCGTCGGCTCGCGCACCAGCTCCAACTCCAACCGCCTGCGCGAGCTCGCGACCAAGCTCGGGTCCCAGGCCCACCAGGTGGACAGCGCGGAGGATCTCGACCCGGCGTGGTTCGACGGCGCGCGCACCGTGGGCATCACCGCCGGCGCGTCCGCACCGGACGTGCTGGTGCAGGACGTGCTCTCGCGGCTCAAGGAGTGGGGCGGCGAGGACGTCCGCGAGGTCGAGGGTATCCGCGAGCACGTCACCTTCTCCCTGCCCCGCGGCCTGCTGGCCTGATCCGCCCCCCTCCGGCCTTTGCGCCGCGCCCCGCGCCCGGGGCTTCAGGCTTCCGCTTCCCGGCCGAGAATAAAAGGGGTCGGAGCCAGGCAGGAACGCTCTCCGAGTGCGACCCACCCCTTATCTCGAGAAAAAAAAGCCGGAGCCCGACGGACTCCGGCCAGTGATTGAGGCCGCGGCTTAGACCTCAACCCGAAGAACGGGCGGGGTCGGACTCCAGGGTCCGGCCCCGCTTTGCGTTACGCCCTAGCGCCAGCAGGTGGCGGCATCCGCCGACCCTGTCGCGTCCTTCTCGCCGCGGGAGTTGAGCCTGAGCGACGTGCACTCGGCGTCGTCGAACCCGGGGGCGTCGTTGGCGATGAGCAGGAAGCTGGTGTTGAGGCTCCCGGTGGGGCCCGGATCCACGGTCAGCTGCCAGTAGCCCTCGGGCGAGGACGCGTTGTCCGCCGCAGCGAACCCCAGCTCCGTCAGATCGTCCGTGTACGCGTTCTCGTCGAAGTAGTGGCGCTCCATGCGCGCGGCGGCGTCGAGCAGCAGGGCCTTGCCGTCCGCGCGCCGGGTCTTCTGGATGTGATCCTGGTACGCCGGGTAGGCGATCATCGCCAGGATGGCCACCAGCGCCACCACTATCATCAGCTCGATGAGCGTGAAGCCCCGGGCGCGGCTGCGCCCGGGTGTCGTTACATAAGCCGCTGTCGTTCGCTGCATTGCATTCACCCTGTTTTATTTACTGGTTGTATTCCCGCCACGAGACCTCGCCGCTCAGGACGCCGCTCGCGGTGGTGGCTTTCTCGAGCACGATGGCGCCCGTGGAGGTCTGCTCGACCACGCTCACCTCCTGGCTGCCGTGGCCCGCACCGGCATGGATGCTGGGCGAGGAGGCGAGACCCGCGCCCAGGTCGATGCTGCCGAGGGAGATGAGCTCGCTGTCCGGGCACGAGTTGCCGCCGTCGCTGCACACCGAGCCGAACACGGCGGGGCTGGGCAGCGGCGTCCCGGTCTTGAAGTAGAACCCGAGCAGCTCGCTCTCGCCTTCCGCGTTGCACAGGTCGCTGCCGGGCGTGAAGGCCGGGTTGAACAGGATGCCGCCCGTGAGCGCGGAGTCCACGATGCCGCGCTGGGAGGGCTCGGTGCCGTTGGTCTTGTAGTCGTACTTCCAGCCGCCGGCCTCTGCGACCTCCTCGAGGAGCTCGGTGAAGTTGGTGATGGTGTCGCCGTCCGGATCGACGACGTCGCTCACCGACTCGTCCGCGTAGACCACGGCGTCGCTGGTGTCGACCTGCTCGGTGCCGTTCAGCGCGAACTTGTTGGGCGGGCCGTCGATGATGCCGTACAGGGTCTGCTGCTTGGAGTCGTTCTTGTCGCCGTTGACGAGCAGCCGCCCGCTGCTGGCGAAGATCCACCTCCGGCCGCGCTCGTCGGCGCTCGAGGTGGGCCGCGCCAGGAAGGGCTGGCCGGTGGTCAGGATCTTCTGCGACTGCGGCCAGCTCCCCGGCTTGTCGACTCCCGAGATCTCGAGCTTGCGCAGGTGCCCGCCCGGGTTCTGGGTGCCGCCCTCGACCACTCCGAAGTACAGATCGTCGGCGTCGCCGTCGAGGTCCCAGTCGACGATGAGCGGGTCGCCCACGAAGCCCTGGCTGATGGTGGAGACGTTGCGGGCGAAGCCGTTCAGGAGATCGATCTCCACGCGCGAGGCCCCGGCGCGCATGTTGAATGCGTAGAGGTAGGCGTTGTGATCGCTGGTGGCAGTGGCGAGCTGGTTGGGCCCGGATCCGAAGACCAGGTACCACTTGTTGGTCGCTGCGAAGTAGGCGACCGCCGGGTACGAGGTGGTGTATTCGAGATTCGGGTCGGTAATCTCGGCGATCACCTCGGGGGGCTGCTCGGGGTCGGTGATGTCGAGCACCACGTAGGCCGGGCGCATGGTGACGTCGTTGGCGTCGCCGCTGAGCCCGTCCGCGGCGGTGTCGGTGGTGAGGTCTCCGCCGCCCAGGCGGAACCCGACCACCAGCACGGTGCCCCATCCGTCCGGGTGGGTGGCGTCGGGCGGGAAGATCTTGGCGTCGAAGACGCGAGGCTTCCCGTCCACGTAGTACACGTGCGTGTAGTTCGGGTCCTTGAGCCACTTGAGGTGCGGCAGCAGGTTGTACGGCGCGTAGGCCCAGAGCTCCGAGCCCAGCGGGTGCTGCGTCTCGCCGTTGAGCTGCTTCTTGAACTCCTGGCTCTGGGAGTCGTAGAAGCCCGCATTGAACGCGTGCAGCATGCCGTCGTTGGCGCCCACGTACACCACCTGGCGGCGGTTGACGTACTGCTTGCGGAACTTGGCGTAGCTGAGATCCCCGAACAGCACGTCCAGCGCCTCGCTCGGCGTTCCCACCGGGGTGGGGGTGGAGTGGATGATGTCGCCGAGGCGCATGATCTCGGTATCGCCGTCGCCGTCGATGTCGACCACGCGCTGGCGGTGCCCCGCCACCTCGGCGCCGCGGATGTAGTCCACCAGGTCCTCGGCCTCGGCCTCGGTGGCCACGTCGAAGTAGCCGAAGTTGCTCGGAGTGATGTTCGAGCGCTCGAGCTCCACCTGCTCGCCGGAATCGACGTCGCCGTCGAGGTTCTTGTCGATCCAGGTGAAGATGTAGCGCCCGTTGTCCGCCGAGGTGGTGTAGGCCCGCTGCAGCGTGACGTTGGCGAAGTCGGGCTCGGGGGAGAGCTGATCCCGGGCGCTCCAGATGGGTGAGAGATCCGTGAGCTTGTGCTCGGTGCTCCCGGACTCGATGAACGCGAGGCTGTCCGAGCTCGAGAAGCGCCGGATCTTGGTCTTGTGGTCATCCTCGTCGAAGAAGATGTCCACGACCGGGTCGGTGTTGTAGTCGTCGAGCTTGCCGTTGGGGGTGCCGCCCGGGTTGTCCTCGCGCAGCAGGCCGAACTGGTCCACCCACAGCGCGTGCAGGTTGCCGACCCACTCCACCTCGTTGCCGTTGTCGTCCTTGGCGAGAGGCTCGTAGAGGGCCTGGTAGGCGGCGCCCGATCCGGTCTGGGTGTTGGCCACCACCGCGGCCGCGGTACCCGAAGCGGTGCGCGCCACGATGGCCTTGAACACCGCGCGCAGCGAACGCTGGAGCCCGGCCGGGTTGGTCACGAAGAAGTAGTTGTCGGGCAGCCCGTCGGAGCCCTCGACGCCGGTGTCGTTGTCCTTGGCGTCCCATTCCTCGACCTTGTCGGGCTTGCCGTTGTCGTTGGTATCGATGAACCCGCCCCACTTGGCGGCGAAGAACAGCGGGCTCGGCAGCAGCTCGGCGGTGGCCGGCCCCAGGGTGAAGGTGTGCGACTGCGGGCCGGATTGACCCGTGCCGGCGTTGGCGCCGGAGGCGCTCGGATTGCAGTCATCGCAGCCGGGGACGCCGGTGTCGTCCTTGGGCGGAGAGCCGGTCCCGAAGTCCGCGCCCTCGATGCCGGAGTAGGCGTGGAAGCCGTCCTGGGTGGTGCCGCTGATGACGAAACCGAAGAGCTGCGGCGTGCTGGTGGACTCGGCGATGGACTCCGTGGTCACGGTGATGGTGCCGGCGTTGGCGTCGAGCTTGTAGTCGAGCACGCCCCACATGTCCTGGTCGTAGTCGCCGCCCTGCTCGCTGTCCTCCCAGTTGACGTAGAACTTACCGGTGTAGACGCCCGGCGCCACCTCCGTGTTGGGCTGCACGATCTTGAAGTCCACCAGGGCGCCGCCGCCGGGGTCCGAGGGTTGCCCGATATTGCGATACGCCGGCAGGATGGTGACCACCCGCGAATCCGGGTCTTTCGGATCGAGCGGGATGTTGATCTTCGGCACCGTGGTCGAGAGGGCCACGGCGTAGGCGGTCACCGTCTGCGTGCCGTTGAGATCCCCGCGCATGTCGGTGGTGTGGCCGTGCCACGCGGCGCCGGCCATCTGGTAGGAGCCGAGCACCGTCGGCGCCTCCGGACACAGCCCGAGGGCCTGGCCGAGGCCGTTGACGGTCTTGGGCCCGCACAGCTCGTCGTTGTCGGTGCCGTTGCGCCCGATGAAGGCCCTCGTCCCCGTGATCCCTTCCTCGTCGCCGATCTTGTCGGTGAGCGCGGCGAAGTCGGGGCTGCCGGCCAGGTCCGAGCTCATCTGATCATTGTCGTAGGAGCTGACACTGGCGTTGAAGACCACGGTGTTCAAGCGCGCGCAGGCGTTGTCGGCGTTGAGCGGGTCCACCCAGCCCGTCTTGGGCAGGTTGAAGTGATCGCTCGCACCCTTCAGCGCGAACGCCGAGGTCGGGCCGGACTTGCCCGCGAAGTAACGCAGTGCCTCCATATACAGCTCGGAGACGGGGTTGCCCCACGCCGTGCACTCGCCCTCGGTGATGCTCGCGAGCTGGAACGTGCAGTTGTCGCCTTCGTTCTGGCGGTAGGTGCCGTTGTCGTAGCGGTAGCCGTACATGCGGATGCGATCGAGGGTGGTGATGATGCCCGCGTCTTTGCCGGTCTTGGGCGGGACGAAGGTGCCGTCGGTGTCGGCGTTGATCTCCTCGGCCATGGGGCCCACGTTTCGCCGCAGCACCCCGCCCGAGATGTTCTTCTGCCAGCTCCCGGTCATGAGCCCGAAGTGGATGCGCTCGTCCTCGCCGAACTCCTGGAGCAGCCCCACCGGCTTGGCGTTGCCGTTCGGATAGACCTGGCAGTTGTCGGCGCGGTCCTCGCCCGGCGACTTGGCGCGCGCGCCGTCCTCGTCGTCGTTGTCGGCGTAGAACTTGTCGTCGCACACCAGCATCCGTGCGATGTAGTCCCCGTCGCCCAGCTTGTGGCTGCCGCGCAAGGGGTTGTCGGGATGCGCCGGAATGCCCGACTTGGCGGGGTCGTTGGCGTTGGTGGAGTCTCTGTCCGGGGTGCTGGTCCAGCCCAGGGCCGCATCATCGCCCCAGCGACACTGCCAGCGCTCGTTCGAGGCCCACAGCGAGAAGTTGCCCTCGGCCACGCGGATGAGGGGCGGCTTGGTGGTGGTCTGCGACACGGGGGTGTCGCCCCAGTCCTCGGTGGTGTTGCAGATGGAGATGCCCACATTCTCGGGCGGCTCGCCGCCCGCGATGTCGCTCTGCGTCTTGGGGCCGAAGGGCGTCAGACGCTTGATGTCGTCGCCCGCGTAGTACTTGACGAAGCTGTGCGCGTCCGAGGGCAGATGCGCGCGCTCGAGCACCGTGGTGCTGCTGGTGTCGGTGGAGCGCTTGCCGCCGTAGAGGATCTTGCGCACGATGTCCATGCGCGTCATCGTCGCCCAGTTCAGGAAGTTCCCGCTCCAGTCGCCGTTGACGTCGTCGCAGTACTTGGCGTTCTTGGGATCGCTCGGGCTCCAGCCCTTGGGCTCGAAGCGGCCGTTGTTGTGCTGGTAGCACTTGTAGGGGTCGAAGTACCCGAAGTAGTCGATGGAGTGCTTGTAGGTGGTCTCGATCCCGTCGGCCGCTTTCGGGTCCAGGTCGGTGTAGTCGTTGTACGCCTTGAACCAGTACTGGTGGTCGCGCGACATGGCGAGCATGACCAGCGGCGTCGCCGACTGCGTGATGATCACCGGGAAGGACGTGTAGTCCTCGACCGTGGCCAGGGAGACCTCGGCCCGCGCCTCCTGTATCAGGAGCGAGGGCAGCAAAGCGCCGCTCAGCACTACGCCGAGGCCGAAGTTGCGGATGCGGATGAGCACGGTGGTCATGGGACGTCTCCGTTACACAATCTCGAATTAGTTGCGTATCACGATGCGCACGTCCCCTCCGACGATAGCGCTGGTGCTGTCGAGCGAAGCCCCGCGGCTTCGCGAATCGAAGAACACGGCGGCGCCGCCGGCGGCCGCCCCTTTTCCGAAACCTTCGTATCCCGACATCTGCGCGAGCGAGCCGCCCACCATGGGCACCACGTTCAGGCGCGTGATGAACAGATCCGAGGCGACGTCGAAGGCGTCCTCGAAGTCGCCGTCGCCGTTGCCGTCGAGGCGGTACTGCATGTCCTCGGCGCTGTAGTCGGCGAGCGCCACGTTGTTGACCGCCCAGATGTCGTCCGGCGCGCCGGGGCACGGGCAGATCTCGAGCTCTGCGGGCAGGGTGAAGTCCACCGTATCCGGGATGGCGCCGCCGTCCTCGTCCGGCCATGCGGGCTCGTAGCCGCGGTTGAACACGTGGGCGTCGATCACCTGCGCGATCCCGACCTTGGCCGTCTCCGAGTTCTCGAACGCGCGCGCCTTCAGCATGTTGTTGGTGGTGATCTTGAAGTCGAGCGTGGTGGAGCGCATGGCCACCACCGCGACCATGGTGAGCACCACCATGAACACGAGCGCCGTGATCAGCACGCTGCCGCGCTGGGTCCGGGACATTCCGTCCGCCCTGAAGGGATGATTGCTGAGCGTAAGAATTCTCATCAGCCTCGAGTCCGGTTGCGAACCTGTATGACGGTGTTGTAGAGCTTGCGCGTGAACTGCCGATCCGCGGCGGGCGGCGTGTAGTTGAACCCGCCCGCCATGTCATAGGTGTCGGTGTCGTTGGCCGACACGTCCGTCTCGGGGTTGCGGACCAGGAGGCTCAGGCGCACGCTGACCACGTTGTTCCAGTTGGGCACGTTGTCGGCCGTGAAGTAGCGATCGGCATTGCCTTCCAGGTCGCCGTCGGTGTTGACCCCGTACTGCACCTGGAGCTGCTCCACGCCCTCGACGACGTCCTCTTCCTCGAGCGTGGTGCCCACCAGCGCGAGGCGCACCAGCGTGGGAATGCCGTCCCCGGCGTCGTCGGCGGTGTTGCACACGTCGTCGGCGCCGGGTGCGCTGCACGGGCGCACGAAGTAGGCGAAGACCCGATAGGGGTAGTTGTAGAAGCCGGCGGCGTCGGGGTCGCCCGCATCGTAGAGATCGCTGATGCTGCTGATGTCCGACCCCTGCGCGATCTCCGCGCGGCGCCCCGTGCCCGCGCGAACGTAGATGTCGCTGTCGAGCGGGGCGGCCGTGGCCTGGGCGCTGGGGATCGGCGTCGCATCCGCGTAGCGGACCACTACCACGTCGCTGTTCGCCACGTAGTTGGCGTCGGGCACGCAGGTCACCAGCGGCGAGTTGGCGCCGCCCTCGTAGCCTTCGAGGCCGGTGTTGGCGAAGCTCGCCCAGCCGCCCTGGGTGCAATCGTTGCCGGCTGCGGGCAGACCGCCGTTGGTGCTGACGAAGTTCGGCGTCACGCCGCCCCAGTGTCCGCCCATGCGCAGCCTGTGCGTCATGTCCTGGATGGCGAATCGCGCGTTCTCGTTGAGCCGCGAGGCGCCTTCCTGGATGCGATACGCCTGCTTGTTGCCGACCAGGAGCTGGATGATGCCGGCCATGAGAATCATGGCCACCGCCAAGGCCACCATCATCTCCACCAGAGAGAATCCCGCCGCCCGGCGAGTCCCGGCAGGCTGCTTCACTCGATGGGCGTCGCTGGTCATGGTCTTACCCTCATCACGAACCGTTTCGTCTGGGTGTCGTTCTCGTTCTCGTCGAGACCGCGCTCCGTCCATTGCACCTTGATCGCGTAGACGTCGCCGGCATAGTCGCAGGCCCAGGCCCCCGAATTGCCGTCGTTCGGCGTGGAATCGATGCACACCATGCCGACGCCGCCCGGCAGCACGTCGTCGAGACCGACGGCGTCGTAGTCGCCGTTGGGATCGTTCCACTGCGCCAGGTCGAAGACGGTCATCTCTGCCGGGGTGCACTCGTTGACCTCGCAGTCGGTCGCCACGTCCGCATCGCTCGGCATCGAGGCCAGGGCCGCGCCGGCGGCGCCCACGTTGTAGTCCCCGTCGTTCACGGCGGTCATGTTCGCGCGCATGCGATCCGCCATGGCCTGAGCCTGCGCCACCGCGACGGCGCGCAGATGAGAGTTGTGGGTCTGCTTCATTCCGGTCATTTGCAGGGTGGCGATTCCCAGCAGACCGATGGAGAAGATGACCAGTGCGATCAGCACCTCCATCAGCGTGAAGCCGCGTTGCTCGCTCATGTGTGGATTGATGGGTCTCATGAGTGCGTTACCCCGTCACGGGCACGTGAGTGCCGTGCCGTCGGCCTTCTTCGTCGAGGTCCTCGGTCGGCCCGTCGTGCTCACCACGATGGCCTTGGCATGCGCGGCACCCCTCGGGTCGCAGAGGATGAAGGTGCCGGAGTCGTCGCTCACGCCGTTCGGCTGGTAGGCGATGGAATCGGACACCGCCGCGGGCTCACCGCGCAGGGTGTTGCTTCCCTCGACGGGCGCGTGAACCGCGATGATGCAATCGGCCCCGGCGTTGCATTCGTCGGCGGTCGCCGCGGGGGCGCCGTCGGAGTCGGCGTCCGCGAAGACGATCCATCCGGTGTCCCAGTCGGCGCCCCCGGTGCAATCGAGCGGGTCCGCCGCCGGATCGTCGGTGGCGCACAGGATCACCGTCTGGTTGCGCTTGACCGCTTCGCTGCGCGCGAGCTGCAAGGTGGCGACGAACTCGTTGATCTGAGACGTGAGACGGTTGTTCTGGAGCATGGCGTTGAAGCTCGGCACGGCGAGGGTGACCAGCAGCGCTCCTACGGCCACGGTCATGACGAGCTCGAAGATTGTGAAGCCCTGCTGTGCTCTCATGTGGTCTTCCTACTTAGCAGCCGCCGGAGCAACTGTCAGGTTGATAATGGATGAACGGCGCCGAGCGCCGGACGGGCGGGAATCCGCGCGACGACGTCTTACGCTGATGGGAACGAGCGCAATCGCAATCGGGCGCACGACCGTGTGGCGCTCGTTCGTCGAATGCGAAGGTGTCCGTACATCGTCCAATCTCGGCCTGCATCGATTTTTCATGGCAGCTTGACCGCGCCTTTCGGTTACCTCTAGCCGAAAAAGAATGGGCCGAAGCCCTGCGGAGCTTCGACCCAATGATTGAGGCCGCGGCTTAGACCTCAATCCCACAACTTGCACCGGATCGCCTGAGCGCTCGGGGCGCCGGGGCTCGGGTAAGCCGTCTCATGCCGTCTCATCGGGTCTCCCCCGACGCTGCGGCTTTCGGTCGTCGGTCCTTGTATCTGCCGGCGGCGCGTGAGTCTTGAAGCATTCCCGGACGAGCGGCGCTCTCAGTGCGATGAATGGAGGCGGGACGGAGCAACCTTTTTCCGGTGAACCTCTTTCCCGGAAACACGTGTTCCGAGCTCTTCCGGTTGGAAGCGCAGACCGGAGTCGGTGTGGCGCCGCTTGTCGGGGCGAAGCCGCCATTCGCTAAGCCGGTACTTCAATGTGCCGGGCATGCGGCCTATAACACACAACATGAAAAGGTATCGCGGATTCACGATCATCGAGCTGATGCTCACACTCGCGGTGGTGGCGATTCTGGCCACGGTGGCGGCGCCGAGCTTCGTAAATGTGATTCAGAACAACCGGGCAACCACGCAGGCGAACGAGCTGGTGGCGGCGATCAATCTCACCCGCAGCGAGGCGGTCAAGCGGGGTGTGCGGGTATCGCTTTGTTCGTCCAGTGACCAGGCGAGCTGCGACGACAGCAACGACTGGTCGGTCGGTTGGATCGCTTTTGTGGATACCGGCGTCGCCAATCCCGTGGTCGACGAGGTCTTGCGGGCGTGGGACGCCCCGGACGGAGCTCCGGCGCTGACCGGCCCGACAAGCCTGCGTTACCGGCCCCAGGGCGACGTCCTCAGCGCCGGCCAGTTCTCGCTGGAGTTTCCCGGGTGCACCAGCGACCACGGCCGCCTCATCGACGTGAATGCATCCGGCCGGCCGAATGTTTCGCGGTTCAACTGCTGATGAACGCATCGAATCGACAGTCTGGGAACCGTCCTCCCGCCGGGATGCGCCGCCAGCGCGGCGTGACCATGATGGAGGTCCTGGTATCGGTTCTCGTGCTCGCTATCGGGCTCATGGGGATGGCGGCGCTGCAGTCGGCGTCGCTGCGCTACAACCACAGCGCGTACCTGCGCACGGTGTCGAACAATCTCGCCTATGACATGGCCGATCGCATGCGCGCGAATCGCGACGCCGCGCTCGACGGCGACTACGACATCGCCTATGCGGACGCGGCGCCCACCGGTGCCACCGTGGCCGAAGAAGACGTCGCTGAGTGGCGTGCGGACATCACTCAGACCCTGCCCTCGAGCAGCGGGCAGATCACGGTCGATGCCGCCACCGGAGTCGCCACCATCGGCATACGCTGGGACGATTCGCGCGGCGAAGAGGCCGCCGCGGCGTTCGAGATGAGGACGCAGTTGTGAATGAGCTGAATACCGCACGCTTCCGTAGTGTCCAAAGCCAGCGCGGCGTGACCTTGATCGAGATGATGGTCGCGGTGCTCATCAGCATGATCCTCATGGGCGGGGTCATCCAGATCTTCATAGGAAGCAAGCAGACCTATCGCTTCCAGCAGTCGCTTTCGCGGGTCCAGGAGAGCGGTCGCTACGCCCTCGAGGCCATGAGCCGCGACCTGCGCATGGTGGGCTACCGGGGCTGTCTCGGCCCCAACGCGGATCTCACCAACACGCTGAACAACGCCGGTGCCTACCAGTGGGACTTCGACCAGGGACTGATCGGGCACGAGGCCACCGGCGGCGCCTGGGACCCCGCGCTCGATGCCGGCATAG
>CAZPFD010000045.1:0-8026 GCA_964585725.1 uncultured Ectothiorhodospiraceae bacterium | reverse complement strand
ACGCACACCTATTACGTGCGCCAGGGGGCGGGCGGGCTGCCCGCGCTGTGGCGGCGGGTCAACGACGGCGCCGCCGAAGAGCTGGTGGAGAACGTCGAGCAGATGCAGATCAGCTACGGCGTCGACACCAATGGCGACCGCCAGCTCGACGAGTACCGGGCGGCATCCGCCGTCGCAAACTGGGAAAACGTTCTCAGCGTCCGCATCAGCCTGTTGCTGGCCGGCGTCGAGGACAACGTGACGGAGGACCCCCAGCAGGTCACTTTCGACGGTGTGACTTTCACGGCGGGTGACCGGCGCTTGTACCAGGTCATGACCACGACCGTCGCCCTGCGCAATCGATTGCCATGAACAGCACCATGACCATGCACCAACGACCGTACCCGGCGCCTCGTGCGCAGCGCGGAATGGCTCTGATCATTTCGCTCCTCTTTCTGCTCGTGCTCACGATGCTGGGGATGACCTCGATGCAGACCACGACCATGCAGGAGCGCATGGCCGGCAACGTCCGCGACCGCAATGTCGCGCTCCAGGCGGCGGAAGCCGCGCTGCGCACCGCCGAGGAGGAGCTTGGCGACGCGGTCCTGCCGCCCGTGGCCGCGGACCAGGACTATTACTACGACCCGTTCGCGGCGGCCGATCCCCCCTGGTGGCAGACCTTCGACTGGGACGACGACAACAACGTGGGTTTGGTCGCGGTCGATGGCACCTACGATGAGGCGCGGTACGTGGTCGAGGACATCGAAGCGTTTCAAAGCAGCAGCGTGAGCGTCACCGGCGAAGCGGTGCCGGAGGTGTTCATGTACCGGATTACGGTGAGGGGCACCGGGTTGAGCCCGACGGCGGAGGTCTTTCTGCAGAGCACGTACAAGTACGGTGAGCAGTAGCGCGCAGGCGTTGCGCGGACCGAGGAGATCAGTCATGAAACGGCGAACAGAGAGCTTCGTGCAGACCGTCACCCGCAGCGGCCGTTCACCGGCGACCCCGGACGCGGCCTCCCGCGGACGTGCGTCCGATTACCCGGATGCATCGCGCCGGCCATGGGAGCGGTGCGCGAACCTGGTCGCGTCGGCGCTGCTCGCCGCGTTCGCGGCCCTGCCGGGAGCGGCGTACGCCGATTTCAGCGTGTCGGAGCAGCCGCTGAACATCGGCGGGCAGGGCATCCCCGGCAACCTCGCGCTGGTCCCCTCGGTGGAGTGGCCCACCATCACCGGCGTGGCCAACATCGACCCCGTCTACGACTCCGCAACGGAGTACGCCGGCTACTTCGATGCGCGCAAATGCTATCGGTACGTCTACGACAGCAACGAGTCGCAGCGGCGCTTCGAGCCGGTCAGCCAGATCTCGGGGAACGATTTGATCTGCTCCGGGCAGTGGAGCGGGAACTTCCTCAACTGGGCGGCGACCCAGACCATCGACCCGTTCAGGAAGGCGCTCACCGGGGGCTATCGCGTCAAGGACACGCCCACCGAGACGTGGCTCGAGAAGGCCTGGCACACCGGGCAGGGGGGGACGCGCGTCTACCCCATCCGCAGCCTCACTAACAGCACCGACGTGGCGAACGCCACGCCCTTCAAGGCGAGCTCGTTCCACGTGGAGATCGAGGGCCACGGCAACGAGATGCATTTCTGGCTGGGTGATAGTCCCGACAGCGACGTCGAGGCCTACGACGGCTCCAGCTCGGTCGATGACGACATTCAGGAAGCAAGCGTGCGGGTCAAGGTCTGCGACCCGGCGGTCGGCGTCGAGTCCAACTGCCAGCCCTACGACCAGGGCTGGAAGCCCGAGGGCGTCATCCAGAAGAACGCCGACAAACTGCGCTACAGCGTCTTCGGCTACCTCAACGACCACGATCAGGAGCGCGACGGGGGCGTGCTGCGCGCGCGCAACAAATTCGTCGGTCCCACTTTCTTCGACCCGGACCAGGGAGCCTGGGTGGCGAACCCGGAGGTGGAGTGGGATCCGGATACGGGAGTTCTCGTGCGCAACCCGAGCCCGCAGGACGCGAGCGACACGGAGGCGGAGTTCGGCATCGCTATCGATGACAGCGGCGTCATCAACTACATCAACAAGTTCGGTCAGATGACCGGCAAGAACCACAAGAGCAAGGACCCGGTCAGCGAGCTCTACTACACGGCCCTGCGCTACTTCCGCAACCTCGGCAACGTCCCGGCATACACCGACATGAGCGGCCTGGACGCTACCACGAAGAAGGAGTTCACCGACCTCTTTCCGGTGATCACCGACTGGGACGATCCCATCGACGCCTGGTGCGAACGCAACGTCATCCTGGGGATCGGCGACGTCAACACGCACAGGGACAAGAACCTGCCGGGTAACAAAACGTATCTGACCGATGAGCCGCCCACGCCGTCGGAAGTGAATAAAGACAACGACGTGGACGTGATCCAGGCGACCAACAAGGTCGGCGAGCTCGAAGGGCTGGGCAGCGATATCGCCGAGACCGACAGCTGGTCCGGACGGATGAACTCCGCCTACATCGCGGGGCTCGCCTACGACGCGCACACCCAGGACATCCGCTCGGACCTCGATAATAGTCAGACCGTCTCGACCTTCTGGGTCGACGTGCTCGAAGGCCAGATCCTGCGCGCTCCCGAGGAGAATCAGTACTACCTGGCGAGCAAGTACGGGGGCTTCGAGGTGCCGGATCCTTTCGACCCCTATGCACGCACGCAGCCGCTGCCCGAGGAATGGTGGCATACCACCGGAGACACCTTGGCCCTGACGGTGCTCGACGAGTTCGACGACCAGTTGTACACGAACGACGACGGCACTGCGAGCTGGGGCGGGCCGTGGGTCGAGGTCGACGACGACGGAGACCCCGCAAGCGGACAGGTGCAGATCACCGGAAACGCCTTGCGCCTCGACAACCACGACGGCGGAAACCTGGAGGCCGTGACGCGCGCGGTGGATCTGTCCACCGCGACCAGCGCCGTCCTCAGCTTCAATTTCAGCATCCTGGGCGACGTGGAGACGTCCGACTCGGCGCTGGTCCAGGTCTCGAGCGACGGCGGCTCGAGCTGGGCGACCCTGGAGGATTTCACCGGCTATGACGCGCCGGCCTCCGGCTCGCGCAGCTACGACATCAGCGCCTACGCGAGCGCGGACACCCGGATCCGCGTCAAGCTCAACGCCGCCTACGGCGCGTCGGACGAGTACTTCGCGGTCGACGACGTCAAGGTCACCTACCCGTCCGCCGCGTTCAAGCGCCCGGACAACTACTACACCGCCGGGCGTGCCAAGGACATGGTCACCCAGCTCGAGAAGGCGTTCAGCGACATCGTCGCCCACACCACGGGCTCGGCCTCCTCGATCGCCGCGAACTCGACGCGCCTCGACACCGGCACGGTCATCTATCAGGCGCGCTTCAACACCCGCGCCTGGAGTGGGCAGGTGCTTGCTCTCGAGGTCGACCCGACGGACGGAACGGTGGATACGGCGAATCCTCTGTGGGATGCGGCGAATTTGATCCCCGGTCCCGCCAGTCGCTCGCTCTTCACCTTCGATGCGGATGCCGGCGTGGGCATCCCGTTCGAGTGGGTTGATCTCAACGCCACTCAGCAGAACGCCCTCAACACCGACATCGTCGGCAACGCTGACGGGCTGGGCAGCCAGCGCCTCGATTACCTGCGCGGCGATCGCAGCCTCGAGGTCCAGAACGGCGGGAGCTTCCGCGATCGGGAGAGCGAGCTCGGCGATATCGTCGGCTCCGACCCGTTCTTCGTCGGCGTGGACAATTTCGGGTACACGGTGCTCGCCCCGCCGGCCGGAGACGACTACCGGCCCTTCCTGCAAGACAAGACGACCCGGCGCAAGATGCTCTACGTCGGCGCCAACGACGGCATGCTCCACGGCTTCGACGCCACCACGGGCAAGGAGGTCCTGGCCTACGTGCCGAACGGAGTGTTCGACCGCCTGAGCCATCTGACCGCGCCCAAGTATTCGCACCGCTACTACGTCAACGGCGCCCCGCGCGCCGGCGACGCCTACATCGACATCGGCGCCGGCGACGAGTGGCGCACCATTCTCGCGGGCGGCACGGGGCAGGGCGGACGCGCGATCTACGCCCTCGACGTCACCGAGCCGGACACCTTCGGCACGAACGACGTGCTGTGGGAGTTCACCCACGCCGAGCTCGGCCTCACCATGAGCCAGCCCTTCGTGGTGCGCATGAACGACGGCGAGTGGTACATGGCCTTCGGCAACGGCTACAACAGCACCAGCGGAACCGCGCGGTTGTTCCTGGTCTCGCTGGAGGACCCGACGGACTACACGGTCATCGACACCGGCGTCGGCGGAACCGGCGCGGATGCCAACGGCTTGAGCTCCATCATCACGGTCGACACCACCGGCGATCGCACCACCGACGTCATCTACGGCGGCGACATGAAGGGCAACCTGTGGAAGTTCGATGTGACGGGCGGCAGAACCAACTGGAAGGTCGCCTACAAGCAAGCAGGTAAGCCCGCACCGCTGTTCACCGCCGTGGGGCCGGACGGCAACCCCCAGCCCATAACGGCGACCCCCGAGGTGGGTCCGCACCCCGACGGCGGGGTCATGGTCTACTTCGGTACCGGCAAGTTCTTCGAAGTGGGCGACAACACCGTGCCGGCCACGCCCCAGGCGCAGAGCTTCTACGCCATTCACGACGACGGTGACGCGGTCAGCGGGCGCGCGGCGCTGCAGGAGCAGACCATCGTGTTCGAGGGGACGCCCGCCGGGGCCGACTTCGAGGTCAGGGTGACCTCGGATACGAGCGCGACAAGCACCCAGGACGGTTGGTACATCGACCTGGTGTCTCCGGTGAACGGGCGCGAAGGCGAGCGCGTCATTCACCGGGCGGCGCTGCGCGAGGATCGCATCATCTTCGTCACCAACATTCCGTCCGGAGACGCCTGCGGCTTCGGCGGGGACAGCTGGGTGATGGAGATGCACGCCATCGAGGGCCGCCGGCTGCATGTGGCCGTCTTCGACCTAAACGGCGACGGCACCTTCGACGCGAGCGACCTCGTCAGCTACGACAGTGAGCAAGGCCATGCTGGCGGTCGCAAGCTCGATGAGTTCGTGAGCAAGCCGGCAATCCTCGACACCGCGGGCATCAAGGAGTTCAAGTACCTGAGCGGCAGCTCGGGCGCGGTGATGAAAGTCGAGGAGTCGGGCGGCGCCAACGATACGGGGCGCCAGTCCTGGCGCGAGCTCCAAAGGTAACGGCGGCGCCCGGGCGGGGAGTCTCTCCCGCCCGGGCGTCTTCGTTGATGAGAGTCATAGGATCCGTCTGAATCCGGCGCCCACGGCGCCGGTGCATAGGGAGAGACAGCGATGTCGACACTGCGAATCATGCAGGTAGCACCCCACCGCCGCGATCGAGCCGCGGGCTTTACCATAATCGAGCTGATGGTGGTAGTCGCGATCGTGGCCATTGTGGCGGTCATCGCCGTGCCGGCGTACACCGAGCACGTCGCGAGGGCGCGGCGCGGAGACGGCATGGATGCGCTGATGAACACGGCCCACCGCCTGGAGCGCTGTTACACGCAGTACGGCACGTACACCGACGCCGCCTGTGGCGTCGCCCTGCCGCTCACATCGCCCGAAGGGTACTACAGCATCAGCGCGAACCCGCTGAACGCGACCGACTTCACCCTGGAGGCCGCCCCCCAGAACGCTCAGGCCGACGACAAGTGCGAGACGCTCACGCTGACGCACACCGGCGTTCGCGGAACGACCAGCGCTCTCGACTGCTGGTAGACGCGCGCCCGATCCGAAGCTCGGATACATTCCGGATCGGGCGCTCGGCGCCAGCCACCGGGGATCCAAGCGATGCTCCGTCGAGCTCCCCTCGCAACGGCCGAGGCCGGCTCCCCCGCGCCCGTCGCATGACCGTCGGGCGATGATGGGCCGGCCCGCCTCCTTCGAGGGATCTCGAGCCCCGGTGTGAAAGGGCGACCACCCCGGGCGCCGGGGTGGGTGCGCCGTTCGGTAAAATCCCCCATGCGTCGGCCCGCGAGCTGAAGACCTCCCTTGAGCACGACCGAGCTTGCAGACTGCATCGTCATCGGCGGTGGCGTGAACGGGCTCATGAGCGCCCGTGAGCTCGCGGGCGCCGGGTGCTCGGTGACGCTCGTCGAGCGCGGGCGCATCGGGCGCGAAGCCTCGTGGGCCGCAGGCGGGATCCTCTCGCCCCTCTATCCCTGGCGCCAGCCCGCGCCGGTCGCGGCGCTGGCGAAGATCAGCGAAGCTTTGTATCCGGAGCTGATCGCGTCCCTGCACGCGGACACCGGCATCGATCCCGAGTGGCTGGCTTCGGGATTCCTGATCCTGGACAGCGGCGAGGCGGATACGGCGGCCCGCTGGGCGGCACAGGCGGGGGCGTCGCTGGAGCTGGTCACGTCCCGCCGCGCGCGCGAGCTCGAGCCCGCTCTGGGGGCGTGCGAGTCACCGCTCGTGTGGCTGCCCGGCGTGCATCAGATCCGGCCCCCGAGGTTCATGCGCGCGCTGCACCAGAGCGTGCGGCGAAGCGGCGTCGACATCCGCGAGGACACCGCCGCTGCGGATCTGGTCCATCGCGACGGCCGGATCCGCGGCGTCAGAACATCGCGGGGGTACCGGCCGGCCGCGTGCGTGGTGGTGGCGGCCGGGGCCTGGAGCGCGGCTCTGCTGGGGCGGCTGAACCTGCACACCGCGGTGGAGCCCGTGCGCGGGCAGATGCTGCTCCTGCGCGCGCGGCCCGGCACCTTGCGGCGCATCGTGCTGGCGCGCGGGCGCTACGTGATCCCGCGCCGCGACGGCGCCGTCGTCGCCGGCAGCACCCTGGAGCGCGCCGGCTTCGACAAGTCCACTACCGCGGCAGCGCGCGCCGAGCTGCTGGCGGCGGCGCAAACCCTGGTGCCTGCGCTGGCGGGATGTACGGTGGAAGCGCACTGGGCGGGTCTGCGCCCGGGCTCAGCGGACGGGGTCCCGAGCATCGGCGAGCACCCCGAGGTGCAGGGGCTCTTCGTCAATACCGGCCAGCATCGCAACGGGATGCTGCTCGCACCGGCGTGCGCGCGCCTGCTCGGCGACTTGGTCCTGGGCCGCGAGCCGGTGGTGCGGCCCAATCCCTATGCGCCGCTCACCGTCACCGCAGCGTCAGGCGCCGCGTACCCCGAGTCCACGGGCGCGTGACGGCTGGGAACGGGAAGCGTGCGGGATCCCCGCGGTCCCGGCGGCTGGACGAACGAGAGGCGATGTACTTATACTCAAAACCTATGGTTGCGGATAATTCCCTGGCTCCGGTCGCGCGCCTCGACCGATGCGAGGCCGAGAAGCTGCTCAAGGCTCGGGGCATCACGCCCACGCAGCAGCGGGTGGAGATCGCCTCGATTCTGCTGGCGCAGCCCCAGCATCTCTCGGCGGACGAGCTGCTGGCCCTGGTGAACGGCCACGCCCGGGTGTCCAAGGCCACCATCTACAACACTCTCGGGTTGTTCGCGCGCAAGGGGCTCGTGCGCGAGGTCATCGTCGACCCGAGCAAGGTCTTCTACGATTCGAACACCACCCCCCACCATCACTTCTACAACGTCAGCACCGGCGAGCTGACCGACGTCTGCGGCGTGCAGGTCGACCTCCCCGAGATGCCCGAGCTGCCCGAGGGCACCGAGGTGGACGGCGTCGACGTCATCGTCCGCCTCCGCACCAAATAGGTCGGGTCGGACCAACGCAAGCTGTTGAAGTCCCAGGGATTTGACTCGATTTCGGGCTGTTTTTGAGGCTTAGAGCGTCGGTTTTGTGCCCAGAATGGGTCCTCTAACGCGACGACGCACCCTCCAGGCGGAGCAGCATCGCAGGTCAGAATTCCAGGGTCGCGCTGGCGGCACCAGGAGCCCTGCCCGGGATCCGCGTTCCTGGATGGTCGGGGCCGGGAACTGTTTGTATACTGGCGACCTTCATCCGGCCGGCGTAGCTCAGTCGGCAGAGCAACTGATTCGTAATCAGTAGGTCCGCGGTTCGAGTCCGCGCGCCGGCACCA
>CAZPFD010000044.1:9293-19376 GCA_964585725.1 uncultured Ectothiorhodospiraceae bacterium | reverse complement strand
GCCGGGGGCCTCGCCGCACCGGGCCGCGGCCTTGGACGGGGATCCCGCCCTCGGTAGCGCCCGCGGCTGCGCGGCCCTGCGGCGCATCGAACCAGGTTCCCCGGAGCAAAGGCGCGATGGCGGAGCGCGAGATCCCGATATCCCGCAGCACCCGTTCGTCCAGGGCCATGAGCTCGGCCATGAGCTCGCGCAGCGCCCTGCGACGGGCCCGGCGTGCGCGCAGGAGCTCGGCGACGGAGCGCAGCCGGCGTCGCGCACGCCCGAGAACCCTGCTCCAGGGGCGCGCGCCCGGGCGCCAAGTGGCAAAAGTGGGGTCAGACACTACTTTCCCTTCCACCGGCCTGTCCTTGTGACACAGTGCCCAAGCAAAGTAGTGTCTGACCCCACTTTTCACCATCGAGAGTCCTCCTGTTGGCGCGTATCACGCGCAAAGCTTCCCGGCTCCGACCCTGGCCGCCGCAGCGGGCCGCCTTGCAGCCACCGCTCGTCGGGGCGCCCGCGTCCGCCGCGGCGCTCGCCGGCGATGAGCGGATCGCGGCAGACTCGAGAGCCAGTTGCCGAACAGCAGACCCGCATGCGCCGACCACGTGTTGCGGGGCGGGCGCGCCGGATCGTCTTCGGGAAAATAGTTCCGGGGCAGCGGAACGCGTCGCCCCGCCGACAGATCGCGCAGATACTCCCCGCGCAACGTGTCCGCCTCGTACTCCAGGTGATTGAACATGTACAGCGCCCCGTTCATCTCGTCGCCGACCAGACACAACCCCGCCTCGTCCGAGTCCGCCAACACAGACAGCCCGCCGCCGTCGGGCAGATCGGCGGCGCGCACCTCGGTATGGCGCGACACCGGCACCGGGAAAGCGTCATCGAATCCGGCGAAGACCGGGTGCCGCGGCGCGCGCACCCGATGCGGGTAGACGCCGAAACGCTTCTCCGGCAACGGGTGCTTGGGAACGCCGTAGAAATGGTAGAGCGCCGCCTGAGCGGCCCAGCACACATGGAATGCGCCGCCCACACGCGGCGTCGCCGCCCAGTCGAAGATTCGGGTGAGCTCGTCCCAGTAGGCGACCGCCTCGTAGGGAAGCGTCTCCACCGGCGCGCCCGTGACGATGAGCCCGTCGAACGACCTGTCACGTATCTCCGTCCATCGGCGGTAGAACCGCCGCAGGTGCTCCGCCGGCGTGTGCCTGGGCACATAAGCGGAGGGGATCACCAGGGTGAGCTCCACGTCCAACGGCGCGCGCGCCAGCAATCTCGCAAACTGGATCTCGGTCGCGATCTTGGTCGGCATCAGATTCAAGAGCGCGATTCGCAACGGGGCGGACCGCGGTCCCGGGACTTGCGACGCAGGCAAAACCCGGACGCCCTCGCCGTCGAGGACCCGGTAGGCCGGAAGCTCAGGGGGCAGTGTGATAGCCATGATCCTGTGCGCCTTGCGTCGTCTTCATTCGCATTCGCAAGAGCGGCAGGGCGCGACGAGAGCCGCGCCCTGCCCGTGCTTCAGGCCGCCGAGGCGAGCTGACTCGCCGCGAGCGCCTGGTCGATGTCGTTCACGATGTCGTCGATGTGCTCGATGCCGATGGACAGACGCACATAGCCGTCCGTCACCCCGGTCGCCTGCTGCTCCTCCGGCGCGAGCTGCGAGTGGGTGGTGGTCGCCGGATGGATGGCCAGCGATCGAGCGTCGCCGATGTTCGCCACGTGGTAGAGCATCTTCAGATTGTCGATGAAGCGCTGCCCGGCCTGCTTGCCGCCCCTGATCTCGAAGCCCACCAGGCCGCCGTAGCCGCCTCGGAAATAGGCGTCCGCGCGCCGGCGCGGCTCCCCCTCGGCGAACCCCGGGTAGATGACCCGCTCGACGGCTGCATGGCGCGCCAGAAACTCGGCCACGGCCTGCGCGTTGCGCGAGTGCTCGCGCATGCGCAGCGGCAGGGTCTCGAGTCCCTGTATGAATAGGAACGCGTTGAAAGGGCTGACTGCGTAGCCGAGATCACGCTGGAGAGTGACCCGCGCCTTCAGTATGTATGCGATGGGGCCCAGAGGCTTCGCCGCCTCGGTCCAGATCGCGCCGTGGTAGCTCGGGTCCGGTTGATTCAAAAGCGGAAAGCGTTCGGCGTGCTTCTCCCAGTCGAAGCGCCCGCTGTCCACGATGAGCCCGCCGATGGAGGTTCCGTGGCCACCGATGTACTTGGTGGTCGAGTAGACGATGATATGCGCGCCGTGCTCGAACGGCTTGCACAGCACCGGCGCCGCGGTGTTGTCCATGATCAACGGCACGCCGAGCGCCTCCCCGATCTCGGCCACCTCCGCAATGGGGAAGACCTGGAGCTTCGGGTTCGGTAGCGTCTCCGCGTAGTAGGCGCGCGTGCGCTCGTCGGTCGCCCTGCGGAAGTTCTCGGGATCGCTCGGGTCCACGAAGCGCACCTCGATCCCGAAGGTGGAGAAGGTGTTGGCGAAGAGGTTCCACGTGCCGCCATACAGATCCGTGGAGCTCACGATGTTGTCGCCGCTTCTGGCGATGTTCTGAATGGCCATCGCCGAGGCCGCCTGACCCGAGGACACGGCCAGCGCCGCCGCACCCCCTTCGAGCGCCGTGATGCGCTGCTCGAGCACGTCGCACGTGGGGTTCATGACCCGCGTGTAGATGTTGCCGAGCTCCTGCAGCGCGAACAGACTCTCTGCGTGCCGGGAGTCGTTGAACTGATACGAGGTGGTCTGGTAGATGGGCACGGCCACGGCGCCGGTCGCCGGGTCGCTGCGGTAGCCGGCGTGCAGCGCCAGCGTCTCGGGGTGGATCAACTCGGTGCTCATGTCGATGTCTCCTGTGCTTCGTTCGTCAAAACAGTCGCTGGCGTCGCAGCGGGTCAGGCCGCCGCGCGCTCGGCCTCCTCCGCGGACGCGAGTCTTGCCTCGATCGCGCCTCTCACGCTGTCCGGATGGGTGAAAGGCAGCATGTGCCCCGCCCCGCTGACCGTCTGAAGCCGCGCCGTGGGGATGGCCTCGACCAACAGCTCGGCGATGCGCAGAGTGGGTCGCGGCGATCGCTCACCGCGCAGCACCGAGACGGGGAAATCGAATCGCGCAAGAGCTTGCAGCGGCGCGTCCTCGTTCACCGTGGCGTGAAAATCGAGCGCCACCTTCGCGACGCACCGCGCGAGGCTTCGGCGGGAGCGCTCGCTCGCGGCGGACCACGCGCCCTCCCCGTTCCAGTAATCGACGAAGCGCGCCATGCCCAGGTGGTAGTCGCCTTCCAGAACCGCTCGACCCACGACGTCCGCAGTGGCCCGAACCTCCTCGAGGAGTCTCCGCTCCTCCGCCCCGCCTTCTCGCAGCAGGTGGAATGCAACGGGCTCGATGAGCGTCAGGCTGCGCACCCGCTCGGGATGCTCGACGGCCCAGCGCAAGGCCACAGCGCCGCCGTAGGAATGGCCGACGAGGTGAAGGGGCTGGCCGTGGCCGGGGGTGACCGCGGACACCAGCGCCGCTTCGTCGCTCAGCCGCAGCGGGCGCAACCCGGGCCAGGGGTCGGTGCCGCCACAGCCATAGAGATCGGGCGCCG
This sequence comes from uncultured Ectothiorhodospiraceae bacterium, assembly GCA_964585725.1. Classification (GTDB taxonomy): domain Bacteria; phylum Pseudomonadota; class Gammaproteobacteria; order HK1; family HK1; genus CAZPFD01. The sequence goes on along the minus strand of CAZPFD010000044.1, from coordinate 15,820 downwards.
TGAAGCGGGCCTGCTCCTGCAGGCCCTCGCGCAGACCGTCCCATTGCGCGCTCGAGCTCGCAGAGCAGTGCAGCAGCACCACCGGCTCGCCGCGACCCGACTCCTCGAACGCCACCTTCACGCCTGCCATCTCCACCGCCGCCATGGTCTAAGCCTTCCTCGTGCGCATGCGCTGCCTTCGGTGCGGTGCTCAGCCGCCGAACCCGTTCGCGCCGGCGGCGCGACGAGCCCATGCCGATGCTTCCGCGCGGGCCCGATCCGCTGCGATGGCCGGGATATCGGCGCGCGCCACGCCGATGTCCTCGAGGCGGTAATCCTCGAGGCGGGACAGCTCGCGGATGGTGCGCTGCCGCCAGTAGTAGCTCACCAGGGGCTTCGCCATGGCGCGCGCCCGCCGAGCGGCGCCTGCGCGTCGCGTCGCCGCGCCCCGATCCGCAAACCCGAAACCCTGTCCGTATCCGTCCGCGTACGTTGTGCTCATGACCATCGCTCCTGTCCAGATGTCTTCGTGAGCCGAACCTTCGCTGCTCACGACTTACAGGCTAACCACGAAGCGTTTCCAGGGAATGTCGGAAGGCGGGCAGTGTGTTTCCGTAGAGTTGCCGCGGGAGCGTCCGCAACGGCGTTTTGTTTCTGCTTTGTAACAACGGCCGCTGCGCGCAGGGTTTACATGGTGGTGCCGCCGCCGCGCTCCCGAATCGGGCGCGCGGCCCCACCGCTCACTGGAGCAGATACAGCGCGGCCGGCACCGCCAGCCAGAGCAATCCCTTCACCAGGAAGAATGCGAAGCCCGCGGCTGCGAGCCGCCTGCCCCAGATCCTGCGGCCGCTGCCGCCGAGCGATTGATGAGCGGAAACGTCCACGGCGCTGCTCCTCTGTGAGTCGCCACTTGGGAAGGGCGCTGTGCGCTTACCGCACAGCGCCCTTCGACGCTTGACCAGCTAGATCGATTCGGAGGCCGTCGCGGCTGCCGCTCTTGCACGCCTGCGGAACGGATGGGGGATGATCATCGGCACCCGGCGCCGGTACTCGGCGTAGCGCCTGCCGTGAAACCGGATCAGATCCCGCTCCTCGAGCTGGATCGCGACCAGGATGTACGCCGTCGTCGCCACGGCAAAGACCAGGTGCGCCACGGTCATGGTCGGCGTGGCCCAAAAGGCGAACAACCACCCGAGGTAGAGCGGATGCCGCACGTGCCTGTAGGGGCCCGGGGTCACGAACGCGAGCGGCTCGTATTCCTTGCCGCGGAGGTAGAACCAGACCTGGCGCAGCCCGAACAGATCGAAGTGGTTGATCAGAAAGGTGGAGACGAGAACCAGCAACCAGCCGAACGCGAACAGCGCATACGCCGCGGCACGACCGGCCGGGCTCTGGATATCCCACACCACGCCGCCGATGGGCTGCCAGAATGCAAACAGCGCGATCAGAGCGATGCTCGAGAGCAGCACGTAGGTGCTGCGCTCGGCGGCTTCCGGTACGATGCGCGTCCACCAGCGCTTGAAGGCCGGGCGCGCCATGACGCTGTGCTGGACGGCGAAGAGGCCGAGCAGCAGCGTGTCGATGAGAAGGGCTGCGCCCAGGGAGCCCTCCACAGCTCCGTCGATGGACGTCGGCACGAAGATATTGCCCACGAAACCGATGGCGTACAGGAAGGTCGCGAAAAACACGGCGTACGCGATGACGCCGTAGACGAAGACCGAGATTCTCCGCAGCATGTCGGCTCTCCTTGATGCATCGATGGACTGAGCCGCCTCGGGTGGACCACAGACCGGAGAGTGCTCCAGGCTTGCGCGCCCGCGGCGGTACCCGGAGCACAAGCTAGCAGCGGAGCGTTTCCCGGAGATTTCCAGCCTTGGTGGACTATGTTTCAGAAACGTTGCTGCGCGACGGGGCGAAGGGGCGGAGAAGGTCCCAGCAGGGAGAGGGCCGGGTGCGGCGGGAAAGGCGTCGCCTCGGAGCCCGAAGTCACGGGCCGCGCTGTAGAGTATCTCTGAAGAGATGCTTGGGGACGGCGCCCCGGCATTCAGTCCCGGCTCGGGACGTACATGTAGCCGTAGCCGCGAACGGTCTTGATGGTCTGAGGATTGTTCGGATCAGCCTCTACCTTGCGGCGCAGCCGCGCGATGCGGATGTCGATGCTCCGGTCGTAGGGGTCCCAATCCCGGTTCTGGGTGAGATTCAATAGCTGGTCGCGCGAGAGCACCCGGTTCGGCCGTTCCGCGAAAACCTTCAACAGATCGAACTCCATGCGCGTGAGCGGGATCTCGTTGCCCTCGCCGTCGTAGAGCTGGTGCGCGGCCGCGTCGAGGACGCAGCGTCCGAACCGGATCCGCTCGCCGTCCTCCTGCGCCGGCGTTTCGCCGCCTCCGCCGGTCTTCGCCTGCCTGTGATAGCGGCGAAGCACGCTCTTGACCCGCGCCAAGAGCTCACGCAGGTCGAACGGCTTGCTCACGTAATCGTCGGCACCGACCTCCAGACCGACGATGCGATCGACCACTTCGCCGGCAGCGGTCACCATGATGATCGGCAGGTCATAGTGCTCGCGCAGATAGCGCGCGAGCGTGAGTCCGTCCTCACCGGGCAGCCCCACGTCGAGCAGAACGACGTCGGGCACGGCGTGTTCGAGCACCGCGCGCATGCTCTCTCCGCTGCTCGCCTCCAGGACGTCGAACCGGTGCGCGCTCAAGTACTCCTGGAGCATGCTGCGGATTTCCGGCTCGTCGTCGACGACGAGGACGCGTTCACTTTCGGCCACTGGCTTCCGTCCTGCTCGCGACCGGTCAGGTGCCGGCAGGTTCAAGTATGTGTCCATCCCCAGGGCAAGACAAGCGCCTGGCCGGCGTGCGCCGCTAGGAGCGTGCAGGACATTGACGGGCCGCAGCGGGGCGCCGCGCGCGGGCGGAGGCGGGCGTGCGCGCGGCCGGACCCCGCCGCTTCCGCGCCGCTCCCTCCGCCACCCACCCGATCATTCGCGCGCAGGCGGTGCAAGCTTTCACCGCGGCGCGCACCCAGGCCTGCGCGCGCAGCCGCCGGCCCTCGTGCAGGTAGTAGGCGTAGTCGATGTGTCCGTGAATCGTGCGCATGATGGGAACGCTGAAGGGATCTTCGTGCGCGTCACTTCGAATATCCTCGGTCACGGCGTTCGTCCTCCCGCAGGGATGCGTCCGATGGGTGCCGGTACAGGCGCCGGCCCGCCTGCCCGCTCCGTGCATATGAGTATCGCCGCCCGGCGTCACGAGCCCGTGAGCGCCGGGTGATAGCGCATCCGCCGGCCGTCAAAAATGCGTCAAATCTCCGGCTGTGCACGCTTCTCCCCGGACGGTAGGATGACGGGACGCTCGGCGACTGAATCGGAGCTCATGAAACGGCTCAAGCTCACCGCTCTCGGCGGCTTGGACATTCGGTGGGAGACGGGCGCCCCGGTGTCGCTTGCAACCCGCAAGAGCAAAGCGCTGCTCGTGTATCTGGCGCTCGCCGCCGGCTCCCCTCAGGCGCGCGGCAAGCTCGCGGCGCTGCTCTGGGATCGGAGCGCGGAGGATCAGGCCCGGGCGAGCCTGCGCCAGACCCTCTTCACCTTGCGCCAGGCCCTGTCGCCCGCCGAGGGGGAAGCGCTGGCTACCACCAGCGATTCGGTCTGGGTATCGCCGGGCGCGGTTGAGACCGACGTGGGCACCTTCGAACGACTGGTTCAGGAACGCACCCCGGAGGCGCTGGCGCAAGCGATCGACCTGTATCGCGGCGATTTCCTCGAGGGGTTCGCGCTGAAGGCCGAGCCTTTCGAGGAGTGGCTCATGGAGCAGCGCAGGCGCCTGCGCGAGCAGGTCCTGGAAGCGATGACGGCGCTGGTTGCGCACTACGCAGCGGCAGGGGATCGCGGGCGCGCCATCGACGCGGCGCACCGGCTCCTCTCGCTCGATCCGCTCCGCGAGTCCGCCCATCGCACGCTCATGCGCCTGTACGACGAGGACGGCCAGCGCCACGCCGCCATCAAGCAGTACGAGAGCTGTGTGCGCACGCTCCAGCGCGAGCTGCACGTCGAGCCGCAGCCCGAGACGACCGCCCTCCACCAGAAGATCCTGAGCCGCTCTGTTGCACCCCCCTCCGCGAAGCCCGACCGCGAAGGGGTGCACACCGGGCCCGGCGCGCCGCGCATGGAGCAGACGATTCGCTTCTGCACCACGCCCGACGGCGTTCGCATCGCGTATGCCACCGTCGGCCGCGGGCCGCCGCTGGTGAAAACGGCCAACTGGCTGAGCCACCTCGATCACGACTGGAAAACGCCCGTCTACCGTCACCTGCTCGGCGCGCTGGCCCAGGACCACTTGCTGGTGCGCTACGACGAGCGCGGGAACGGGCTGTCCGACTGGGAGGTCGCCGACATCTCTTTCGACGCGTTCGTCAACGACCTGGAGACGGTGGTGGACGCCGTCGGCTTGCAGCGCTTCGCCTTGTTCGGCATGTCCCAGGGCTGCGCGGTCTCCATCGCCTACGCGGTACGCCACCCCGAGCGGGTCACGCACCTCGTCCTGCACGGCGGCTACGCCAAGGGCTGGCGCAGGCGGGGATCGCCGGAGGACATCGAGCGCCAGGAGGCGCTGCTGACCCTGACCAGGAGCGGCTGGGGTCAGGAGAATCCGGCGTTCCGGGAGGTGTTCACCACCCTTTTCATTCCGGACGCGACGCCGGAGCAGAAGCAGTGGTTCAGCGACATGGAGCGGCTTTCGACCTCTGCGGAGAACGCGGTGCGGCTGCAACAGGTGTTCGCCGACATCGACGTCACCCCGCTTCTTTCCCGGATCCAGGCGCCCACCCTGGTATCGCACTCTCGCCGTGAATCGAGGATACCCTTCGCCCGCGGCCGCGAGCTCGCCGCGGCCATCCCCCGCGCGCGCTTCGTCCCGCTGGAGAGCCGGAATCATGTGATACTGGAGCACGAGCCCGCCTGGCCTCACTGGATCGCCGAGGTGCGCGCCTTTCTGGCCGACGGCGGTGAAGCGGGCACGTGATGGTCCCGAGCGCCGCCGGGGTTGCGGGGCGATGGTGCGCCGTTAACGCGAGGAGATCACGGCCATGTTTCTGAAGGACAAGGTAGCCATCGTGACCGGTGCAGCCTCAGCGAACGGTATCGGTCTGGCCACGTCGCGATTGTTCGCCGAGCACGGGGCGCGCGTCGCGATCATCGATCTCGAGTCACAAGACCCCGCGGCCGCCGCGAGCGCCCTGGGTGACGCACACCGCGGCTACGCCTGCGACGTGAGCGACGGGGCGCAGTGCCGCGCCGCCGTGGGGACCGTCATCCGTGACCTGGGCTCCGTCGACATACTGGTGAACAATGCCGGCATCGTGCAGTCGCAGAAGCTCGACGACATCCACCCCGGGGACTGGGACGCGGTGATCGACACCAACCTGCGCGGGAACTTTCACATGGCGCAGGCTGTGGTCCCGCACATGCGCGCGCACGGCGCCGGCGCCATCGTCTGCATCTCCTCCATCGCCGGGCAGCGTGGCGGCGGCATCTTCGGCACCTCGCACTATGCCGCGTCCAAGGCCGGCATCCTGGGGCTCGCCAAGGCGCTCGCGCGCGAGCTCGCTCCCGAGGGTATCCGGGTCAACGCCGTCGCGCCCGGGGCCATCGACAACGACTTCACGCGCGGGGGCATGACGCCGGAGGTCAAGGCCCGCATCGCGCAGGGCGTGCCCCTCGGCCGGCTCGGCACCTCCGAGGACGTGGCCAGGGTGTGTCTGTTCCTCGCCTCGGATCTGGCCGCCTACGTCACCGGGGCCGTCATCGACGTCAACGGCGGCCAGCACATTCACTGAGCGATCTCGGCCGCGATCCGCCCGGCCAGCCTCGCCCGGGGCCGAGGGAGGCGGCGATGCCCCTCCAATACCGACGGCGCCTGCCGAAAACGTTCTCCGTACAAGATACCGGGACACCCGCAGACTTTGCGGCGGAGCGGTGCGCGCCGCTGGACCCGGCAGCGCCCACCGAACCCACGGAGCTCCCGGACATCCGCGAGGAATCAAATCTCAGCCCGGCCGTTGGGGGCGACCGGCGGAGCGCCGAGCGCATGCGCAATCTACTGCTCGAAGAGGTCGAGTTTCAGGTGCGCCACACACGGCGCGGCGTCTGGCGGCGCTTCGTCTACCCGAGCGGCGAGTACTTCGCGGAGTTCCGCAGCCACGCGAGCATCGGCGGTTTGCCGCTGATCCACTACACCCGCGGCCGAAACCCCGAAACCGGCCGCCGAGTGGTGGCCAAGGGCGTGCTCGCCGTGGGACGGCTCGCGTTGGGCGTGGTGGCCATCGGTCATGCCTCCGCGGGGGTCGTCGCCGTGGGACAGGCGAGCGCAGGGTTGTTGCTCGGCCTGGGCCAGGGGACCGCCGGGCTGCTGGCGCTGGGACAGATCGCTCTCGGCTTGGAGCTCGGCATCGGTCAGATCGCCACGGGCGAGACCGCCGTCGCGCAGCTCGGCATCGGCCACTACGTTCTCGCGCAGGTCGGGTGGGGCGAGCACCTGTGGACC
>CAZPFD010000044.1:4394-9193 GCA_964585725.1 uncultured Ectothiorhodospiraceae bacterium | reverse complement strand
CGGCATCGGCCACTACGTTCTCGCGCAGGTCGGGTGGGGCGAGCACCTGTGGACCCCGGAGCGCGCCGACCCCGAAGCGGTAGCCCACTTTCGGGGCCTGTGGCAGAGTGTCAAGGACTGGCTGGAGATGTTCCCGCGCCCGCGCTGAGACTCACGACGCGCCCGCCTCGGCACCTCCGCGCTCATCGGAGCGGTGCCCCTTCTGTCTCCCGGCCGCAGCCCGCCACCCGGCACCGGGTTGTACACTGGCGGCGGTGCAGATACGGACGCCCCCGGGGGTCGCCCATGGACGACCTCGAGGCACGGCGAGGCAGGAGGACTTCGAGATGACGGACGCATTCACGGATCGGGTGGCCATCATCACCGGTGCGAGCCGCGGCATCGGGCGTGCCGTCGCACGCCGGCTCGCCGAGCGCGGCGTACATGTCGCACTCGTCGCGCGCAGCCAGGACGCACTCGAGGACATCGCGAAGGAGTGCCGGCAGGAGGGGGTTCGCGCGCTGCCTATTGCGGCCGATCTCTCGGAGCCGGCGATCACCAAGAGCATCGTGGAGCGGACCGTCAACGAGCTGGGCTCCGTTCACTTTCTCGTCAACAACGCGGGCGTTTTCGGCGGCGGGGCGGCGGATGCCGCGGATCTCCCGCGATGGGATCGGACCATCGACGTCAACCTGCGCGCGCTCATGCACCTCACGCGCCATGCCCTGCCGGAAATGGAGAAGCACCCGCGCGGCGCCGTCGTCAACATCGCCTCCATCTCGGGGAAGCAGTCGCACGCCGGAGCCGGAGATTACTGCGCCACCAAGCACGGCGTCGTGGGGTTCTCGGGGTCGGTCTTCGAGGACGTGCGCGAGAGAGGCATCAAGGTCTGCGCCATCTGCCCCGGCTTCGTCGCGACCGACATGGTCTCGGGAGAGCGCCTGCACGCGGAGAAGATGATCCAGCCCGACGACATCGCCGAGACGGTGCTGTTCGTGCTGGGGTTTCCGGACACCGGTTGTCCCGTCGAGATCGTGATACGCCCGCAGCGCTCTCCGTACCGCTGAGCCTCGCGGGCCGCCGGGCCCGCTCAAGCCGCGTGCGCGGCAGCGACCCGGCGCATCGCACCGAGCGCAGTCCCGAAAAGATCCGGATCTCCGTCGGTGGGATAGACGATGTACGCGGGCAGCGCGAAGGTGGGCGCGTGCCGGACCCGAAACAGGCGTTCCGCCTTCAGATAAGGCCGCACGAGCCGCTCCGGGAAGTATCCCGAGCCGCCGTAGCTCAGCATGTGCTGGAGCCCGAGCCAGGCGATGCCGACGATCAGGGCGGGCGTGCCGAAGTCCGGAAAGTTGATGCTGTGCTTGGCGTGAAACTCGGGCCCCCAATCCACGTACACATAGCCGGTGCTCGGCTTGTCCGTGGCACCGGAGTCGGTCGACACCATGACCAGCTGCTCCTCGAGCAGAAACTCGACGCTGAGGCCGGGCCGGCTCTCCGGCGTGTACATAACGCCGATGTCCATGCTCCGCTCCACCAACCGCGTCATCAGCGCCTCTTCGCCGCCGATCTCGCCCCTGACGGAGACGTCCGGCGCCACCTCCCGCATCAGGGGCAGCCACCTGAGCAGCAGCTCCACCCACAGCGCGAAGCGCGCACCCACGGTCAGCAGCGCCCGGTATCCGTGTGCGACCCCGGCGTCCTGGCGCGCCTGCTCCACCGTGCGCACCAGGGTGGCGGCGTGCTTCTGGAACTGCCGCCCCGCGGCGGTGAGGTGGGCGCCGGATCGATTGCGCACGAACAGGGTGCAGCCGAGCTGCTCCTCGAGGGCGCGGACGCGGGCGCTGACCGTGGACTGAGTGACGTGCAGACGTTCCGCCGCCCGCACGAAGCTGCCCGCGGCCACTACCGCCAGAAAGGTGCTGGCCCACTCGGTGTCCATGGCTGTCTTATATCGGAAATACCGATATGAAACGCCTGGAAATTTCGTTTGTCAAATAACTGACGCCCCAATAAGGTTTGTTCTTCAAACAACGATGTCCGAGGACAAGGTCATGCGCGACTTCGTGAAGAACAATACCTGGGTCCTGCTGGTCGTTGCGTTCGCCGTGCTGATCGCGGTGGGCGTGGCCATGACCTGAGCGCCCAGCGCGGCGCGCCGCCTCTTTCTCCCTTCTTCCTGAGCCTCCGGCGACTGCGGCGCGAGCCCGCCGGCGCCGGGGCACGGCTATCCGCCCGGCGCCCGTCCATCGCCTTTCTGCTCGGCGCCGGCCCCCCCGCAGCTTCCCCCGTACCCGCCAGCCCGCCTCTCTAAGCAACCCCCGCTGCGGACACGCATCTGCGCACCTTGTCTGCACGCGCCGCCGGTGACAGATGCCCGCTAAAGGCCCATGAATCGCTCGCCGATACCGGGCTCCGGTTTCATCGGGGATAGATATGAGGCTGCCGATTCCGTTGCGAAAGCCGTTCCTTGCGCTCGCGCTCCTGGCGGTGGCGGGGTGCGCGTCCACCCCTGAGCCCCCGGCGTACAGTCTCTACAATCACGAGGCCCTCGCCGTCCTGCCCTTCGAGAATCTGACCCAGGATCCGGGCCTGGCCCAGGAGCTGCAAGACGCCTTTCTGGCCAGACTCGTGCAGCTGAGCGCCGTCCCGGTCATCGAAGGGGCGCCCGTCGCGACCCTGATGGCCGGCGAGGGCGCGGACCCTGCGTCTCTCCAGCAAGATGCGGCTGCGCGCTCCGCCATCGCGCGCCAGCTCGACAGCGACGTGGTGCTGGTGGGCAGCGTGACGTCCTACAGCGAGGGCCTCTCCGAGGGCTCCCCGCGCCGCGTCAAGGTCGGCTTCTCCAGTGATCGCCACCAGTGGGGCTATTACCGGAGCAGAACCGTCCAGGTGATGGCCAGCATCAGGCTCATCGACACCGCCAGCGGTCGCATCCTGTGGGTGAAGAACGCCGAGGGATCCAGCGGCCGCCGCCACTGGGTGGAGCTGCCGTACGACGGCGACGAGGAATCGCCTCCGGCCGAGGGCTGGAGCGCATACCTGGCCGCGCGCAGCGATGTGGATGTCAGCGCCACGTCGCCGGCCGCGTACGCACGCGGCAAGCGCGACCAGGTACCGCCCGGTCACGCGAAGCACCAGGCGTCGCAGCCGGTGATCAACATCCACATCAACAACAGCCAGAGCCAACAGCAAAGCCAGACCCAGACCGCCCGGGCGGCGGCGAGCGCGGGCGGCGCCGGGGCGGACGCGGTGCTCCTTTACCGAAGGGATCCCGTGTTCTCGGCGTTGCGGGCCAACGCCCTCCAGCGAGCCGCGGCCTATCTCGTCTCCGACTTCCAGGGGCGCGGCGGGTGGAAGCCGGGTATGCCGGCGGACGAAGCGTCCTGACCGGACCGTCGCCGGCGGGCGGCCCGTCCCCGGGAGGTGCCCGCCCGCAGCGCCCGCGTTGGGGTTACCATCTTGTGCACTGCATCACGGCCATGGGCGCCAAGGGCCGATACGCTTTCGGGCAGTCTCGCCCAGACTCGGGAGGTCCAAGGGAATGACGGGAGACTCAGGGAAACGCACCTCGTCTCATCTACGGCAGGTGATCGGCCGCGTGCGCGGCGGCGGCGCATCCCTCGCCGGACGCCTGTGCTCGGGTGTCCGCGCCGCGGGCCGGAGCGCGCAATCGCTGCCAAGCCGCGCTATCGGGGGTATTTCGGGCGCCGCCCTTCGGTGCGGGCGCACCTGCCGCGGCGCCGCCGGCGCCCGCGCGGGTGCGGCGCTATCGGTGGCCCGCAAGGTCCTGACCGCGCCCACCGGCGCGCTTCGACGCGCCGCCCGCAGCCTGCGCCCGGGCACGGCGCAGGGGCGGGCACGGGCGCCGGCGCGTTCAAAGCCGGAGCGCGTCCGCGACATCGAGCGCGGGGGCGGCGGCTCGGACCACGAACGCACGTTCCAGGCCCGCTCATATCCGCGCTCGCGGACCCGGCACTACCTGGTTCACCTCCCGCCCGGCTACAACGCACGGCGTCCCCTGCCGCTGGTCATGGTGCTGCACGGCTGCCGGCAACGCCACCGCGACATCCAGCACATCTCGGACTTCGACACGCTGGCCGATCGCCGGGGATTCGCCGTGGTTTACCCGTTCGTGACCAGCTACAGCGGCTGGCGCATGGAGAACTGCTGGGGTTGGTGGCTGCGCGGCGAGGTCCGACCGGGCGCCGGCGAGGTACAGGACCTGTGGGGTATCGTCGAAGACGTCGGTAAGGAGTTCACCATCGACCCCCGTCGCATCCACGTGACGGGGCTCTCCTCCGGCGCCGGCATGGCGGTGGCCATGATGGTGGCGCATCCGGACCGCATCGCCTCGGGCGCATCGGTGGCCGGCGTCCCCTACTCGGAGACCGCCGCGGCCGTTGGACTCACCAAGCGCACCAACGGCGTCTTCAAGCCCGTGCACGAGGTGTCGTCGGCCATGCGCGCCGCCATGGGCGCGCACCGGCGCCCGGTCCCCATTTTCATCGTGCACTCCCGTCGCGACACCACCGTGGACATCCAGGCCGCCCACAGTCTGCGCGACACCTGGGCGCACTGCTTCGGCGTCGATGCCTCGGCGCCGGCGAGCGTGCGCGTCGGCCGCACCCAGAGCACCGCTTGGACGCTCAGCAAGTACCGCGGCGCGGAGCGGCGCACCCTCATCGAGACGCTCTTCACCGAAGACGGCGAGCACGGCTGGCTGGGCGGGAACCCAGGATCCTTCAGCAACCCGCACGGGCCGAACATCTCGCAGATGATGTGGCGCTTCTTTCGCACGCATCCCCTGCAGCGCTCGG
>CAZPFD010000044.1:0-4294 GCA_964585725.1 uncultured Ectothiorhodospiraceae bacterium | reverse complement strand
GCCGCTAAGCTGCGCTCGGTGCCGTTCCCGATGCGCTATTGCAAGACCTGACCCCTAGTACGTGGATCCCGCCAGTCGTCGCGAGCAGCCCATCGAGGTCCCGGAACCGCGCGAGGCCATCGATCTGCGCATGCATGACGGCGCCATCGTGCGCGTGCGCCGGCACGGGCGGCCCGACGGCCTGCGGCTGGCACTCAGTCACGGCAACGGGCTTGCCATCGACGGGTATTTCCCCTTCTGGGGCCTGCTCGCGCAGCGCTACGACGTCGTCGTCTTCGACATGCGCAACCACGGGCGCAACCCCCTGCACGGGGCCGCCGGCCATGAATGGCCCGCCTTCGCCCGCGACCTGGAAGGCATCTGGCACGGCATCCGCGCCGCTTTCGGTCCGAAGCCGGTAGTCGGCGTCTTCCACTCGCTCTCCGCCATCGCCAGCCTCATGCATGTGCTCGAGCAAGGGCCGCGCTGGGACGGGCTCGCGCTCTTCGATCCGCCTCTCTATCCGCGCGACGCTCACCCGTTGCAGTCGGTGGAGGCCGAGCACATGCGCGAGATGGCGGCGCGCGCCCGGCGCCGTCCGGATCGATACAAGGATCCCCGAGGTCTTGCCTTTCAATACGCAGCGCGGCGCGAGTTCCGTCGCTGGGTCCCGGGCGCCCACGAGCTGCTGGCGCGCGCCACGCTGCGCCGCGATGCCGACTCGGACCAGTGGGTCCTGGCCTGCCCGCGCGAGCTCGAGGCGCGCATTTTCGAGACCAACGTGGACGCGAGCATCTGGCCGCGCCTGCGTGAGGTGCAAGTGCCGCTGAAGCTCATCTGCGCCGATCCCGAGCTCGAGCACGCGCAGCCCCCCGCCCTGATCGGGCGCGCCGCGGCCGGAGAGCTCGGGCTCGAGTACGAGGCCATCCCGAACACCACGCACTTTCTGCCCATCGAGGAGCCGGCCGCCTGCGTCCGGGCGTTGGAGTCTTTCCTGGCGCGCCACGGCCTGTCACATTGAACACATGGCGTTCTGCCGCGTTTCGCACACGAGGAGAAGGAATCATGTCCGGCCCAGGGCTGACCGTACGCGAGCTGAGCTGTCGCCCCGTCGTGGTGCCGCTGGCACGCCCGCTGGTGACGCGCGTGGTCACCATAGAGCAGGCGTCCTTGCTGCTCATCGATCTGCACACCGGGGAGGGCATCACGGGCTCGACCTATCTGTTCGGGTACTCCAGGCGCGGCAGCGCCTATCTGGCGCACGTTCTAAAAGACATTGCCGCTATCGTCCGGGGCGATGCCCTCGCCCCGATCGACTTGCACGCCAAGGTCAAGAAGACGCTGACCCTCATGGGGCACGAGGGCGTCGCGGCCATGGCCGCCGCGGGGTTCGACATGGCGTGCTGGGACGCCGTGGCCAAAGCGGCGGGCATGCCCCTAGCGACTCTGCTCGGAGGCGGCACTGACGGCGTGCGCGCTTACAACAGCAACGGCCTCGGCCTGATCGTCCCCGAGGCGGCGGCGACCGAGGCGCAGGCGCTCGTGGCCGAAGGTGGATTCCGGTCGGTGAAGATCCGGCTCGGCCGCCCCACGTTGGAGGAAGACCTGGCCGCCGTGCGCGCGGTGCGCGAGGCGGTCGGCGAGAGCGTCCTGCTGCCCTGCGACTTCAATCAGGCCCTCACCGTGGTGGAGGCCATCCGGCGTGGCCGCGCGCTGGACCACGAGGACGTCTATTGGATAGAGGAGCCGGTCGTGTACGACGACCTGCCGGGCTGCGCCAAGGTCGCGCGCGAGGTCGCAACGCCCATCCAGATCGGAGAGAACTTCTACGGCCCCAGAGCCGTGGCCGATGCCGCCGCCGCCCGAGCCTGCGACTATATGATGTTCGACCTGATGCGCATCGGCGGGGTGACCGGGTGGCTGCGCGCCGCGGCCCTGGCGGAGGTCGCCGGCATCGAGGTCTCGAGCCACATCCTGCCGGAGGTCTCCTGCCACCTGATGGCGGCGACACCGACTCGCCACTGGCTGGAGTACGTCGACTGGGCCAATCCCATCCTGGCGGAGCCGCTGCGGGTGGCGGATGGCCACGTGCTCATCCCGCAGACACCGGGCACCGGCGTCGCCTGGAACGAGGACGCCGTGGCGAAGTACGCCGTCGAATTGTGATCACGTAGGGTGCTGAGCGCAGCGAAGCCCACCCTACGCGGAAGGCGAAGCCCCCACTTCGACTGCGCGCTCTATTCCGCTCCCCTCTGCGCGAGCTCCTGCTTCACCAGCGCCAAGTCGGTCCACTCCTTGGGCTGCAGCTCGAGCCCCTGCAGAATTCGGGTCTGCATGTGCGGCACGAGCACCTTCTGCCAACGGCGCACCAGATCGTCGTCCTCGAGCCAGCCGATGATGTTGCGTGCGCGCTGCACGGAGAGCGGATGGCGGTCGTCGCGCTCGCGCTTGCGCGCGAGCTCCTCGTCTGGGGAGAGCGTGCTGAAGTACTCCGCCTGCGTGCGCGCCCGCTCCCCCTGGCCGAACATCACCATGAGCACCGTGGCGAACTCGTCCGCGACCTCTTCGTTGTCGTAGAAGGGATAACCCCACTGCCGGAGCAGCACGTGGCCTATCTCGTGAAGCATGGTGAAAAGCAGTGCGTCGCGGGCCTTGCGCTCGTCCCCGACGTCCTCCATCAGCCGCGGGCCTATCTCGGCGCAGAGGTAAACCGTGTCCCCACCGGAGAAAGCGTTCGCCGTCCCGCAGCGCCCGAGCTTGAACTCGAGCTCATCGAACACGAACACTTGACGCAGATTCCGCTCGAATTCTTCCAGCTCCGCATGAGCGCGTTCGAGTCCCGTGCCGACCTCGTTCGACTGCGGGCCGGCGCTTTGCGGATCGGCGCTGGCCGTCACCTCCAGTGTGAACCCGCGCGCTGCATCGCCGGCGCGATTGTCCAGCACGAAGTAATAGTCGCCGGCATGCGGCGTCTTCAGGGCGAAGCCCAGGCGATCCGCCGTGCGCCCTTCGAACAGCGGGGTTGCGCGCCCGGGGAATCCAGCGAACCCGTCTTCGTCAAAGAGCAGCACTCGAACAGGACCGTCGGCCTGGAGCCGGATGGCGAGCTTCGCCCCCTTCGGCAGGCTCCCCAATCGCGTCGTGTGGGTGTCCTCGCGCGCCACCGACCCATCGACTCGGGCGGATTGCTCCTTCGCCGTTAGCGGCACCGCGATCGCCAGCATCAAGCAGGCGGTCAGCGGCACGATCACCGCGCACATCGATGCCGCGACGTCGAACTTGCGCCCGACGCAGCGGCAAAAGGATTGCCCTGCCACGGAGTGTCGCAATCCGAACGGATCTCGCAGCAAGCTCCTGGCCCGAAGGCAATATCCTAACACCTCCGGGAAACGGCAAGCTCGAGCGAGGCGGCCGTACCCCGGTCCGCCCTCGCGCCCGACGAGAACCAAAGTTGTATCCGCCGCATTGCGCTACCGGTCCGGGCACCGAGAGGGCGGCGGGGGATTGGCGCCTCAGGCTCGAGGAGGCGACGCTCACGACGCGCGTTGTGCCGCCGGCAAAGCATTATGGCTTATCATGAGCGGAGCGCCGAAGGGCGCGGCTGAACTCGCAGCCGAAGCCGCCGTGGGACGTCACCTGCGGGCAGGCGCGGGAGGGGCGCACCGGCGCTCGCGTCCCGCGTGTGAGCTCTGATAGTATTTCCCCATCAATTCGGGAAGTTAGGAAGCCCCGTCGCGCAACGACCGGACGCTTCAGGGCCATCACAGCCGTTCATAACCACCAGAGAAATCGACATCCTTCGAGGAGGCAACGAATTCACCATGGCCAACGATCAGGGCAAGCAAGCAAAGCAACAAAGAGCGAACGTCGAGGGACGGCCAGCGGTTCCCGCGGTCAACTGGGACGATTCCAACATGAAGACGGCGTATGCCAACGTGGTGAACGCCTCGAGCACGCGCGAGGAGGTGACCCTCTTCTTCGGCACCAATCTGACCTGGAACCCGGCCGAGGCGAAGGAGCTGCACGTGCGCCTGAGCGACCGCATCGTGCTCAACCCCTTCGCCGCGAAGCGGCTGTGGATGCTGCTCGGGGCGATTCTCAAGGAGTACGAGTCGCGCTTCGGACAGCTCAACATCGACGTCAGCGGGCTTCGGGCCGCACCCGGGTCGGGAGCGGGGGCGGGCGCCGGCACGGGCGCCGGCTCCAACGGGGGGTCTCAGCAGAGCGAGCAACCCGCCAAGAGCTCGTAAAAGACCCGGCCTAGGAGCGTGTAGGGCATTGGCGGCCGTAGCGAGGGAGCGGGAGCGCGTCCCAG
>CAZPFD010000043.1:19425-19725 GCA_964585725.1 uncultured Ectothiorhodospiraceae bacterium | reverse complement strand
GACGACCTCTACAACGGCCTGAGGGAGGAGATCGAAGAGGGCACCCGGATTCTGCTCGACCGCGGCTGGTCGCCGGAGGGCGTGCTCAACGATGCGCTGGTGGAAGGCATGCGCATCGTCGGCATCGACTTTCGCGACGGCATCCTGTTCGTGCCCGAAGTGCTCATGGCGGCCAACTCCATGAAGGGTGGAATGGAGATCCTGCGGCCTCTCCTGGCGGAGACCGGCGTCCGGCGCATCGGCAAGATGGTGATCGGGACGGTGAAGGGCGACATTCACGACATCGGCAAGAACCTGGTG
>CAZPFD010000043.1:11995-19415 GCA_964585725.1 uncultured Ectothiorhodospiraceae bacterium | reverse complement strand
GGGTTCGAGGTGATCGACATCGGCATCAACAATCCGGTGGAGAGCTACCTCGACGCTCTGGAGAAGCACAAGCCCGACATCCTCGGGATGTCCGCGCTGCTGACCACCACCATGCCTTACATGAAGGTGGTCATCGACACCTTGAAGGAGCGCGGTGTCCGCGACGACTACATCGTTCTGGTGGGGGGCGCGCCCCTGAACGAGGCCTTCGGACAGGCCATCGGCGCGGACGCTTACTGTCGCGACGCCGCCGTGGCCGTGGAGACGGCCAAGGAGCTGATGGTTCGCCGCCACAACCTGATGGGCGCGAAGAGCGTCGGCTAGGCCGGCGCCTGCGCTCGTCCACGGGCTCGAGACAGGTCCCATGCAGGGCCCGAATGCCCAATCCGGAATCCCTCGCACGCTGATCATCGCCTGCGGGGCGCTGTCCCACGAGGTGACGCGGCTCATCCGGCTGAACGGCTGGACGCACCTCAGCGTCCAGTGTCTGCCGGCGGATCTGCACAACCGGCCGGAGAAGATCCCGTCGGCCGTTCGCGACACGATCCGGGCGGCGCGCTCGAAGTTCGAGCACGTCTTCGTCGCCTATGCGGACTGCGGCACCGGCGGCCTGCTCGACGCGGTGCTGGAAGAGGAGGGCGTGGCACGCATCCCGGGAGCGCATTGCTACGAGTTCTATGCCGGCGCGCGCGCCTTCGCGGAGCTGAGCGACGCCGAGCCGGGGACGTTCTATCTCACCGACTTTCTGGCGCGCCACTTCGAGCGTCTGATCATCGAGGGACTGGGGCTCGACCGTCATCCGCAGCTGGCCCGGCAGTACTTCGGCAACTACCGAAAGCTCGTGTATCTGGCGCAGGTGGAGGATCCCGCACTCAGGGCCAAGGCGGAGGCGGCCGCACGGCGCCTGGAGCTCGAGTTCGAGTATCGATGGACCGGTTACGGGGAGCTCGAGACGACGCTCGCCGCAGTGGCTGCACCTCCGCCCGTGCGCGCGTGACATGGCCAAGCTGATCACGGTCTTCTGGCGCGACATTCCGGCGCAGGTCATCGCGAAGCGCGGGCGCGAATCGGTCAAGGTGGCGCTTCCCCAGCGCTTCCAGGAAGCCATCGACCGCGCCGCCTTGCGCGCCGGCAAGGGCACCAGTCACGCCTACCTGGCGGAGTGGCGGCGCGAGAACCGCGAGTGCGGCTCCGACCTCTCGGCGGAAGCGGAGGCCGAAGCGAAGCGCCTGGAGGCGGCTTTCCCGGACGATGAGCTGCAACGTCTGGTCAAGGCGGGGGGCGCTATCCATAAAGCCGGCACTTAGTCGGTGGCACCATGTCATCAGTCATCGGTCATCTGTCTCTCAGCTTTTTCCTTACAAATGACGGATGACAGATGACGGACGACAAATGACGAGTCACGAAGATGTACGCCGTACGCCGTTGGTCCGTGCGCCACGCACGGCTGCTGGAGTCGACCTACAACGCGTTCGAGCGCGTCATGGTCGCGCTGCATCCGCTATGGCGTGCGCTGGGCTACGAGCGGGTGGAGAGGCCGGTGGCGGCCGTCGAGAAGCTGATCAAGGGCTTCCTGTTCGACTGCCAGATGTGCGGCGACTGTATCCTGAGCGCGACGGGCATGTCGTGCCCCATGAATTGCCCGAAGCAGCTGCGCAACGGACCGTGCGGGGGCGTTCGCCCCGGAGGCTATTGTGAGGTGAAGCCGGAGATGCGCTGCGTGTGGGTCGAGGCGACCGAGGGCAGCCAGCGCATGCGCGCCGGCACCACCATCCAGCTCGTTCAGCCTCCGGTCGATCGCCGTCTCGAGGGGTCATCATCCTGGCTGCGTGTTGCGCGCCAGAAGGGCGCGCAACGCAGAGCCCCGGTGGAGAAGACGACATGATGTTCGAAGACGAGCCGGTTCCCGGCTATTCACTGCCGGTGTTGCCGGGTCACGTATCGCCCGGACGCCTGGAGCGCGTGCTGCGCGCGGGCAAGTTCGCGGTCACCACCGAGCTGTCTCCGCCGGATTCCGCCGATCCGGAGGAGGTTTACGTGCGCGCCCGCGTGTTCGACGGTTACGTCGACGCGATCAACGCCACCGACGGCTCCGGCGCCAACTGCCACATGTCGAGCGTGGGAGTCTGCTCGCTGCTCACGAGGGTCGGCTACGCCACCGTGATGCAGATCTCGTGCCGCGACCGCAATCGCATCGCCATCCAGGGCGACGTGCTCGGCGCCGCGGCCATGGGGGTGGCCAACATCCTGTGCTTGACGGGAGACGGCGTGCAGGCCGGGGATCAGCCCGACGCACGCCCGGTCTTCGATCTCGACTGCGTATCGCTCCTCGAGCTGGTACGCATGATGCGCGATCAAGGACGGTTCCTGAGCGGGCGCAAGCTGACCAACACGCCGCGCGTGTTTTTGGGCGCGGCGGCCAACCCCTTCGTGCCGCCCTACGAGTACCGGCCGCTGCGGCTCGCGAAAAAGATCGCGGCGGGCGCGCAGTTCATCCAGACCCAGTACTGCTTCGACGTGCCCCGGCTCGAGGAGTACATGAAGCGCGTGCGCGACCTGGGGCTGCTCGAGGAATGCTTCGTGCTGGTGGGAGTGGGGCCGCTGGCCTCCGCCAACGCCGCGCGCTGGATCCGCGACAACGTGCCCGGAATCCACATCCCCGACGAGGTGATCGAGCGCCTGTCGCGGGCGGCCAAGCCCCGCCAGGAAGGCCGCAAGCTTTGCGTCGAGCTCATCCAGCGCATCCGCGAGATCGAGGGGGTGAGCGGGGTGCACGTCATGGCCTACCGGCAGGAGGAGACCGTGGCCGAGATCATCGACGCCTCGGGCGTGCTCGAGGGCCGCGTGCCGTGGTATCCCGCCAGGGACAAAGAGCTCGAAGTGAAGAGGGCGATCTCGTGACCGACACCGTCGTCAGCTCGGCCACCAAGGAGGTGGTGATTGGCTTCGAGCGGCCGTTCGTCATCATCGGCGAGCGGATAAACCCCACGGGCCGGCGGGTGCTCGCCACGGAGATGGCCGCCGGCGACTACAGCCGCGTCGAGACCGACGCCATGGCCCAGGTGGCGGCCGGCGCCCACATGCTGGATGTGAACGCCGGGATCCCGCTGTCCGACGAGGCATACATCCTGGCCGAGGCGGTGAAGCTGGTGCAGTCCATGACGGATGTGCCGCTGTCCATCGATTCGTCCATCGTGGCGGCCCTCGAGTCCGGGCTCTCCGTCTACAAGGGCAAGGCCCTGGTCAACTCGGTGACGGGGGAGGAGGAGCGCCTCGAGGCGGTGCTGCCGCTGGTCAAGAAATACGGCGCCGCCGTGGTGGCCATCTCCAACGACGAGACCGGCATCTCCGAGGATCCGGACGTGCGCTTCGCGGTGGCCAAGAAGATCGTCGAGCGCGCGCACGACCACGGCATTCCGGCCTCCGACGTGATCATCGATCCGCTGGTGATGCCGGTCGGCGCCATCAACAACGCGGGCCGGCAGGTGTTCAGGATCATCCGCCGCGTGCGCGAGGAGCTCGGCTGCAACACCACGTGCGGAGCCTCCAACATCAGCTTCGGGCTGCCTGCGCGCAACGGCTTGAACGCCGCCTTTCTCACCATGGCGTCGGGCGTCGGGTTGACCTCCGCCATCACCAATCCGCTGCACCAGGAAGTCATGCAGGCCATCATGGGGGCCGACGTCATGCTCGGCCACGATCCCGACTGCCGCCGCTGGATCCGGCGGTTCCGCGAGCCCGCGCCCGCCGGCGCCGAGGGGGCGGGGCGCGGGCGGCGCGAGAGCCGGCGCCGGCGCCGCGAGGCCTGATTGCCGTGCTCGAATCGGTGCCGCTCCTTAACACGAAGGACACGAAGATCACACGAAGGCCACGAAGAAAGATTCTTGTAGAGATCCTGGTATTGACACCCTTCGATGCTTTCGGGCCGTGCATTCGATTCTTCCGTTGTTTTCTTCCATTCGAAACCTTCGTGATCTTCGTGCCTTCTTCGTGTCCTTCGTGTTATTGATGCAGCCCTTCCGATGGACTGCCGGGCTATACTGGGGGCATGGCCGCTTCGGATAAAGACGCCCTCGTCGTCTTCACGCCGTCCGGCCGGCGCGGACGGTTTCCCGTGGGCACGACTGTCCTCGACGCGGCCCGCGCGCTCGGCGTCGACATCGATTCGGTCTGCGGCGGGCGCGGCATCTGCGGGCGCTGCCAGGTGCTGGTGAGCGAGGGCGAGTTCGCCAAGCACGGCATCACCTCGCGCGCCGAGCACCTCACTGCGTTCGGTCAGGTCGAGACCGACTACGCGCGCCAGAACCCGCTTCGGTCCGGCCGCCGCCTGAGCTGCTCGGCCCAGGTGCTCGGCGACGTCGTCATCGACGTGCCCCCGGACAGCCAGGTTCACCGGCAGGTGGTGCGCAAGCGCGCCGAGGTGCACGAGATCGAGCTCGACGCGAGCGTGCGCGTGTACTACGTGGAGGTCGAGGAGCCGGATATGCATCAGCCGGCGAGCGACCTGCGCCGTCTCGAGGAAGCGCTCGAGTTCGAATGGGGCCTGGTGCAGCTGCGCTGCGATCTCCATGTCGTGCAGGGTCTCCAGCAGGCGCTGCGCGAGGGCGGCTGGAAGGTGACGGTGGCGGTGCACGATGACCGCGACATCGCCGGCGTGTGGCCCGGCTTCCGCGACAAGGCGTACGGAGTCGCCTTCGACGTGGGCTCGACCACGATAGCCGCGCACCTGTGCGACCTCGCCACCGGCGAGGTGATTCACGCGGCCGGGATCATGAATCCGCAGATCCGCTTCGGCGAGGATCTGATGAGCCGCGTGTCCTACGTGATGATGAACCCGGGGGGCGAGCGCGAGATGACGCGCGCCGTGCGCGAGGCGATCGACGGGCTGCTCGCCGAGGTGTCGCGGGAGGCGGGGATCGACGCGGGCGACATTCTCGAGCTCACCTTCGTGGGCAATCCGATCATGCACCACCTGCTGCTCGGCCTGAACCCGATCGAGCTGGGCGGCGCCCCCTTCGCCCTCGCCACCGACGAGGCCACCCGGCTGCGCGCGGCGGAGCTCGGCCTGAGCACCCATCCGGGGGCGCGCGTGTACGTCCTGCCCTGCATCGCGGGCCACGTGGGGGCGGACACCGCCGGCGTGATCCTCTCGGAGGGGCCGCACCTGCGCGACGAGATGTGCCTGATCGTGGACGTCGGCACCAACGCCGAGATCGTGCTCGGCAACCGTCACCGCCTGATGGCTGCATCGAGCCCCACCGGGCCGGCCTTCGAGGGCGCCCAGATCAGCGGCGGGCAGCGGGCCGCGCCGGGGGCCGTCGAGCGCGTGCGCATCGCGCGCGAGACGCTCGAGCCGCGGTTCAAGGTGATCGGCTGCGAGCTCTGGTCCGACGAGGCGGGCTTCGCCGAGGCGGTGCAGGGGATCGGCGTGACCGGCATCTGTGGCTCCGGGATCATCGAGGCCGTCGCCGAGATGTATCTCGCCGGCGTGATCAACCAGGACGGGGTGATCGACGGTGCGCTCGCCGCGGGCTCACCGCGGGTCGTCGCCGACGGCCGCACCTTCGCCTACGTGCTGCACGAGGGCGACGTCGCCCTGCGCATCACGCAGAATGACGTGCGCGCCATTCAGCTCGCCAAGGCCGCGCTCTACGCCGGCACGCGCCTGCTGATGGACCGCATGCGGGTGGACCGCGTCGACCGCATCCGCCTCGCCGGCGCCTTCGGCAACCACATCGACGTGACCTACGCCATGGTCCTCGGTCTCATACCCGACTGCGAGCTCGCCAACGTGACCTCCGCCGGGAACGCCGCCGGGACGGGGGCGCGCATCGCGCTGCTCGATCGCAAGGCGCGCTCGGAGATCGAGGAGGTGGTGCGGCACGTGGAGAAGGTGGAGACCGCGGTCGCCGCGCGTTTTCAGGAGCACTTCGTCGAGGCCATGGCCATCCCGCACAAGACCGCTCCCTACCCGAACCTGGCGCGGGCGGTGGAGCTGCCGCCCGCGAAGCCCGCGCGCAGCGCCGCCCGGGAAGGCGACACGCGCCGCCGCCGTACCCGCCGCCGCACCCGCTCCTGAACCGCCCTGGTCCAACGGACGCCGCTCTATGACGCAAATGGCACGGCGCTCACGCGGTGCTGGCGTCGTCCTCGGAGGCGGGCGGGGCGGGGGGCTGCTGGTTCGCGGGGCGCTTGAGCCGCCGCTCGTCACGCGGCGGCACGCTGAAGTAGTCGCGGTAGCACTTGCTGAAGTGCGGGGCCGAGACGAAGCCGCAGGCGAAGGCGACGTCCACGATGGACATGCTGGTCTGGAGCAGGAGCTGGCGCGCGCGCTGGAGCCTGAGCTCCAGATAGTACCGCGTGGGCACGCAGTTCAGATGCTTCTGGAACAGCCGCTCGAGCTGGCGGCGCGAGAGCCCCACGTGGCGCGCCAGCTCGTCCAGCGTCATCGGCTCCTCGACGTTCGCCTCCATGAGCGAGACGGCCTCCACCAGCTTGGGCTGGCTGGTGCCCAGGTGCATGCGCAGCGGGATGCGCTGGCGGTCGTTGCGGCCCCGGATGCGCTCGCAGATGAAGGTCTCGGAGATGGCGCCAGCCAGCTCCCCCCCGTGCTGCTCGGCGATGAGGTGCAGCATCATGTCCAGCGGCGCGACCCCGCCGGAGCTCGTGTAGCGGTCCCGGTCGATCTCGAAGAGCTCGGAGGACACGATGGCCTTGGGGAACTCCTCGCGCAGGCTGGCGATGTTCTCCCAGTGGATGGTGCAGCGATAGCCGTTCAGCAGCTCGGCGCGGGCGAGCAGGTAGCTGCCGGTGCACACGCCCCCGAGGGCGACGTGCTGGCGTGCGAGCTTTCTGAGCCAGAAGATCAGGGTCTTGTTGCAGGCGCGGTCCACGTGCAGCCCGCCGCATACGAACAGTGCGTCGGGCACGCTCTCGTCGCCGACCCCGCAGTCGGGGGTCACGCTCAGGCCGTTGCTCGAGCGCAGGGGCATGCCGTCGGCGGTGACCGCGCGCCACCGGTAGAGCTCCTTGCCGCTCAAGCGATTGGCCATGCGCAGGGGCTCGATGGCCGCCGTGAACGGCAGCATGCTGTAGTCCGGGACCAGCAGGAAGTCGTACCGAAGGGGTTTTCGGTTGTTGGCTTCGGCGGACATGGGTCACTGCCCGGGGAGGCGACCCCCGCTCATCCGGCGGCGGTGGGAAAGCGGGCGGAGGCGCTAGGGGTATACGCCAGCGCCCCCGAGGGGGGCAGGGACACCGGCCTTGCGCACTCGCACAACGAGGCTCGTGGCGTGGACCGGAGTGGGTCCGGGAGATTTCGCATGCACGCGCGCAGGTTACGAACGGTACTCGCCCATAGACCAAATATAAGAAAAAAATCTCACGGAAGTCCATGAAAGTCTTTAGCTTCCTCCCGGCG
>CAZPFD010000043.1:0-11895 GCA_964585725.1 uncultured Ectothiorhodospiraceae bacterium | reverse complement strand
ATATAAGAAAAAAATCTCACGGAAGTCCATGAAAGTCTTTAGCTTCCTCCCGGCGCGGGCCCTCCCGGCCGCCGCCGCGGCGGCGCCCCGCTGCCCTCGCGCGGTCCGTCAGCCGGCGCCGGCGGGAGCCGCAGCCGCGCACGGTATGGCAGAATGAACGGAGCTCTGGCGCGAGCCGCACCACCTGTAAAACCCGGATGCGCACGGCGATGGAGACCTTCATCCGCGTATACGACCAAGCCCTGCCGGCCGACTTCTGCGCGGACGTGATCAGGCGTTTCGAGCTCGACGAGCACAAGACCGCGGGCGTCGTCACCTCCAACGAAGGCAACGTCGTCATCGCCGGCAAGCGCACGACGGAGCTGCTGCTCATGGAGCTGCCCGAATGGAGGGATGTGGTGGAGCGGCTCTCCGCCAACCTCTTGGAGTATCTGGAGCGCTACCGCGAGGAGGTGAAATTTCTCGCCGGAATGGACCATACCGGCGTCGCCCGCGAGGGCTTTCGAATCAAGCGCTACCGGCCGGGGGAGTTCTTCCACTGGCACATCGACTGCTCGAGCCGCGGCTCCCTGGGGCGCGTGCTGGCGGTGCAGTGGTACTTCAACACCGTCGACGAGGGCGGCGAAACCGAATTCCAGGATCAGAGGATCAGCATCCGCCCCGTGGCCGGCCGGCTCGCTTTCTTCCCAGTGACGTGGATGCACCGCCACCGGGGCGCACCGCCCAGGAGCGGTCCCAAGTACATCTGCACCAACTTCGTGCGCCCGCGCTTCGACTGAGGCGCTTCGAGGCCGCGTCCGGCGTCAGTCGTCCCTTCCGTTTCCTCCCCGAAAGAGCTGCGAGTGCGCCACGTCGTAGCTCTCGCCGTCGTCCGCCACGATCAGGCGGTAGCGATTGCGGCGCTCACCGTACCAGCCCTCCGTGGCCACCAGATAGCCGAGCAGGCCGCCGCCGGTGTCGCGCAGCTCGGTCGCCATCAAGCCCCTCTCGAATGCCCGCGAGAGCAGCCGAGGCGCCTCTTCGTCCTGCGCCCCCGACCAGCCGGCGCCTTCGAAGGCGACGCCGTCCCGGATATCCAGGAGCACCGCGCTCGGGCGGGGGCCGTTCCAGATGGTGTTCTGGTGGTACACGTCGAAGTCCCGCAGCTGCGACCCGTCGAGGCCCGCGACGTACGCGGTCACGTCCCGCTCGAAGTTGATCGTGTGGGTCCCGCAGCCGGCGAGCGCGCCCGCGAGCAGCAGCAGCGCCAGAAGCGGGGCGGACCGGCCTTTGGCGCCGGCCAGGATCGTCCTCCTCATGGCAGACCTCCTCGGTACGTGACCTTCGACTTCGCTCCTGGGAGAATGTTCCGGCGCGTGGCCTCAGCCTAGCGACGAAAAGCGCGCTCCGGTATCCGCACTTGCCGCACTGGACTTTCCCATGGCGCTGCACTTCTCCGCGGCCGAGCTGAAGACCCGCAGGGACCATGCCTTGCGCGAGATGGCGCGTCGGGATCTCTCGGGGTTGCTGGTCTTTCGCCAGGAGACGATGTACTACCTGACGGGCTACGACACCTTCGGCTACTGCTTCTTCCAATGTCTGTACCTGGGGGCGGACGGGCGCATGACCTTGCTCACCCGGTCTCCGGATCTGCGCCAGGCGCGCCACACCTCCGTCATAGAGGATGTCCGGATCTGGGCCGACGAGGCGGGCGGGGATCCGGCGATCGCGCTGCGCGACATCCTGGCGGAGCATCGGTGCCGCGGCGCGCGCCTCGGCGTCGAGTACGACGCCTACGGGCTCACCGCGCACAACTGGCGCCGGGTGGAAGCGGCGCTCGCCGGCTTCTGCACGCTGGAGGACGCCTCCGATCTGGTGAGCCGCCTGCGCGCGGTCAAGAGCCCGGCGGAGATGGACTACGTGCGCCGGGCGGCGGCCCTCGCCGACGAGGCGCTGGACGCCGGGCTCGCGCAGATCCGACCCGGCGCCTTCGAGGGCGACATCCTGGCGGCCATGCAGGGTGCCGTGTTCCGCGGCGGCGGGGACTACCCGGGCAACGAGTTCATCATCGGCTCCGGGCGCGATGCGCTGCTGTGCCGCTACTTCACGGGCCGGCGCACCCTGGACCAGAAGGACCAGCTCACCCTCGAGTTCGCGGGCGTGTACCGCCGCTATCACGCCTGCCTGATGCGCACCATCCTGCTCGGCGGGGCCGACGCGGAGCACCGGGCCATGCACGGGGCCTGCGTCGAGGCGCTCGAGGCCTGCAAGGAGGCTCTCGGGCCGGGCCGGCCCATCGGAGAGGTCTTCGACGCCCATGCCCGGGTGATGGACGGGGCCGGCTACCGGGCCCACCGTCTGAACGCGTGCGGCTACAGCCTCGGGGCCACCTATGCGCCTTCGTGGATGGACTGGCCCATGCTCTACACCGGGAATCCCGTGCCCGCCGAGCCGGACATGGTGTTCTTCCTGCACATGATCCTGATGAACAGCGACAGCGGCCGCGCCATGACCCTGGGCGAGACGGTGGCGGTGACGGAGAGCGGCTGCGAGGCGTTGAGCCGCGCCCCGCCGGACCTCGCCGTATGTTAGAGATGTAGGGCGGGATGCAATCCCGCCGAACACGGGCTCAGCGCACCCGCCGCGTCTCGCGCAGCCTCATCCCGAAATGCACCGCCAGCGTGCCCAGCACCAGGCCGCCTCCGGCGAAGGTCGCCGCGCCCGGCGTCTCGCCCAGCGTCGCCCACACCAGCAGCGGGCCGAGGATGGCCTCGAGCAGCATGATGAGGCTCACCTCGGGGGCCGGAATGTGGCGGGGCGCCAGGGTGATGAGCCCGAAGGACACGGGCAGAATGACGAGGCCGAGCAGGAGCAGCAGGCTGGCGTCCCGCGCGCCCACCGAGAACGGCGCCGCCAGCGGCAGCACCACCAGGGCCGCCAACACCCCGCTCAGGACGATGGCGGGCAGCATGCTCACGGCGCGGGCGTGGCGTATGACCACCAGGTTGCCCGCCATGCAGAAGGCCGTGGCCACCGCGCATAGATCCCCGAGCAGGGTGCCGCCGCCGAGGCTCCCGGAGAAGATGACCAGAATCCCCAGCGCCGCCACCAGAATGGCCAGCCAGGTGCGCAGCGCCAGGGCTTCGCGCAGAAACACATAGCTCATGACCGCGCCGAACAGCGGGGCGGCGGTCACGATGACCAGGGTGTTGGCGACCGTGGTCAGGCTGATGGACGATACGAAGAACACCGTGCTCGCTGCGAACAGGGCCCCCGAGAGCAGCCCGGGCCGCCCCACCGCGCGGACCTGTCGCAGGATCGAGCCCCGGTGGCGCAGGGTGAGGAACACTGCAAGGGCGGCGGCCATGAGCAGGCCGCGCCAGAACACCACCGTCCAGCGGTCCGCCTCGATGAGGCGCAGAATGAGGCCGTCGGGGCTGAGCACGAGCACGCCGGCCGTGGCCATGAGCGTGCCCCGCAGGTGAGAGGCGTCCGGATTCATTCGCTACGACGCGGCGGAAGGTAAGAACAGAAAAGATCCAACCACAGAGGACACAGAGGAAACAGCACGGAGGACACAGAGATACGGAAAAATATAACGACTGTTCAACGTCGGTCGTGTGAGCTGAAGTTGCAGGCGATGCTCAAGACTCAGCGATAGCCGTGTCGTTGACCGCAACGTTGTAAGTCTCGCTTTGGCGCGGCACAGCCTACTCTCTTTTCAGCTTCTTGACCTCTGTGTCCTCCGTGCTGTTTCCTCTGTGTCCTCTGTGGTTAGATCTGTTCTGTTTGTTCTACTCCTTCACGATGAGCTGGCGCGGGAAGTCGCAGAAAGCCTCGGAGCCGGTCTCCGTGACCTGGAAGCACTCGCTGATCTCCACCCCCCAGTCGTCCATCCAGATGCCCGGGATCATGTGCAGCGTCATGCCGGGGCGAAGCTCGGTCTTGTCGCCGGGGCGCAGGCTCAGGGTGCCTTCGCCCCAATCGGGGGGATAGTTGAGCCCGGTGGAGTAGCCGATTCGCGAGTCCTTGATGATGCCGTGCCTGGCGATGGTGTTGCGCCACGCCTCCTCGACCTGCTCGCAGGTGACGCCCGGCCGCGCCGCCTCGAGCGCGTTGTTGAGACCCTCCACCACCACCTTGGCGGTGTCCGCCAGCTTCTTCGGCGGCTTGCCCAGGTGCACCGTGCGCGCCATCGGGCAGTGATAGCGCAGGCGTGCGCCCGCGATCTCGAGGATCGTCGCCTCGCCCTCGACGAAGGGCTGATCGGTCCAGGTGAGATGCGGAGTGGAGGTGCCCACTCCGGAGGGCAGCATGGGGCAGATGGAGGTGTAGTCTCCGCCGTACTCCGGCGTGCCGCTGATCTGCGCGTGATAGATGGCCGCCACGGCGTCGCACTGTCGAACGCCCGGTCGCACCGAGTCCACGCCGGCCTGCATGGCCCGCTCCACGATGCGCGCCGCCTGGCGCATGTACTCGATCTCGCGGGCCGACTTGATGACGCGCACCCAGCCCACGAGCGTGGTGGCGTCGCGAAAGCTCGCGTTGGGGAGGTTGCGCGTGAGCGAGGCGTAGCACGCCGCGGTGAAGTAATGGGCGTCCATCTCCACGCCGAAGGTGCGCCGCTGCCAGCCCCGGTCCTTGAACACGTCTGCCATGAAGTCGTACGGATGCTTGACGGGCGAGTGCACGTAATCGTCCGGATAGCGGATGATGTTGTCGTGACCGAGAAAGGTGGTGACCTTCGCCGCATTCGCGTCCATGCCGCGCCCGATCCAGACCGGCTCGTCCTCGTCCACCGCAAGAGCCACGAGCTGATGCACGTAGAAGGACCAGCCGTCGTAGCCGGTCAGATAGCACATGTTGGCCGGGTTGGTGCAGAGCATGACCTCGATGCCACGCTCGGCCATGCGCGCCTTGGCGCGGCGCATGCGCTCCAGATACTCCGCTTTCTCGAAGGCCGGCATGGGTGCTCCGCTCTCTGTCGGTGCCTGACGGTTTACAGGAACGATTGCTCGAAGGGGTAGGTGGACAGGGGCACGGCGCCCTCCCGGGTGACGAGGACCTGCTGCTCGAGCTTGATGCCCTCCCGCCCGTGCACCTCGCCGATGTAGCTCTCCACGCACAAGGTCATGTTCTCGACCACGGTCCCGTCGTAGCCCGACGCGTCGAAGTCCTGAAGGTGGCGGATGTCCGGGTACTCGTCGCACAGCCCGATGCCGTGGGCCACCACCGAGTAGCGGTTGGGGGCGCAGGCCTCGGGAAGCCTGTACGCCTTCTCCGAGATCTCCCTGAACGTGGCCCCGGGCTTGATCAGGCCCATGTTGTGCTCGATCGCCTCGTAGGCGAGGGCGTAGAGGCGCCGCTGCCCGTCGCTGGGCTTGCCGTCGCCGGCGAGCCACGCGCGGGAGATGTCCGCGCAGTAGCCGTAGGGCCCGATCAGATCGGTGTCGAAGCACACCAGCTCCCCGGCCTGGATGGGCCGGCTGCTGGATTCCTGGAACCACGGATTGGTGCGCGGACCCGACGAGAGCAGGCGCGTCTCGATCCACTCGCCCCCGCGCGCGATGTTCTCGTAGTGCAGCACCGCCCACAGCTCGTTCTCGCGCATGCCCGGCGCCAGCGCCCGGCGCATGGCCCGCATCCCGGCCTCGCACACCGCGATGGACGCGCGCATGGCGGCGAGCTCCTGGGGGGATTTGATCTTGCGCGCCTCCTCGAGCACCTCCTGGGCGTCGTGCACGGTGATCCCGTGGCGCGCGAGCGCCGCGACGCCCGGGGGATTGCAGTGGTCCATGGCCAGGCGCCGGTTGCCGCCCCCGTGGCGGCGCACCAGGTCGGCGATCTCGTCGGCCCAGCGCTGGGCCGCCTCCAGCGTGCGCGAGCCGCACTGGTAGTAGTACCACGCCCTGGCCGGGCGCACCTCGTCCACGGTCTCGATGCCGTGGGAGAGGTGCTCGCAGTTGTGAAAATCGAACACCACCACGGGACCCTCTGCGGGCACGAACGCATAGCGCACGGCGTTGTGCATGGTCCACAGCGCCATGTTGCGGCTGTCGGTCGCGTAGCGGACGTTGATCGGGTCGTAGAGCACGGCCGCGGCGTAGTCGCGGGCCACCAGCTCCGCGCGCACCCGCTTCAGGCGGTCCGCTCTGAGCGCGCCCACGTCCACCGGCTCGGAGGAGGGGAGAGGCTCGGTGTGCAGGGGGATGCTCATGGAGCGACGGTCCCTCGCGGCGCTGGCGCGCATCGGCGCGCAATGACCGGGCTATCCTGCGGTCTGCCTCGCGGCTTTGTCAACGCGCGCTTTCGAGTCGCCTTTTCGAGCTCGAGAAGCGCGCTTCCCGGCGTCTCAGGCCGCCGGCGCGGCCGCCATCATTCGCTCGAGCTGCGCGTGATCGGGTCCCACGAACGCCGGGGCCGCGCGTGCGCGCTCCAGGTGCTCGAGCAGCACGTGCGTCATACTCTCGGCCGGCGGCAAGTGGCTGCCCAGAATGCGGTCGGGGGAGAGCTGCGCCACGCCGGCAAGCGCGGACACGAAGCGGTCTTCCCGCACCATGTGCAGCCACGGCGCATCCACCGTTGCCCAGGTCGTGACACCGTCGCGCAGCGCCTCGGGCGCGACGTCGCGCGCCGTCTCCGCCGGCTCCTCGAGCAGCGCCCCGAAGCAGTCCGAGCTGAACAGCGTCCGCGTGGCGGGGTCGAACACCGCCATCGTCTCCGGCGCATCGAAGCAGGGTGGGGCGAGCGCCACCAGCTTCCGGTCGCCGACGTCGAGATGCTGCCCCGGATTGACCAAGCGCACCCGCTCCGCCGGCAGGCCGTGCAACCCCAGCTTGGCCATCCCCAGGAAGTTGGTCACCACGCGCGCCTGCGGGGCTGCGCGCAGGACCGCCTCGAGGTTGCCCATATGGTCCAGATCGGCGTGGGTCAGCCAGATCCAGCGCAGGTCGACGGGGTCCATCGCCTCGCCCAGCGCCCGCAGGAACTCGCCGCGCAGCGCGGCCAGCCCGGTGTCCACCAGCACGGGCTCCCGCGCCCGGACCACGAAGGCGTTGACCGGCAGCACCCCGAAGCCCGGCACCGGAAGGTAGGCGCCCAGCAACACGGTGTCCGCGGCAAGCGCCCGGCTGGGGAATGTGGCAGGTCCATTCATGAGTGTGTTCTCCGCAAGTGGCTGCTGACCTCGAAGCGGGTGAGTATTCAAATTCAGTAAACATCTTTGTTTATGCAAAACGCAGACTAGATCACCGGCACCGGCCTTGTCAATATTTCGATGAACAGCTATGTTTCATTAAATGGAACGCCGAACCAAGCGCCGGTACACCTTGAGGCGGCGGGCTCTGGACCAGGAGCGGACCCGCGAGCGCATCGTCGAGGCGACGATGGCGCTGCACGAGGAGCTGGGCCCAAGGGAGACCACGATCAGCGCCATCGCCGAGCGCGCCGGGGTGCAGCGCCTCACCGTCTATCGCCACTTCCCCGACGAGCACGCCGTGTTCGGGGCCTGCACGACGCGCTGGCTCGAGCTCAACCCGCCGCCGGAGCGCGCCCTGTGGGAGAAGGAGGGCGATTCCCTCGAGCGCTGCCGCAAGGCCCTGGCGGCGTTCTACGCGTACTACCGGCGCACCGCGCGGATGTGGCACGTGGCCTATCGCGACGCGGAGGCGGTGCCGGCCTTGCGCGAGCCCATGGCCCGCTTCGATGCCTACCTGGATGAGTGCCGGGACAGCCTGTTGCGCGGCTGGGGGCTGACGCGGGCGCGGCGCCGGGATGCAGCGGTTACCCTCCGCCACTGTTTGCGCTTCGACACCTGGCGCTCGCTCGAGGGCCTGAATGACAAGCAGATGGCCGACCTGGCCCTGCGCTGGGTGAGAGCGGCCGCCGAGGACCCGCGCTGACCCGCCCGGCGCGGCCGGGCCGGCGCTCGCCGGTCCATGCGGGGATCGTGCTTCGCCTTGGCGATGGTCTCAGTTCGCCGGCACCGTGCGCTCGGCGGCCCACCCGCGCAGCGATTCGATGCGCTCGCGCATGACCACAGAGAGCGGGCGGGTGGTGCGGATGGCGTCGAGGACGTGCTCGCTCTCGAGGGCGACGCCGCGCGCGTGCGCCGAGTACAGCGCGGAGACCACGGCCTGCTCGATCTCGGCGCCGGAGAAGCCCCCGGCGGCTTGCGCGAGGCGCGGCAGATCGAAGCGCCCATGATCGAGATCCCGGGCCCGCAGGTGAATCTCGAAGATCACCGCCCGGGTATCCGCGTCCGGGAGATCCACGAAGAAGATCTCGTCCACACGCCCCTTGCGCAGCAGCTCCGGCGGCAGGGCTTCGATGTCGTTGGCGGTGGCCACGATGAAGACCCGCGTGCGGTTCTCGGCCATCCAGGTGAGCAGGCTGCCCAGGACGCGCTTGGAGGTGCCTGCGTCGGAGCGATCGCTGCCCACCCCCTTCTCTATCTCGTCGATCCAGAGCACGCACGGCGCCATGGCCTGGGCGGTCTTGAGCGAGCTGCGCAGGTTGCGCTCGGTCTCGCCGAAGAACTTGTTGTAGAGCGTGCCGAAGTCGAGGCGCAGCAGCGGCACGCCCCAGGTGCCGGCTACGGCCTTGGCGGCGAGGCTCTTGCCGCAGCCCTGAACGCCCAGCAGGAGAATGCCCTTGGGCGGGTCGAGCCCCGGCTTCCGCAGCGCTCCGGTGAACACGGGGCGGCGCAGCTCGAGCCACTCCTTGAGCCGGCGCAGACCGCCCACGTCCCCGAAGCGCGCGGTGTCGTACTCGAAGGACAGCACGCCGTCCTGGCCCAGCAGCTCGAACTTCGCCTTCTGGATCTCGGGCAGATCGCACTGCGAGATGGCGCCGTCGTCCTCCATGGCCGCGCGCGCGAGGCGTCTGGCGTCGTTCAGCGGCAGGCCCACCAGGTTCTCGATGAGCAGATCCAGCATGCGCTTGTTGGTTTTCACGTTGCGCCCGCCCTGGCGCCGCGACCACGCCTGCGCCTCCAGCAGCACGGCCTGGCGCACGTGATCGCGGCCGGGCACCGAGAGCTCGAAGCGCGCGCAGAAGCGCTCGAGCTCGGGCGGGATGGCGAGGCGGTGGGAGATGAGCACCACGGTGTGGTCGACCGTGGCCTTGGCCAGCGCGATGTCCTTGAGCAGGCGCACGTGCGTGGGATCGTCGAGATAGGGGTGAAAGTCCGAGAGCAGATAGATCCCGGGGCTCGGCGTGCCCTTGATCTGGGACAGCAGCTCCGCCGGCTCGCGGTTGTGGTGCTGGGGCGGGTAATCCACGTCGATGCGGCGCAGGCCCTCGGTCACGGTCCAGTGAAAGAGCGGCTTGGGCACGCGCCCGAACAGGCGTTGAAAGAGGGCGACCACGCGCCGTTCCTCGTGGGTCTCGATGACCACGATGGGAACCGTGGACTCGACGATCAGCTCGAGGTCGTGCAGATCCTGCATAGGCGGCCGCCGGTCCTCGGTCCTGGCCGCCCGCCGAGGCGGGGTCGATGCGCCCGGGGACCGGGGTCGGATGGATGTGAAGGACGCGATGGCTTTTAACGGCTGGCGCGGGCCGGGATTTAGCCGGGCGGCGGCGCCGCGCCGATGGCGACTTTTTGTCCCCCATCGGCGCGTTGTGTCCGCCGGGCCGCGGGCTGAACGGGGCGGGGCGCCTGCGGTGCGCCCGGCACTCTGGTACCCTACGTAGTTTCACGTACTGATGGCATAACACTTGCATGCGATAATTATTCCCACTTGGAGGAGCAGATCGGAGGCAGAGGGAACGATGCGTCCGAGGGGGACGGAGTCGGCGGGGATTCCGGGGCGGACGAGCCGCCGAGAGGGAACTTCTGTCCCCCATTCGCGTCTTAAATGGTCGGGAGTCGAGCCCGGCGCGGCAGGCACCCACTGCGCCCGGAAGGCGTCCGCAAGTCGCGGCGAACCTGGCTCATTGCGTCCACCGGTCCGACCGCCACCGATTTCCTCTTTTTTCGGACACAGCCCTGGATGTGGGAAGATTTACCCCCATATTCTTGTTAGACTCAGTCCAAAGATCTGGGAGTACTCGAGGCTCTAGAAGCGTTTGATTCATATGAATATTTCTCGCCAAGACCGACAACAGCTCGCGGAACGCATCGAGCCGGAAAGCCCGCGCTCGGAGCTCCGGGAGCTCATTCTCGAAGGGAAGGAGGTTGGTTACGTCACCTACGACGCCGTGAACGACTACCTGGCGGACGAGGGCCGTGACAGCGACGAGATGGACGCCGTGATCAGCACGATTAACGACTTGGGTATCGAGGTGGTGGACGAGCTGCCCGATACGGCTCCGCTGGTGCTGAAGGACGAGCCCTCGGCGGGGGACGACTTCGAGGACGAGACCGTCGAGACCGTCCGCGCCGTGGTGGCCCACTCGGATACCGGCCGTTCCACCGATCCCATCGCCACCTATCTGAAGGAGACCGGCGGTAAGGAGCTGCTCACCCACGAGCAGGAGATCGCGCTCGCCAAGCGCATCGAGGAAGGGGTGCGTCAGACCGCCGAGGCCATGGCGGCCTGCCCGGCGACCATCGCGTACCTGCTGAGCATGGCCGATCGCTTCGAGGCGGGCGACGTCAACCTCACCGAGGTGGTGGCGGAGTTCGTCGATCCGGATGCGGACCTCTCCGAGGAGAAGCCCGTGGCCGGCGTGATCAACGAGACCCCGGACCCGGGCGAGGCGGAGGCCCGCTTCGCGCAGATGCGGGGGCTCTACGCGCGCTTTCGGCGTGCGGCCGAGCGCCACGGCGTGGCGAGCAAGCAGGCCAGGCGCATTCGCCGCCAGCTCACGCGCGCGTTCCTGATCGTGCGCTTCACGCCGAAGCAGCTGCAGGCGCTCTCCGAGCCGCTGCGCGACCTGATGCGCCAGGTGCGCGACATCGAGCGCGCGGTGATGGAGGTTTGCGTCAAGGACGCGCGTATGCCCCGGGCGACGTTCCTGGAGCGCTTCGCGGGCGAGGAGACCCGCCTCGATTGGGTCGATCGCATGATCGCGGAGGGCCAGGGCGACCCCGAGGTGCTCGCGGCGGTGGCCGATCCGGTGCGCGCCGCGCAGGCGCGGCTCGAGACCATCGAGAAGCAGGCCGGGCTGCCGCTGGCCGAGCTGAAGGAGGCCAACCGCCAGCTCACTCTGGGCGACGCCAAGGCGCGCCGCGCCAAGACGGAGATGGTGGAGTCCAACCTGCGTCTGGTGATCTCCATCGCCAAGAACTACCGCAACCGCGGGCTGCCGTTCTCGGACCTGATCCAGGAGGGGAACATCGGTCTGATGAAGGCGGTGGACAAGTTCGATTACCGGCGCGGGTACAAGTTCTCCACGTATGCCCACTGGTGGATCCGGCAGGCGATCACCTACGCCATCGCCAACCAGGCGCGCACGATCCGCATTCCGACGCACATGCAGGACAAGATCAGCCGCCTGTACCAGATCTCGCGCCAGATCATGCAGGAGACGGGCCGCGACGCGCAGCCGGGCGACATCGCCAAGCGCGCCGAGATGCCCGAGGACGAGGTGCGCCGCATCCTGCGCATCGCCAAGTTCCCCATCTCCATGGAGACGCCGGTGGGCAACGACGAGGATGCGGAGCTCGGTGATCTCATCGAGGACAAGAGCGCCCAGACGCCGCTGGATTCGGCCGCCGTCTCGCGCCTGGAGCGGGAGACGCGCGAGGTGCTCTCCTCCCTGAGCACCAAGGAGGCGAAGGTGGTGTCGATGCGCTACGGCATCGGCATCAAGAGCGACCACACCCTGGCGGAAGTGGGCAAGCAGTTCGACGTCACCCGCGAGCGGGCGCGCCAGATCGAGTCACGGGCCCTGCGCAAGCTGCGCCGGCGCCGCAACGCCCAGCGGCTGCGCAGCTACCTCGAGGAATAAGCGAGAGCTCGCGGAAGC
>CAZPFD010000042.1:4173-19800 GCA_964585725.1 uncultured Ectothiorhodospiraceae bacterium | reverse complement strand
CAGCGCGAACGTCCCAGCTGGCCCACAGCTTCGAGCCCGTTACGCGACAATCCAGGCTCTCCAGCCAATCGGCGACCATGGTGTTGGAGTTGCGGCGCGCGCTGTAAGCGTCCGGATGACGCACGAACTCGAGCTCGTAGCGCGGATTGTATACGGGCTCCTGGTCGCTCGACTCGTAGATCACATCCAAGCGCTCGTGCAGCGCCCGCACCGCGTCGCGGTCAACTTCGAGAACGTGGAGCTCTTCGATGGGAACGCGCACGTACTCCCGCACCGCGGACTCCGAGGCGGGGCCCGGCAGGCGCTGCCGGCCCAGTGCAGCGGTGCTGGGACCGAGCAGCGCCCCCGAGACGGCACCCGCTCCCCGCTCGTTCAGCGCGAAGTACGCCCAGTCGCCGTATTCGTAACGCGTCATCCCGCCGCCGGCGGCCGGCAGCACCAGGCTCGAATGCCGGCCATGATCGAGCAGGTAAACGGCTTCCGGCTGCGCCGGCGCAGCGGGTGGAGTCACGACCGTGGCGCAGGCTCCGAGCGACGACGCTCCCAGGACGACGAGAAGCACCGCTTTCGACAGCCTCGCGCCGGAGCCCCGTCCATGGCTCATCGCCGCCCGTCCCGCCCCGGCATGGCCGGGGCAGCGCCAACCGAAGGGCTCAGTCGGCTTTGATCATCATCGGCTTCCCGGCCTCGCCGATCTGGAAGATCAGGAGCTCCAGATTTCCATCGGTGCGCAAGTTGCGGGCCTGCATCACCCGTCCCACGGGCTCCTTGTAGAGTTGACCCGCCTTGAATGTCTGCCGGCCCTGACCTTCGGTCTCGATGGTGAACTCGCCGTCGAGCACGTAGACGTACACCGATCCGGGATGAGAATGCCTTCCGCCGACGTGGCCCGGCGGCAGGGTGAAGCGCTTGATGATGACCGTCTTGCTGTCGTCGGTGGCGAGAGACTCTTCGACAAGGGTTTGGGTCTCGATGGGCGGCTTATAGGCCTCCTGCTCGCTCGCAAGAAGCGCTCCGGCACCGAAAACCGAGACTACCAGGGTCGTGATCGTGGGGAGACCAATCTGCCTTTTCATACCTCCACCTCCGGTTTGCTGTTCGGCTGGCGCTCGCACGCACATGAGAATATAAGTGCTGCGCGGCCGTGGAGCCAGTGCAGCCTCGGCCGCCGGATGCTCCAACGCCGCACCGGACGCATGTGCGCGTGAATGACGGGAGGGCTGCGAAGTGCCCGGTCCGCCGCCCTAGGCGGCGTCGTGGTCCTTGAACAGGGCCAATAACCCCGACTGGCGCAGTGTCGCGATGAAGTTGACGAGGGCCGCCGTGTCGTTGAAGCGATCCTCGGGGCGATCCGCCAGCATGCGGTTGAGAAGCGGCTGCAGCACTTCCAGGCCTTCGGGCAGCTTGGGCACCGGCTGGCTCAGGTGGTTCAAGGTCGTGGTGGTCGCGTCGTCCGCATGGTACGGGTTGTCGCCCATCAACAGCTCGCACAAGATGACGCCCAGGCTGTAGATGTCCGAGCGCCCGTCTATGGTGTGCCCGAGGGCCTGCTCGGGGCTCAGATACTCCGCATTATTCGGCGGGTCATCCGATCCCGAGACCATGACGTAATCGGCCAGCACGGGTGTGCGGTCTTCTCGGAAGAGGATGTTGCTCGGTTTCACGTCCCCGTGCACGACGTCTGCTCGATGGAGCACGTGGAGTGCACGCGCCATCGTCTCCGAGAGCTTGAGCGCGGCGGCCGGAGGGATCCTGCGCCCGAGGTGACTCGTCAGGCTGCCGCGTTGCGCGTACTCCATGGCGACGTAGAGGAGGCCGTCGGCCGTGCCGACTTGGTGGATGGCGACGAGGTTCGGATGTCTCACAGCCAGCCCGGGGGTGCTGTCTGCCGCGAACTGCCGGAGATATTGCGCCGCACCGGCCGAATGATCCAGCACCTTCAGCGCGACCGGATCGCTCTGGAACTCGGCTTCGGCCAGGTAGACAGAACCTGACGGCCCCGTACCGATCGCCTTGACGATCCGGTAGCCGGGGATCTGCAGGTCGGAGGGATCCGCCTGAACCATGGAAAACCTCGAGCCGAGCCTCGAACCGGTCAGGAATCAGTCAGTTATCCCGGGTCTGAGGTTCGCGTGCGCAGCAAATGGCCAGTCCCTTTAGCGGCACGCCCCGGAGGCTCTTGAGAGGGAGGTTCCGGTTGCGGGCCGGCTGATGTCCGCGCGAGCCTGCGAGGCGCCTCCCGTCCTTCTGTTCGCTGCGTAGGTGCGCTCCTACGGGCCTGCATGGAACCTTTCCCTCCGCCCCCCGGTTCCGACCGTTCGTCGGGATCGAGCATCCGTTCGTCGTTCCGGGGACTACGGTGAGTCGGAGCGCTGCCGGTAACAGATGTGTAAACCGCACGCTGCAACCGAGGTTGCGCGTATGGAGAACTGCGGCTCCGATCAGGATTTCGGTTCCGCCGTCAAAGCTGTTCAGGAAGGGCAAGCGCGTTCCAGGGAGCAAGCCGCCGTGCGAAGCGGCACCGCACCTGCCTCCCGCATGCAGGCGCCGGGAATCGCTCCAAGAGGGGAAGACGGAGATGAGACAGGACCGCGGATTCACACTCACCGAGCTGGTCATCACTCTCGCCGTGGGCTCGATACTGCTCAATCTCGCAGTGCCGAGCTTCAGCGTCATGGTGCAGAACAACCAGATGACGACGCAGCTGAACGAGTTCGTCTCCACGCTGCACATCGCCCGCAGCGAGGCCGTCAAGCGCAACCGGACGGTCATCGTCTGCGCTACTGACGACCCCCAGGCCGACCCGCTCGCGTGCACCCCGGGTGCGAACTGGGAAAGCGGCTGGCTCGTGTTCGCCGACGTGGATGGCGACGACGCTCTGGCCGCCAACGCCGGCGAGTGCGCCGCCGGGCAGGACTGCCTGGTCGCAGTCTACGCGGGGGTCGGGCCGACCAGCACGCTGCGCGGGGATGGCGCTCTTTCCGGCGCCATCGCCTATCTCCCGCACGGCGCCAGCGACGACTCGGGGACCTTCACCTTGTGCGATCCGCGCGGTGCGGAGTCGGCCAAGGCCGTCGTGGTCAGCATGACCGGGCGCCCGAGGGCGTCTACGACGAAGGCGGACGGCTCTCCGCTGAGCTGTCCGTAGAGGGGTGGATCGGGACCGTTGCGGTGCTCCGGCTCAGATGCGCGCGGGCGTGCGGCTCTCACCGGCCCGGCGCTTCTTCATGAGGGCGAGATCATGACGCGCGGCATTGCACGGCGCACGGCTCGCGGCGCAGGTGCGTCCGGTCTCTCGCGGCGCGCAAGCGGCTTCTCGCTGGTGGAGATGATGGTGGCGATCACGGTATCGATGATCCTCATGGCCGGCATCATCCAGCTCCTGGTCAGCAACAAGCAGGCCTACCGGCTTCAGGACGGCTTCTCGCGGCTCAACGAGAACGCGCGCTTCGCGATGCGCGAGATCACCGAGAAGCTCCACATGGGCGGACACTGGGGCGGTGTCACCGCGAGCGCTCTGAGCACCAACGCCGGCCTTCCGGCCGTGGTGACCAACGACTGCACCCAGGCGGATTGGGAGGCCTTCGGGGCCGCCGGCATCGAGGGGTACGAGGGCATCGCGGCCTCGCCCATGGAAACCTGTATCCCGGATGCGAACTACGTCCCCAACAGCGACGTCGTGGTGGTGCGCTATGCGGACCCGGCCAGCGTGCCGAGCGCGCAGGCGACGAGCGCACCGCTCGATGCGGATATCTACGTGCGGGCGGCGGTCGGCCGTCGCGCCGAGATCGTGCAGGGCTCGGCCATCGGCGGGCTGGGCGACCTCTACGACGCCGGCGATCCCGACGGCCCCGGCATGTACAACTACCCTTACCGGATCTTCGCCTACTTCGTGCGCGCGTGCAGCGTCCCCGGCACGGACGGCGTGTGCAACACGGGCGACGACGCAGGCGACGGCATACCCACGCTCGCGCGCCTCTCATTGAACGGCGCCGAGCTCATTCAGGAAGGCGTGGTCGAAGGCGTGGAGCAGCTCCAGATCACGTACGGCGTCAACACCGACGGCGACGTCGAGGGCACCGCCGACCGCTACGTCACGGCGGACAACGTGGCCGACTGGAACGATGTGGTGAGCGTGCGTTTGGGTCTGCTGGTGCGTAACCCCGAGATCGACGTCGGCGCGGACGACGCCGGTGTCTACCGCATGCCCGGCGGCTTCAATTACACGCCGGCGCCCGCGGACGGCGTCTACGCACGCCAGCTCTTCACCCGCGTCATCCAGATTCGCAATCGGACTCGAGGCTGATGGACGGATCCCGCCCTACGAACGCACTCGTACCCGGTGCAGGCGCCCGGCGCCGCGAACGCGGCAGCGTGCTCATCACGGCGCTCACGTTTCTGGTGGTTCTGACCATGGTCGCGGTGACCGCCATGCGCACCACGGTGCTGGACTTCAAGATGACCACCAACACGATGCTCGAGGGCCGCGCCTTCGAGCACTCGGAGATCGGCTTCGGCTGGATGACGCCGGTGCTGGACGGCCACGTGATGAACAGCGACTACGAGCCCGCGTGGCCGGGTGCGGCCGGGGGCAACGTGCCCGACGCCGCCGCCTTCGCGCTGCCCGCGGGGCTCTCGATCTGCCCGTGCCCGGCAGGGCCGCCGGACGACGTTTGGGTCGCCGACAACGTCCCCCTCGGCGACTACAGCGCCGAGGACATGCAGTATCGCCTGGACGGCAACGGCGACGGCGACTTCGACGACCCGGTGGACGTGGCGTCGGATCTCTTCGTCACGCGGCTCCATTCGATTCGCATGGTGGGCGCGGCGGCCGGCTCGAGCTCGGGCTACGAGGGGGTCGGCAAGGGGGACGCCGGCGCCGGCACCGCGCTCTTCTTCGACGTGCGCAGCCGCGGCGCCTCGCTGGACGGCGCAAGGACCCTCATCGGCGGCGACATCCGCGTCGTCATACGCTGAGCGTCGCGGTCCTCGGAGTGCACCCCGTTGCGAGGGAGATTGAGGAGTCGACGATGAGCAACCCCCTGATCGGGCTTCGCAACCTGGGCCTGGGCCTCGCCGCGGGCGGCGCGCTCCTGCCCGCGCTCCTCGCATCCAGCGCCCGCGCCGAGGTCTCCGGCGCGGCCATGAGCCAGTACACGTCGTTTCCCGTGATCGCCACGGAGTCCGCGGTTCCTCTGGTCATGCTGGCCATGTCCAAGGATCACCAGTACTGGTTCAAGGCGTACAACGACTACACGGATCTGGACATTCCCCCGGACGGCGAGCCCGAGACCACCTACAAGCACGCCGTCGATTACTTCGGTTATTTCGACTCGCGCAAGTGCTACGACTACGAGAGCAGCCGCTTCGAGCCCAAGGCCTTCACGACGGACAAGTACTGCGACACCGTCTCCGGCGCCTGGAGCGGCAACTTCCTGAACTGGGCGACGATGACGCGCATGGACGTGGTGCGCAAGATCCTCTACGGCGGGAAGCGCTCCACGGACACCGGCAGCGCCACCGTGCTCGAGCGGGCGCACCTCCCCACGGACGCGCACAGCTTCGCCAAGTACTACATGGGCGACGATCTGCCCCGGCTCACGCCCTTCAGCGTGTCCACCGAGCAGGATCTGGGCGGGGTGCCGGCGGAGGACGTGGGCATCACCATCTGCAACACCACCGTCGCCCCGAGCGGGGAGTACTCGTACACCACCACCGAGCCGCCGCTGATACGGGTCGCGCAAGGCAACTTCTCGCTGTGGGCCTCGAACGAGCGCTGGCAATGTCGCTGGTACGAAGAGAAGAACGACACCCTCAGCAGCTTCGGCAGCCAGCCGGGCAGCAACGGAAACGTTCCCGCCGTCTCCGGCATCGACGCCCACAACGAGAATCCGAGCGAGGTGAGCGACGGGCTGGGCGGCAAGAACTACGTCGCGCGCATCACGGTGTGCAGCCCGGGGCTCATCGGCGGCGGGAACAACGAGGGCTGCCGCCAGTACCCCGACGGCAACTGGAAGCCCATCGGGCTGCTCCAGCAGTACGGCGAGGAGAACCTGATCCATTTCGGTCTGATGACCGGCAGCTACGAGCGGAACATCTCGGGCGGGGTGCTGCGCAAGAACGTGGGCAGCGTCGACGACGAGGTCAACGTGGCGACCGACGGCGCCTTCAGGGCGCTCCCCGCCGGCGGCGAGGCGGGGATCATCAATACCCTGGATTCGATGAGAGTGTACGGGTACAGGTACGGCGACGGGACCTACAGAAACAGCGACGGCGACAACTGCACGTTCCAGCTCGCCTCGATCAACGAAGGGGACTGCACGAGCTGGGGCAATCCCATCTCCGAGCTCTACCTGGAGGCTCTGCGCTACTTCGCCGGCGCCGGGGGTCCCACCCCCGCGTTCCAGTTGCCGGCCGGCGGCGATCGGTTCGGTCTGCCCGAGACCGCCTGGTCCGATCCCCTGAATGCCGACAACGCCTGCGCCCGGCTCAACACGGTCACCTTCAACGCCAGCGTCAGCTCCTACGACGACGATCAGATGAGCGGCGCGGATCTCCCCGGCTCCCCCGACTTCGCCGCGCTGACCGACGGCATCGGCGACGCAGAGGGCATCACCGGCAATCGGTACTTCATCGGACGCAACGGGACCGACAACGACGAGTTCTGCAGCGCCAAGACCGTCAACGGCCTCGGATCCGCGCTCGGCCTGTGTCCCGAGGCGCCCACGGTGCAGGGCTCTTATCTCATGGCCGGTGCGGCGCACTGGGGCTGGACCCGCGACGTGCGCACGGATCTGGACGGCGTGCAGAAGGCGAGAACGTTCGCCGTGGCGCTGGCGACCAACGTGCCGAAGATCCAGATCCCCGTGCCGGGGCACGACGACGTCACGGTGCTGCCGGCCTACCGCCTGGTCGGCGTGGACGGGGGCGGGGCGCTCGTCGATTTCAAGATCGTGCAGCCGCACGCGGAGACCGCGCCCGGCAGCTACAGCGGGAAGTTCTACGTCAACTGGGAGGACAGCGAGCAGGGCGGGGACTACGACCAGGACATGTGGGGGATCATCGAGTACGTGCTCGACACCAACGTGAATCCGCCCGCGCTCCGGGTGACCACGGACGCGATGGCGGAGTCGACCAACAACGGCCAGCTCTTCGGCTTCATCGTCAGCGGCACGACCCAGGACGGCTTCCACGCCTACTCGGGGATCGACAACGGGACCTTCAACGACCCGGATCCGAGCATGCCCGACTGCAGCGACGAGCCGGGGGACGGCAACTGCGACGTCGACGACCCGGCGCGCTCGCACACGTTCACCGTGGGCGCCGCGTCGGGGGAGCTGCTCGAGCCGCCGCTGTTCTTCGCCGCCAAGTGGGGCGGCTTCATCGATCAGAACGGCAGCGGCACACCCGACCTTCAGAGCGAGTGGGACCGCAAGGACGCGGACGGCAATCCCATCGCGGGCGGAGACGGCGTTCCGGACAA
Organism: uncultured Ectothiorhodospiraceae bacterium; assembly: GCA_964585725.1. Taxonomy (GTDB): domain Bacteria; phylum Pseudomonadota; class Gammaproteobacteria; order HK1; family HK1; genus CAZPFD01. The sequence goes on along the minus strand of CAZPFD010000042.1, from coordinate 12,317 downwards.
CTACTTCTTCGTCACCAACCCGGCGGCCCTCCAGAAGTCGCTGGTGCAGGTTTTCGAGGCCATCGTCGAGCGCAGCGCATCGGGGACCGCGGCCGCGGTCGTGGCGAACACGCAGACCGGCTCCGGCGCGGCGTACCAGGCGCTCTACGAGCCGATCAAGCAGGATGCGAGCAACAACGAGGTGAAATGGATCGGCAATCTGCACGCGCTGTGGGTGGACGAGCTCGGCTTCCTGCGCGAGGACAACCCGGGTGGGACGCCCAACGCGCGCCTGGACGACTACAACACGGATCCGGTCGTCGAGATCTTCTTCGACGAAACCGACCAGGTTACCAAGGTGCGGCGCTTCTCGAGCTCGGACGACCTGACGTTCGTCGAGCAGTCGAGCTCGATCCACGAGCTGAGAGAGCTCTCGCCCATCTGGGACGCCCGCGAGCAGCTCTCGCCCGAGCCCGACTTCGTCGACGCGACCACCCAGCGCGTGTACGGGACGAGCGCGGACGACGGGCGGCATATTCTGACCTGGATCGACGGCGACCTCGACGGAGAGGTGGATTCCGGCGAGCAGATCGACTTCGAGCGCGCGAGCATCGGCGGCGCGAACTTCGGCAACTTCGACGTCGCGTCGGTGGCGCAGGCGCAGGAGCTCGTGGACTACATCCGCGGTGCGGAGATGACCGGCTCCCGCAACCGCACGATCGATCTGGACGGGGATGGGGACACGGAGGTCATGCGCCTCGGCGACATCGTCCATTCCACGCCGACGCCGGTGGGGAGACCGGCGGAATCGTATGATCTGATCTTCGGGGACACCAGCTACAGGGAGTTCCGCCAGCAGTACGCCCAGCGCCGGCAGGTCATCTACGTCGGCGCCAACGACGGCATGCTGCACGCCTTCAACGGAGGTTTCTTCGACGCCGCCGCCCAGGAGTTCAAGCGCTCGATGAACGGCGAGAGCGCGCATCCCCTGGGGGCGGAGCTCTGGGCCTACGTCCCGCGCAACCTGCAACCGCACCTGAAGTGGCTGAAAGACCCCGATTACGGGCACGTCTACTACGTGGACCTCAAGCCCCGGGTGTTCGACGCCAAGATCTTCCCCGACGATGCGACGCACCCGAACGGCTGGGGAACGGTGCTGGTGGTCGGCTTCCGTCTCGGCGGCGGGGAGCTGACCACGGATACCGCGGGGGACGGTCTCGGCGCCAACAACGCCGACGGCGACGCCTCCGACGACGTCACCATGCGCTCGGCCTACGCCGTGCTGGACATCACCGACCCCGAGCAGCCGCCCGAGGTGCTGGCCGAGATCACGCACCCGGAGATGGGATACACGACCTCCTTCCCGGCGGTCGCCTACTTCCAATCCGCCAACAAGTGGTATCTCGTGTTCGGCTCCGGGCCCACGGAGCTCGGCTCGGCCACGAGCGCGCAGGAGGGACGCCTGTTCGCCTACGAGATGCGCAACGGCGGCGCGGGCGTGGAGATCGATCTGAGCGACGGCTTCGTCAGGAGCATCGGCGTCAACCAGAGCTTCGTCGGTGACCCGCTGATAGTGGACTGGGACCTCGACGGCGATCAGGACGCCCTGTATTTCGGCGTCGCCAGCGGCAGCACCGACTCGCCCGGCGGCGAGCTGCGCAAGCTCGAGATCGGCGGTCTGGATAGCGCGAGCGGCTGGCCGGCCTCGCAGACGATGCTCGACGTGAACCAACCCTTCGTCGCCCAGCCTACGGCCACGAGCGACGAGCGGGGCCGGCACTGGGTGTTCGCCAGCACCGGGCGTCTGTTCGTCAACCCCGACCGCTCCAGCGTGCCCCGGCAGGCGCTGTACGGCGTCATCGACGGGGCGCCCAACATCTTTCCGATCACCGGGGGCGGGCTGGTCGATACGACCCAGGCCGAGATCTTCGCCGATGGGTCGGTCAACAACGTGACCGATCCCGGGGGCGGCGCCATCGACACCTTCACCGATCTGATCGCGGCGGTGGAGCAGGCGGGCGGGTGGAAGCTCGATTACGACGCGGACGGGACCCATCCGGCGGAGCGCAGCACCGTGGGCTCGGCGCTGGTGGGGGGTATTCTCTTCAACGCCGCTTTCACGCCGAGTCAGGATCTGTGCGGATCCGAGGGTGAGAGCCGGCTGCTCGGTCTCTTCTACAAGACGGGCACGCCGCTCGACAGCCCCCAGGTGTTCGGGGGCGCGTGCGCGGGCGGCGGCGGCTCGTGCGCCGAGAGCGAGCTCGTGTCGCTGGGCAGCGTGGAGCTGGGGCCGGGGATGGCCTCGGCTCCCAGCGTGTACGCGGGGCCGGGCCTCGGCAAGCAGAAGGTGATCGTCGTCGAGCAGCTCTCCACCGGCGCGGAGATTCTCCAGGATGCGACCACGCCGGGCGCGGTCCTGAGCGGCGAGGTCTCCTGGCGGAAGCACAGTCAATAAGAGAGGACGAAGACGCGCCGGCAGCCGGCGCGCGTCGTTGACGCTCCATTGCCGCGGCGGGAAGTGGTCGGCCGCATCGGCCGGCACCGCCGCTTCCCTGCGTATTGTGTCCGCGGCGCTTAACCGCAATCATTGCACGCGCGCGCACCGCGGGTGACGCAGCCGGGAGGAGAGGGATCGAGCCATGCTGACAGAGATCCAGAAGAGAGCCGCGCAGGCGATCGTGAACATTTTCGAGACGGGACGCGCGCGCGGCGACTACGCGCAGGTGACTCTGCTCGCCGGGGACAGCGGGCATCTGACCTACGGCCGGGCGCAGACCACGCTCGCGAGCGGCAACCTCTATCTTTTGATCAAAGCCTACTGCCAGGCGCCGGGCGCGGAGCTCGCCTCCGAGCTCATGTGCTACCTGGGTCCGCTGGAGGCGCGCGACGTGAATCTCGACCACGACATGCGCCTGCGCGCGCTGCTGCGCGACGCCGGACACGATCCGGTGATGCAGGAGGTGCAGGACGGGTTCTTCGATCGCGTCTACTGGCGCCCGGCCGAGCGCGCGGCGGCCGCCCTCGGTGCCGAGCAGGCGCTGGGGTGCGCCGTGGTCTACGACAGCTTCATCCACGGCTCGTGGCAGCGCATGCGCGATCGCACCGTGGAGCGCCACGGGCGGTTGGCGGACATGGGGGAGAAGGGCTGGATCGAGAATTACGTGGCGGTGCGCCGCGAGTGGCTCGCGACCCATTCCAACCGGTTGCTTCACCGCACGGTCTACCGCATGGATGCGCTGCGCCAGCTCATGGACGAGGGGCGGTGGGGGCTGGAGCTGCCCTTCACCTGCCGGGGCGTCGCCGTCGACGAGCACACGCTGCTGTTCGAGGCGAGCCCGCGGGCGGCATCGGAGGAGGACGAGGCGCGCATGCTGCGGCTGCAGACGCCGTTCCTGCGCGGCGACGACGTGCGCGCCCTGCAAGCGGCGCTGCGCGAGGCCGGCGTCGCCCTGGCGCCGGACGGCGTCTTCGGACCGGCCACGGATGCGGCGCTCAGGACCTATCAGGCGGAGCACGGCCTGTCGGTGGACGGCATCGCCGGCCCCGCGACGCGCTCGGCACTGGGCCTCTGATCAGGATCTACTCGTCTGAGACCGCGAGGGAGTTGAGCCACTGGGCGACCTCGGTCGCCCCGTGTGCGTTCTCGTGGCGATCCGGGTGCACCAGGCTCAGGATCTTGCGCTTCATGTCGCGCGAGATGACGGGCACGTCGTGTGCATTCGGCGACACCGGCCGGGCGCGGCTCTCCCGGCTCAGCACCTCGAGATCGTCGCGCAGCGCCTCGAGCTGCGTGCGCAGCCAGTCCCGCTCCGCCTGGAGCACGTGGTTGTGCTCCTCCAGGTATTCGACCTTGCGCCGCAGCCGCGCCGCCCGCTTGTCGCGCGGGTCTCTGAGCTGGTGCTCCTTGTTGAGGCGGTAGAGCCTCTGACGGCACTTGGGGCTGCACGTCTTGGCATCGGATCTGAGATCCGGGCTGAGCTCGGCACCGCAGACGATGCAGTGTTTCTTGGTACGCGTCACAGTCGTGACTCCTTGCAAGCGACGCAATGATTTCCTTGTTACGGCATTACAGTCACAGATAGCGCGCGTCTCTGTCAACTGTCATCGTAAGCGGACAGAATTGAACGCATTTTTTATAACCCGCGAACGATCCGGTCGATCCCGATCCTTGCTACAGTCTTTCCAGCGCGGGCGCGCGCACGAGTACGTGGCATGATGAGCGGGGGGAACGCGAGGAGGAGAGCGTGAACGGGGGTGGTGAGACGAACGAGGACGGCGCAGTCCACCGCATCGTCGTGGTGGGCGGGGGCGCCGGCGGGCTCGAGCTGGCCACGCGCCTGGGCCGGCGACTGGGCCGGCGCCGGCGCGCTCGGGTCACGCTGGTCGACGCCACGCTCACCCACCTGTGGAAGCCGCTGCTGCACGAGGTCGGCGCGGGGACGCTGGACTCCCACGAGGACGCCATCGAGTTCCTGGCGCAGGCGCGCAGGCACCACTTCCGGTTTCGCCTCGGGCGCATGCAGGGCCTCGAGCGGGCGAGCAAGCGCGTGCATCTCGCGCCGCTGATGGCGGAGGAGGGGTGGGAGGTGGCGCCCGCGCGCACGCTCGGCTACGACACGCTGGTGCTCGCCGTGGGCAGCACGGTCAACGACTTCGGCGTGCCCGGCGCGAGGGAGCACTGCGTGTTCCTGGACGGGCCCGAGGAGGCGGAGCGCTTCCATCGCGTGTTCTTTCAGCATCACCTGCGCGCCCAGGCGCGAAAGGATCGTCCGCCGCGGGAGTCGCTCAGCGTGGGCATCGTGGGCGCCGGCGCCACCGGCGTCGAGCTCGCCGCGGAGCTGCACGCCGCGAGCCGCTATCTGGCCGATTACGGTCTCGATCGGATCGCCCCCGGCGACATGCAGGTGGTGATGGTGGAGGCGGCCGATCGGGTCCTGCCCGGTCTGCCGGCGCGGGTGTCGTGCGCCATCGAAGCGCAGCTCCGCCAGCTCGGGGTCGAGATCCTCACCGGCGAGCAGGTCGCGGAGGTGACCGAAGAGGGCCTGCGCACCAGCACCGGGCGCTTCGTGCCCTGCCGCATGAAGGTGTGGGCCGCCGGCATCAAGGCTCCGGAGTTCCTGCGCGACCTGGACGGCCTGGAGACCAACCGCATCCACCAGCTGGTGGTGCGCCCCACCTTGCAGACCACGCGCGACGACGACATCTTCGCCTTCGGCGACTGCGCCCAGTGCCCGTGGATCGGGCACGAGGGATCCGTGCCGCCCCGGGCGCAGGCCGCGCACCAGCAGGCCATGCTGCTCGCGCGCTCGCTCGCACGGCGCCTGGACGGGAAGGCGCCGGCGGAGTTTCGCTACCGTGACCGGGGATCCCTGGTCTCGCTCAGCCGCTACACCACGGTCGGCAACCTGATGGGCAATCTCATGGGCGACGTGACCTTCGAGGGCTGGCTGGCGCGGCTCGCGTACCGCTCGCTCTACCGCATGCACCAGCGCGCCGTGCACGGGACGCCGCGCACCCTGCTGATCATGCTGGCGGACTGGTTTCGCCGCGGCGCCGGCCCTCAGCTCAAGCTGCACTGAGCGCACCGCACGCCTGCCCCTACGGCGCTCGCGTGCACGCAATGTCCTGCGTAGGGCGGGATGGAGCGCAGCGAAATCCCGCCGCAAAGGCACCATGGATGCGCGCGGCGCGCTCGGCTCAGCGCACGCCGGCCCACGGCGCGATGTAGGGGTTGCGCGTGCCCTGCAGGCGCTCGATGACGTAGTTGCGCCAGCGCTCCGTCTCGTCCGGCGGATCCTCGTCGTGCCAGCGGCGCAGCACTGTCTCCATGCCGCGCCCGGGCAGATCGTAGCTCTCCATCATGTACAGGATGGATCGCGCCAGATCGCCCTTGACCGCGTCCCGGGGCTCGATGAAGGCGGCGCCGCCGGAGGCGGCCTCGTGGCGGCGCAGGCAGCGCCCGGTGAGGCGACCGGTGCCGCCTTGCCCCGGCTCGCCGAGAACGAGATCGCCGCGCGCCGAGCGCGCCGAGGCGATGACCGGCCACAGGTTGTGGAGATCGGCGCTGGCGTACTGGAACACCTCGTCCGAGCAGCCGATCGGGCTCCGGCACCCGCGCGCCTCGGCGATCCACGCGGCGGGGTAGGCGTGTCCGACCACCACCCGAAAGCGATCCACGATGGTGTGCTGCTCTCTCATCCGGAAGGCGTATCCGCAGTAGAGGGTCTCGCCGCCGATGTCGTAGAGCAACGGCCAGAACCAGCTCTCGCGCGCGAACTCGAAGCCGCGAATGGTGCTCTGGCCGGCGAAGGCCGCCGGTGCCACCGCGCCGAGAAGGCACAGCGAGAGGAACGCGGATCGCAGCATGTCGGTGATCCCTCCCTGGTGCGAGGGCGTGGTCCCCGGCGCGGGAGCCTCGTCGGCGGCAGCGGGACGGCTCACTGCGCGGGCACGACATCGAAGGCGATGGAGATGCGCCGCTCACCGAGCTCGAAGGGCACGGTGCCGTGGTAGAAGTACGCCGGAAACAGGATCATGCGGCCTTCCCGGGGGCGCACGGTGCACACCTCGGGCTCGGCTTCGAGGGCGAACTCTTCGGGCGCGCGCCCGAGCTCGAAGCAGCCCGCCCGATCCTCGCGAGCCTCGTGCATGGCGCTCGGAAGCTCCACGTAGTACACGCCCCCGAGATAGCCGTCCAGGTGCACGTGGGGCACGAGATTGCCCCGGCCTTGCAGCACCACGCCCCAGGCGGTGAGCTTCCACTGCCGCGGCCAGTGCTCCACCAGCCGATGGCGCGGGCCGGCGGCGAGTCTGCGCGCGTACTCGTCGATGCTGCGGTGGATGAGCGCTTCCAGCGCGGCCACCGGACCCTTGGGCTCCACCAGCAGCTCGTCGGTGATGGACAGGGCGGGGTGATGGTACGTGGGGTCGTCCTCGGGCGGCACCTTGAGCGTCGGGTGCGTGGTGACGTGCCGCGCGAGAGCGCGGTTGAACTCGTCGAGCGTGGCGTAGCCCTCGGGAGGCTCCATCTGCGCCACGTACACGAAGCGCTCGAAGTCCAGCAGCTCGTGCAGCGCCTCGCGCTCGCCCAGCTCGTTCAAGGCGGCGCACTTGGCCGCGAGCACGAGCGTATCCGCCGGGTAGCGCTCCAGCCACTCGTCGCAGGCCTGCACTGCGGCCCGCGCATCGCCGAGCTTCAGCAGCACCCCGATGAGGTCGCGGTACAGCGGCCAGTCCGGGCGCAGCGCGAGCGCGCGCCGGTACGCCTCGGCGGTCTCCCGCAGCCGCCCAAGCTCGTGCAGCACGTTGCCGAGATTGCGCTGGGTCTCCGCAGAGCGGGGCATGAGCGCGACCGCGCGCGCGTAGGCGGCCGCCGCCTCCTCGAGTCGCCCCGCTGCGCGCAGCACCCGCCCGAGGTTGTGATAGCCGGGGCCGAGGTCCGGCTTGATCTCGACGGCGCGCCGGTAGGCGGCGGCCGCCGCCTCGAGCTCGTCGAGCCGGCGCAGCGCGTTGCCGAGGTTGTAGTGGGCCTCGGCGAAGTCGGGCCGAAGCGCGAGGGTGCGGCGATAGAGCTCGACCGCCTGGGGGTAATCTCCGAGCTCGAGCGCGATCATGGCGGCGAAGCCGGACACGTCCACCCGCTCGGGCTGCAGCGACAGGATCTCCACGCAGGCGCCGAGGGCCTGTGCGAGCTGCCCGCTCTGATAGAATGAACGCGCGTTCTGCTCCAGCGTGGGCACGGCGGATGGCGGCATGAGGGCGCTCTCTGGGAGATGACTGGACGATGTCGTGACGGTGCGCGCCGAACGTGGCGCCTATCCTAACACGCGATGTCGCGGCCGGCGGGACGCCGCGCACGGTACGGGGAGAGAGCACGATGGGGCAGGAGTTCACGCCGGTGGCACGGACCCGGGACGTCCCGCCCGGCAGGATGAAATGCGTGCGCGCCATGGGGCGGGTCCTGCTCATCGCCAACGTGGATGGGCGCTTCTACGCCACCGACGACACCTGCACGCACGAGGACGCCTCCCTTTCGGGCGGCTCCCTCAAGGGCGATCTCGTGCGCTGCCCGCTGCACGGCAGCCGCTTCAACGTGCGCACGGGGGAGGTGCTGGAGGAGCCGGCGGAGGACGACCTGACGACCTACCCGGTGCGCGTCGAGGGCG
>CAZPFD010000042.1:0-4073 GCA_964585725.1 uncultured Ectothiorhodospiraceae bacterium | reverse complement strand
CCTTCATGCGCTCGGTGCTCCAGCGCATCGCCACCGGCCCGGAGCTCAGCAAGGACATCTCGCGCGAGGAGGCGCGCCGCGCCATGACGCTGGTGCTCGACGAGGCCGTGAGCCCGGTGCAGGCGGGCGTGTTCCTCATCGCGCTGCGCATGAAGCGCGAGACCGACGAGGAGACCCAGGGCGTGCTGGACGCGGTGCGCGCGGCGACCCGCCCGGCGACCGCGAACGTCGACGATCTGGTGGACCTGGCCGATCCCTACGACGGCTACACGCGCAGCCTGCCGGTGGCGCCGTTCCTGCCCGCCGTGCTCGCGGCCTGCGGCGTCCCGACGGCCTCCCACGGCGTCGTGCGCGTGGGCCCCAAGCTGGGCGTGACCCATCATCAGGTGCTGGCGGCGGCGGGGGTGGACGTGGGGCGTACGCCGGGGGCGGCCGCGGAGCGCATCGGCCAGCCGCAGATCGGCTGGGCCTACGTGGATCAGAGCCGTTTCTGCCCCAAGCTGCACGCCCTCATCGGCCTGCGCGACCTCATCGTCAAGCGCCCCGCCATCACCACGGTGGAGGGCCTGGCCGGCGCCGTGCGCGCCCGCGGGCGCACGCACCTGGTGACCGGCTACGTGCACAAGCCCTATCCGCGCATCTATGCGGTGCTCGCGCGCGGCGCGGGCTACCACTCGGCGCTGCTGGTGCGCGGGGTCGAGGGCGGGGTCATCCCCTCGCTGCGCCAGACGGGGAAGTGCTTCTTCTATAAAGGAGAGGCGCCATCGGCGGACCCGGTATCCGGGGGAGCGCCATCCGAGCGCGACACCGGCGCCGAGCAGAGCCCCGAGACCGACTCCCTCGACCTGCGCCCCGCCGATTTCGGCTTCGGCGAGGGCCTGCGCCCCCCGTCCGTGCCCGGGGATCTCCCGCCGGGAAGCGCGGAGGGGGAGGGGGGACCGGATACGGCGGCGATGGCGCGGGCCGCCGCCGCCGCGGGCCTGGCGGCACGGGAGGGTGCACCCGGCGCGGCGCGAGACAATTTGGTATGCGGCGCGGCGCTCTGCCTCTGGCACGTGGGGCGCGCGCCCACCCTGGCCGCGGCCGCGGACGCTGTGCGCAAGGCCCTCGATTCCGGCCGCGCCCGGGCCCACTTCGAAGCCGGGAAATAGCCTGTCATCTGTCATATGTCGCCCGTCATCTGGAAGGAGATGCGTTTTCCCGGGGTTGGCGGGTCACGCGGAACGACTGACGACGGAGGGGAAGCGAGGACGGATGACCGGTGACCCATGACGGATGATCATTTTCGGACCAAGGCCGACGCCCGCCAGGCGGTGTGGGACGCTCTCGCGGAGGCCAAGGCGGCGCGCTTCCCGTTCCCGCCCCACGGGCGCATCCCCAACTTCGCCGGCGCCCGCGAGGCGGCGCAGCGGCTGCTGGCGCAGCGCGTGTTCGAAGGCGTCTCGCGCATCAAGGTCAATCCGGACGCGCCGCAGCGGCCGGTGCGCGCGGAGGCCCTGCGCCGCGGCATCACGGTGTTCGTGCCCACGCCGCGGCTGCGCGGGGGGTTCAAGCGCCTGGATCCGCAGCGCATCCCGGCGAACAAGGTGGAGCAGGCGGCCAGCATCTCCAAAGGCGAGCGCTGGGCGGAGGCGGTGGCGGTGGATGACCTCCCCGCCGTGGATCTCATCGTGACCGGCTCGGTGGTGGTGACCCGCGACGGCCGCCGCTGCGGCAAGGGCCACGGCTACGGGGACCTGGAGTACGCCATCTTTCGCGAGCTCGGGCATCCGCCGGTGCCGGTGGTGACCACGGTGCACCCGCTGCAGATCGCCGGCTCGTTCCCATCCGACCCCCACGACCTCCCGGTCTCGCTCATCGTCACACCCGAGGAGGCCATCGTGGTGGAGTCGCCGCCGCCCGCACCCGACGGCGTCGACTGGGACGCGCTGAGCGCCGAGGATCTCGAGGAGATGCCGGTGCTCGAGGAGCTGCGCCGCGCCCTGGGCCGCTAGCCCGTCGCCACTCTCCCGTTTTCCGCGCTCCGGCGGCGTTCAGCCGCCGCTGGCGCCGGTCGATAAGGTCGAGCGTTCCTTGACTTTGGTGTTCAGGTGCCGAACGATGCGCGTTCCCCAGGCAGTGCACCGCGGAGTCTATTTCTACTTGGTTGCTGAGCCCGTCGTACGTCCGGAAGAACCGCCGCCGGCATGAAGATCCTGGTGACGGGGGCGGCCGGTTTCATCGGCGCCGCGCTGTGCGAGCGCCTGCTCGAGCGCGGCGACGAGGCGATCGGCCTCGACAATCTGAACGAGTACTACGACGTCGAGCTCAAGCGCGCGCGCCTCGCCCGCCTCGAGCCCCACGCGCGCTTTCGCTTCGTGCGCCTGGACGTCGCCGACCGCCCCGGCATGGAGGCGCTGTTCGAGGCCGAGCGCCCGCCGCGGGTGGCGCACCTGGCGGCGCAGGCCGGGGTGCGGCACTCCCTCGAGAACCCGCACGCGTACGTGGACAGCAACCTGGTCGGGTTCCTGCACGTTCTGGAGGGCTGTCGCCGCACGGACGCCGAGCACCTGGTGTACGCCTCCACCAGCTCGGTGTACGGGGCCAACACCCGGCTGCCGTTCTCGGTGCACGACAACGTCGATCATCCGCTATCGCTCTACGGCGCGACCAAGAAGGCCAACGAGCTGATGGCGCACTGCTATAGTCATCTGTACGGGCTGGCGACGACGGGGCTGCGGTTTTTCACCGTCTACGGTCCCTGGGGGCGTCCGGACATGGCGCTCTTCACCTTCACCCGCAACATCCTCGCCGGGCGGCCCATCGACGTCTTCAACTACGGCCGCCACCGGCGCGACTTCACCTACGTCGACGACATCGTCGAGGGCGTGGTGCGGGTCATCGATCGCCCTGCGGCCCCGAACCCCGAGTGGTCGGGGGAGGCGCCGGACGCGGCCACCAGCAATGCGCCGTACCGCGTCTACAACATCGGCAACAACGACGCCGTGGACCTCGAGCGCTACATCGCCGTGCTCGAGGAGTGCCTGGGCCGTCAGGCGCAGCGCAATCTGCTGCCCATGCAGCCGGGGGACGTGCCCGACACCTTCGCCGACGTGGACGACCTGGTGCGCGACTTCGACTACCGGCCGAATACGCCCATCGAGGTCGGCGTGCGCCGGTTCGTGGACTGGTACCGCGAGTACTACGGAGTGACATGATGCTGCGCAATCTGGTAGGAGCGAGCTTGCTCGCCAACCCTGCTGACACGGAGCATGTGGGGCGGGATGGAGCGCAGCGCAATCCCGCCGCAAGGGCTTCGAGGTTTCATAGATGCCGCACGATCGAAGGATCTCGGTAACGGGCCTCGGCTATGTCGGCCTCCCCGTGGCCGTGGCTTTCGCGAAGCAGGGGCCCGTGATCGGCTTCGACGTCTCCGCGACCCGCGTGCGCGAGCTGCGCGAGGGGCACGACCGCACGCGCGAGGTGACGCGCGAGGAGCTGGCGGCCGCCGACGTCCGCTTCACCGACGACGCGCGCGATCTGCGCGTTGCGGACTTTCACATCGTCGCCGTGCCCACGCCCATCGACGAGGCCGCGCGACCCGATCTGGGGCCCCTGCTGCGCGCCACCGCCACCGTGGGCGAGCAGCTCGAGCGCGGCGACATCGTGGTGTTCGAGTCCACCGTGTATCCCGGGGTGACCGAGGAGGAATGCTTGCCGGTCCTCGAGCGGACCTCGGGGCTGCGCTGCGGCGCCGACTTCAGCGTGGGCTACTCCCCCGAGCGCATCAATCCCGGCGATCGCCAGCACAGCTTCGCCAGCATCCGCAAGGTGGTCTCGGGCCTCGACGCGCGCACCCTGGACATCGTCGCGGACGTGTACGAATCGGTGGTGGAGGCGGGCGTGCACCGCGCGCCGTCGATCAAGGTGGCCGAGGCGGCCAAGGTCATCGAGAACACGCAGCGCGATCTCAACATCGCGCTCATGAACGAGCTCGCGCTCATCTTCGAGCGCATCGGCATCGACACCCGCGACGTGCTCGCGGCGGCGGGCACCAAGTGGAACTTCCTGCCCTTCCACCCGGGGCTGGTGGG
>CAZPFD010000041.1:16454-19813 GCA_964585725.1 uncultured Ectothiorhodospiraceae bacterium | reverse complement strand
TCGGGGTTGCATGTAAGCGTGTGCGTGGATGAGTGCGCGACTCAACGGCGGCGTTAGACCTTCAATGAGGGCGCAGGTCAAGCGCAGCGGCGCGTCTCTGCGACTCCGGGGGCTTGTCCCTGAGTGAGAAGTCGAGAAGCGGCCCCTTGGGGACGATGGTGCGGTTGATGATGCCCGTGTAGTGGTCGTAGTAGTGCCGCTTGATGTGATCGAAGCGCACCGTCTCGGCGATGCCCGGCACGTGGTACAAGCTCCGCGTGTAGCGCCACAGGTTCGGGTAGTCGACCAGGCGGCGCAGATTGCAGCCGAGCGCGCCATAGTAGGCGACATCGAACCGTACCAGGGTGACGAACAAGCGCCAGTCGGACTCCGTGATGCGATCGCCCGCCAGGTAAGGCTGCCGCCCGAGACGCGCCTCCAGCTCATCGAGAGCCCCGAAGAGCTCGTCCACGGCCCCGTCGTAGCCCGCCTGGGTGCGGGCGAAGCCGGCCCGATACACGCCCGAGTTGACGTAGCGCTGCAGGAACGCGTTCATCTCGTCGATCTGCGGGCGCAGCGGCGCCGGATAGAGATCGACGCTCGCGTCGCCGAACGCGTCGAACTCGGTATTCAACATGCGGATGATCTCGCTCGACTCGTTGTTGACTGCCGTGCGTTCGCGCTTGTCCCACAGCAGCGGCACCGTGACCCGGCCGGTGTAGGTCGGATTCGCCCGCGTGTAGATCTGATGCAAGTAACGAGCGCCGTTGACACCATCGGGCGTGCAGCCCTCGCAGTCTCCAAACGTCCACCCGTTGGTCCCGCCCCAGTAGGGATCCAGGACCGATAGGGAGATTGCGTCCTCGAGCCGTTTCAGCTTGCGCAGGATGAGCGTGCGGTGAGCGAACGGGCAGGCGTAGGAGACGTAGAGGTGATAGCGCCCGGCCTCGGCCTTGAAGCCGGAGCTGCCGTCGGCGCTGATGCGGCCGCGGAAGCGCGAGCGCGCCGCCGCGGCCCGAAACGCCGGACCTTCCTCCAGCGCCGGGTGCCAGACCCCGTCGACGAGCGCCTTGATCATGCCGCCTCCGCACGTGCGGGCAGCCGCCGGGCGCGCGGGCGCAGCGCATAGGCGCCGTCGCCCAGCAGCGACTGCGCGAACGCGGCCGCAGCCAGGAACACCGGGTACTCCCAGCCGCCATTCGGGGCGGTGAAGAGCCAGCCGTTCGGCCAGTGCACCCAGGCGGCGCCGAGCAGGACGGGCGTGAGGGCGAGCGCCACCCACCGGGCGTGGACGCCGAGCAGGAGCAGGACGCCCCCGATGGCCTCGGCCGCGAACACGATGTAGGCCAGGAGCGCCGGCAGGCCGATCGAGGCGAAAAACTGGGCGGTGCCCGGCAGCGTGAACACCACGGCTTTCAGGTAGACGCTGTGCGCGATGAACATGATCCCCAGGCTCACGCGCAGCAGCAGCGCGGCATAGGGAGCGGTCTTGGCGTCGAGCATGGTGGTGCCTCCTTCGAATACGTTGGGCCGGATTCGTTGCCATCGGCTCGGCGGCGCGGGCGAGACCGCGCATCTGCCGATGTGAGCCAAGGCTAGGCTTTGCTCGATTGCAAGACAATTCCCGAGAAGTGCAAAATCTGTTTGCGATAACGCACAAAGGTGGGTGGAGGTATCCCGAAGCGCCTCCAACCCGGCCGGGCGAAGGCCGGGGACGCATGGGTGGTGCTCTGGGAGGGGTCGTGCCGCGCAGGCGGCTGCCTTCAGGGTCTTGTTGCGCTTGCCAGGACGGCCGGCATGGCTATCTCGATGCGCCCTTCTCTCTCGAAGCGCTTCGCGCCCTCGATGATGGCGGCGTGGATCTTCTCCCGCGCATCGGGGGCTTGAAGCTCGAGCACCATCGGGGTGCGCACTGCGCTCTTGTGGCGATTCCTCCAGATCGATGGGGTAGGGGTATTGCGGATCGTAGGACGGCTACATAGCACAGAGGGGCAACGACTTCAAAAGAAGGGCAAGCGCGGCTCGAGCCAGACGGGAATCCGACGGGCTCGGAGCCCGCGCTCTCGAGCGGCGGCGCACGGGCCCGGCGCGCGCTCTTGTCGCTCCCGTGGGCGCGTGATATAGGACGCGTTTCGGTCGCGGGTGCTTGGGGTTTGGAGCGCGAAAATGACGCTGACGCAGCCGCTCCCCTGGCCGCCGCGGCCCTCGCCCCGTTGCGCGCGCAGGCGGAAAGCCGGGGCTCGGGTGAGTTCTCGCCCCTGTGGTCCGGGCAGAATGCGAGCGGGTGCAAGGAGATCCCGGCCGGGGAGCTCACCCGCGAGCTGGCGGCCGGTCTGTAGCGCGGCCCTGCGCCTCACTGCGGCGGTGTTTCACAGCGCCCACCCGGGAAGATGCTTGCCGAAGAGCAGCAGCGCGAGAGGCACCGGCGATACCGCAACCGCGACGGTGAGGAAGAACGCGGCCGGGGAGAACAGCCTGCTCAGCCCCGCCATCATGGCGATGCCTCCGCCGCCCCCGACGATGATGTTGCCCGGCAGGTTGACGGCCACCAGCAGCGCCACGTACCGGTACCGAAGCAGAAAGGGTACGAATCTTTTCGGCGCGCGCTCGAGCATGTAGCGTAAACGCTGGTGCGCGTCGAGATGCTCGAGCCGGGCGAGCAGGGCACTTGCCCTCTTCAGATGCAGATCCTGGAAGAACGCGATGAGCACGCGTTCGGGAATGCATCGCCCGATGACGAAGCTCAGACTGAGGGCTGCCACCGTGCACACGTAGACCAGCACGGCGATTTTCGGTCCCAGCACCATCAGCAGGGTGATCCCGATCTCGACGCCGGGAACGAAGGGGATCGCCATCAGCAAGACGTAGGCGGCGCTCGAGGCGAGGATGATGCGATGAACGATCTCCTCGTTGCTCGGGCGAACCTCGAAGCCGAGCAGATCGGTGAACCAATGCGTCAGGAGATTGCCGAGAACGACCACCGACACGAACAAGAGGATGGTCAGTACCGCTCTCGTTCGGCTGTTCTTCAATGATCTGATCGGCCCTGCGCCTGCCTCGGCCACGCCGGCATTCCGGCCGATTCGGTGAACGGGTTACTCGGCCAGCGCCATGTCCGGCTCGACCAGTGTCCCCTTGAACCAGAAATCCTTCTCGATGGTCCAGTACCACCGTTCCTTGGTCCAGGTGAAGGTGCCTTCGATCTCGTCGCCTCTTACGACGCCTTTCCACACTATGGTGGCATTCTTCTCCGGGCACCGAGCTTCGGAGACGAAGCGTACGGCGTCCTCTTCGAAGAGCACCCAGTAGGTGCTGCGTGCGTATCCGCACGTTCTCTGGCACTCCGTCGACAGGAACGTGCCTTCGCGGAACTTCCACAC
>CAZPFD010000041.1:0-16354 GCA_964585725.1 uncultured Ectothiorhodospiraceae bacterium | reverse complement strand
GGGCGGCCGAGCGCGACGCGGTCGACGCGCCGCGGGGGAGAATGAGGCGTGCGTCGCGATTTGAGACCGTGAGTCGTTCTTTTCCCTTGATGTGGAACCCACGGGAGCCGACAGCATCGGCCGTGGTCAAGGAGTTCAAGGTCAAACCCCTCCCCGCCGATCCCGCGGAGCGCGAGGGTCTCATCCGCCACAGGGCCCACGACGAGGTGTGGCTGAGCTGCGGCCACGTCGTCAGCTCGGGCGAATCGCTCTATATGACCGAGAGTCCCAAGGGCGAGATCGTGGTCTACTGCCGGAAGTGCTTCCTGGAACGCCGCGGCGGCTGACGCTGCGGCCGGTTGCATGCGCGTCCCGCGGACCCTCGCGCCTGGGCGGCGGCCGGGCGCGTGCCGGGGCGATCCCGGACGCGGCTGCGGCATTTATTCCGGGGTGTGCTTGGCGGCTTTGGACAGGCGGCGCTTGGCGTCGTGCACGTAATCGGCGAAAGCCTTCATGGAGATGGAACGGCCGGTAGCGATCTCGTAGGCGCGGTCGGTCTGGGCGTCGTAGAGGACGCAGCGCAAGGGGTCGGCCTCTTCGCGTGACTTGGGCACCAGATCAAAAGACTCTTCCCAACGGATGTCCCCGGGGGCGTGCGCCGCCGTCGCGGCGCGGATCGCGCGCCCGGGCCGGCGCGTGCCGTTCGCCGGAGCGGGGCGCTGCGCGCGCAGGGCCGCGTAGTGCCGGGCCCGTGCCTCGGCCTTCATGCCGGCGGCATCGTTGCCGTGCAGATACTCGCGAATGGCGATGAGCCACAGGCAGTGCTCGATGTCGGCGCCGGGCGCATGCCACTTGAAATGAATGCCCCCGCGCTCGTTCCAGTCGTGGAGCTCGCTCAACAGATCCACGTCGTCGGGGCGGACCCCCTCGTAGCGCAGTGCCGAGCGCCAGAAGGCGAGGATCACGGCGAGCTGGGCGAAGCAGGCATCGAGCTGCTCGTCGGTCAGCTCGGAGAAATGCGACTCCCGTAACGCCTGAACCCGATTGGCCATGACATCGCTTGCCGGTCGGCGGGGCTGTGATGCGCACGCACGGATGAAGGAAATATCGTCGCCATCAAGTGCTTACTGAAGAAAGGACGCGGCCGCGGGTGGCTGCGGGGGGAGGGCGGCCGCCGGACGTGAAAGCGCCCCGCCAGGAGAAATCTTCCTCCTGCCTCCTCCGGAGGCTTCGGCGGGGCGCTACCGCTGATCCGCCACCAAAAGCGCGCCCGTGGCGGCCAACGGCTCGGGCAGGTTACCGGTTGACCAACGAGCGAATCTGTCAGGGATCGGCGCGCCTGCGCGTAGGGCCAAAGCCTACGCGCATGCGGGCCGGGGGTCGAGCCGGATGCGGCGGGGTTGCGCTGCGCTCCATCCCGCCCTACGGGCCGAGGACCGCCACCACGGCGTCTGCCAGGATCTCGACGATGCGATCGAGCTGATCATCGGGCGTGATGATGGGCGGCGCCAGGCAGAAGACGTCGCCGCGCACGCGGCTGAAGAGGCCGCGCTCCAGGGCCGCCGCGAGGAGGCGGGCGCCGACCTTCTCGGCGGGATCGAACTCTTCCTTGGTGCTCTTGTCGCGCACGATCTCCACCGCGCACATGAGCCCCAGGCCCCGCACCTCGCCCACGTGCGGGTGATCGGCCAGCGTCTCCTGGAGATGATGCAGGAAACGCGCGCCCTTGGCGGCGGCCTGTCCCGGGAAGTCTTCGTCATGCACGATGTCGAGCGTGGCCAGCGCGACGGCGCAGCCCACGGGATGCGCGCTGTAGGTGTAGGCGTGCATCCAGGCGCTGTCGGTGGCGTCCATGGTCGCTGCGATCTCGTCGCTGATGCCGATGCCGCCGAGGGGAAAATACCCGGAGGTGATGCCCTTGGCGAACTGCATCAGATCGGGCTCCACGCCCCAATGCTCGAGGCCGAAGAGCTTGCCCGTGCGCCCGAATCCGGTGATGACCTCGTCCGTGACCAGCAGCACGTCGTAGCGGTCGCAGATCTCGCGGATGCGCGGGAAGTAGTCGTCCTGGGGCACGATGACGCCCCCGGCCCCCTGCACGGGCTCGGCGATGAACATGGCGACGGTGTCGGGCCCCTCGCGCAGGATCGCGCGCTCGAGCTCGTCCGCGGCGGCGACGCCCTGGCTGGTGCCCGCGGGGGCTTCGTAGCGGTAGGGGTAAGGCGAGGGGATGTGCAGGAATCCCGGCACGCGGGGCTCGAACATGGGCCAGTAGTTGCTGAGCCCGGTGGCCGACATCGCGGCCAGGGTCACCCCGTGGTAGGCCCACTGGCGCGAGATGACCTTGGTCTTCTCGGGCTTGCCCTTGAGCTTCCAGTAGTAGCGGGCCATCTTGAAGTTGCTGTCGCTCGCCTCGCCCCCGCCGGAGGTGAAATAGAAGCGGTTGATGCGGGGATAGGTGATGGCCGAGAGGCGCTCCGCGAGCTCGATGGCGCGCGGGTTCGAGCTGCCCGCGTAGCCCGATGCAAACGCCAGCTCGCTCATCTGGCGGGTCGCCGCCGCCACCAGCTCCTGGCGCCCGTGCCCCGCGGTGACGTTCCACAGCCCCGAGAGACCATCCAGGTAGCGGTCGCCGTTGGCGTCGAAGAGAAACGGGCCCTCGCCGCGCACCCACACGCGCCCGTGGCTGTGCACCGCGCGGTTGTGCAGCGGGTGGATCAGATGTGCCGCGTCGCGAGTGAGCAAGGCGGCGTTGGCGTCATTGGCCATGGCGTGCTTCTCCGGGCGGAGGATGGATCAACGCTATCTTGCCCGTTGACCGGCCCGCGGGCAACGGCGCCCGGGCGGCGGGCCGGCGGGGAATGCAGGCGATACCCGTGCAGAGCTGTCACGGCGGCTGCCGTGACACTTATTTCAGGAGCGTTTGCTCTAGTACGGCCGGGGGTCGTTCGCGGTCGCGGGCGGGCCGAGCCCGTCCAGCGTGCGAATGAAGGCCGACACCACCCGACCGTCGTCCTGGTGGTGGACCACCTTCACCGGCAGAAAGCGCAGGGAGAGGGCGCACCAGAACGTCGTATCGGGTGCGTCGCCCTCGCGCCAGCGCTGCACCTTGACGGTGTCGAGACGCCCCAGGGCCGTGTCCAGGCGTTCCCGGCCGACGGCCTTCAAGTAGTAGGTGCTCACATCGCCGCCCTCGGCGATGCGGTAGCGGAGATCGCGCTTGCCGAGCGCCAGGTCCTGCATGAGCACGAGCAGATAGGAGAGCTTGTCCAGGGTGCCGTTGGGGAGCGCGAAGGTGCGGGTCCCGCCCTGGAAGGTGTTGTGGGCGACGCCCGCCTCCCAGTCGAAGGCGATGGCGGCGCTGTCCGGCCCCTCGCCGCTGCGCTCGTAGCGATAGGCATAGGGGCGAAGCCCGTCCGTGTCGCGGTATCGTCCTTCGCTGCGCTCGAGAGTACGCACGTCGTGAAAGAGCGACACGACGCCGGTGAGTCCGACGCGCAGCTCGTACACGAAGCGCCCGTCGACGGCGGGAGTCAGGGAGAGCTCCGAGCGGGCCACGGTGAGGAGACCGCTTCGCAGGGCATACTCGGCGGAGAAGCCGCCGGGGAAGAGGGGCGCGGCGAGGCAGGTGCCCGCGCCGCCCGCGACGAGCAGCGCGGCGGCCAGTAGTTGCTTGAGCATCGGCTATCCTGGGGGGAATGATCGATTGTGCAAGTGCAAAAAGTACCACAATGTACCGGTCTGCGCAGGCGCCCTCAACTTTATTTGGTGTTGCGGCTTAAACCGTGCGGGGGTGCGCGCCCTGCCACCGCCGCCGGTCGTCTCGCGAGGCCACGCATGGCACGGAAGTCGGTGAACAGCCGCTCACTCCAAAGCCTGACCGTGAGTGTGTCGGCAACAGGGGCGTGATCCGTGAGGGTGAGCGACCGATGGGCTGACGAGGGGCACCGATGAGCGACGCGCTGGCGCGGGAACGCATCCTGCTCGGCGTCACCGGCGGCATCGCGGCGTACAAGAGCCCGGATGTGGCCGCGGGTCTGGCGGCGCGGGGCGCCGAGGTTCGGGTGCTGCTGACCGCGACCGCGGCCGAGTTCGTCGGGCCGGCGAGCTTCGACGCCGCAACCCGGTGCCTGACGGGAGCATCCGGGCGGCCCGGGGAGTGCGCGTCGTGGGTGGCGTGGGCCCGGCTGATCGTGGTGGCGCCGGCGACGGCGGATTTCATCGCCCGGCTCGCCGCGGGGCGGACCAACGACGCCCTGACCGAGGTTTGTCTCGCCAGCGCGGCGCCGCTGGTGATGGCGCCGGCCATGAATCCCCACATGTGGTCCCACGAGGCCACCCGGGCGAACGTGAGACGATTGAGCCGGCGCGGCGTTCGATGGCTCGGCCCGGTGTACGGGGAGATGGCGGAGCGCGCCGTCGGCATCGGGCGCATGATGGAGCCGCGCGACATCGTCGCCGCGCTCGGCGACCTTGATTAAGAAGCGGGGTCAGACAGGTCAGACACCGCCGATCGCCGAGCCATGGAGAAGTCGTGTCTGACCCCAGGGAAAATCACATTCTCGACCGAGAGGCTTCGCCCCATGACAGCGAGACGATGGATGTCAGTGTCTGCGATGGTGTCTCTGATCACCGCCGGCGGCTGCGCGAGCCAGGCGACGCAAACGGTGCCGGAGGTGGTGCAGGCCCAGCGCTTCGTGCTCGTGGACGAATCGGGCGCAAGGCGTGCGGAGCTCGAGAGCCACGACGCCGTCGTATCGCTCACGTTCTACGACGAGCGCGGAGAGATCCGGCTGCTCATGGCGCTCGACGGGCGTCGTGAGCGCACGCTGATACTGATGAACCGCGCCGACGGCGGCACCGGCGTTCAGCTCGGCGTGGAGCCCGCGGGGGAGGCCGTTCTCGGCCTCGCGGGCGCCGCGGGCGCGCCCAGGATCATTCTGGGTCTGGACGACAGCGGCTCCGGCCTGCGACTGGTGGATCAAAACGGCGTCGAGCGCGCGGACTTGATCGTCGCGCCCGAGGGCGGCGTGGCGTTCACGCTGCGCGACGGCGACGGGCGGCCGCACACGCAGCTCCCGCGCGAAGCGGGCGAGGCCGCGCAGTAGCGCTGCGCGGGGTCAGTGGGTCTGCACCAGGAGCAGCAGCAGGGCGGGCGACACGGGCGTTCTCCTTGGTTTTGGCTTATGGTATGAGACACGAGGTGACCGGAGGAAAGATACCATGCGGGTGGTCCTGTTCCTGTTGCATCTGCTCGGACGCGTGTTCGACGTGCTGATCGAGAGCCTGTTCACCGCTTACGCAGCGCTGCAGGAGTGGTGAGCGCGCGCGAGACCGAAACATGTGGGAAAACCCACAGGCCCCATCCCTCAGCCCGTGCATGCTCCGAGTGCCGGCCAGGCGCCGCAACGCGCGGCCGGGGAAGACGCGGCGGGATCCGGCATCCGTGCGGCCGTGAGAAGGGCCGGCGCCGCCACGCAGTGAGCTGACGCGCCGCCCGGTCCGGGCACGACTCGAGTCGTCCGGCGAGCGCCGGCAACGGGAGGAGAGGGCACCGATGGGCATCCGGTTGAGCAACTGGGAGGGCGGCACCGCTTCGTGGCCGCAGGTGGTGGTCGAGGCGCAGAGCGTCGAGGACATCGTCGCGGTGATGCGCAACCCCGCCCGCTACCCCGCGCCCGTGCGCGCCATCGGCTCGAACCACTCGACCACGCGCTGCGGCGTCGCCGACGGCGGCACGGTGATCCTGATGCAGCGCATGAACCGGGTGCTCGAGGTGGGTGAGGACTTCGTCACCGCCCAGGCCGGCGCCCTCTACATCGACGTGGCGAAGACGCTCCAGAGCCGCGGACGCCAGTTTCACGTGAACGTGGAGCTGGGCAACCTCACCATCGGGAGCGCGGCGTGCGGCGGAACCAAGGACGCTTCCATGCCCGGGGAGTACGGCCAGGTGTCCTCCTACGTCATCGGCGTGAAGATGGTCACGCCGGCGGGCGAGATCGTCGAGGTGACCGAGGCGGATCCCGAGCGGCTGCGCATGGTGCGTGCGAGCTACGGGTTGTTCGGGATCGTCTACGAAGCCACGTTCAAGGTGGCTCCCCTGCGGGCCATGGCCGTGTATCACCAGAGCTTCGATCTGGACGAGTTCGAGCGGCGGCTTCCCGAGCTCACCCGCCGGGAAGAGTCGATGATGCTCTACATCATGCCGTTCCTCGACGCCATCACCGTGGAGTTTCGGAGGTATGACGATCACGCGCCGGAGCCGGCGGCGCCGAGCTGGCAGTGGCGGCTGCGCAACTGGGCCTGGTCCAAGGCCACGCCGCTGCTGGCTTACCTGCTGACGAAATACGTGCCCGCCAAGCGCGTCCGGTACTTCCTGGTCGATCGCCTGAACCAGATCGTCATGCTGGTGCTGCGCGCGCTCATCCGGGGCCGGAGCACGGTGCCCACCGACCAGATCATCCGCTACCCGGCGCGCGGCGGTAAGAGCAAGTACACGTTCAGCATCTGGGCCTTCCCGGAGCAGGAATACCCGCGCATCCTGCGGGAATACTTCGGTTTCTGCCGCGACTACTATGCGCGCACGGGGTATCGCCCCAACCTCACGCACGTGGGCTATCGCATCGCCCACGACGAGAGCTCGCATTTCTCCTACTCGAGCGAGGGGACGGTGCTCACCATCGATCCGGTATCCACCGCCGATCCCGGGTGGGAGGCGTTCCTGCGCGCCTACAACGAGTTCTGCAGCGAACGCGGCGGCGTTCCGCTGTTCAATCAGACGTGGGGGATCACGCGCGATCAGGCGAGACGCGCATTCGGCGACCGCCTGGCCGCGTTCGAGGCGGAGCGGGCCCGACTCGACCCGGAGAAGCGCCTGCTCAACGCCTACTTCGAGGACATTCTGGCACCGGATGAGCCGCACGCGGAGCGTCGTGAGCCGTCGCGCGCCGACGCCGCCGTTGAAAGTAGTGTCTGACACCACTTTTCCGCGCTCCGCCAGTCACCCTTCGCAAGGGCTCGCCACCCCGCTCGGCAGGCTGAGCTTCGTGGGTAATCAGGAATCAGAATGTCCTCTTTTTTCCCGAAGCGAGACCCGCCGCCACCGGCGAAGGAGGAGTTATGGGTGACAGCACCACGCCCACCGAGCAGGCCCGTGGCTCCGCAGCGATGCAGCCACCCGATGCGTCGTCGTGGCAGCAGGAGCGCGAGCGGGGCGAGGCGCTCATCGAGCGAGGCGAGTATGCCGCGGCCGTTGCCGCGCTGACCCGCGCCGCAGAGGAAGATCCGGGCGCAGAGAGCCACGCGCTCCTGGGTCTCGCCTTGTTTCACACCGAGAAGTACGCGGAAGCGGCACAGCACTACGCGGCGGCGCTGGAGCGCGACCCCGGTCCCTCGCAGTGGCACGAGATGCTGGCGCATTGCCGGGCGAACGCCGCCTCCAGGATCCACGTGGAGGTGCCGCCCCGGGAGCGTTTCGAGCGCGACGCGCTGCTGGCGGCGCCGGAGATCGCGCAGGACATGCTTCCGGCGTCGCAGCCCGCAACGCGGCGCGGGCTGCTGCACCGCACGCTCATCGCGGCCGGCAACGGCGTCGGGTTCGTGGTCAGCGTGGGGCTGAATGCGGCCACCGAGCTGTGGGGGCGCATCTTCGGCTATCGCGACGCGGTGTGGACCAACTGGTACCGGCGCTCGTTCACTCTCGCCATCCTGACCCTGGCGTACATGCGCGAGCGGCTCAACCGCGACAACCTGAAGAACACCTATCCGCGGGGTGCGCTGACCGCGTTTCAGTCCAAGGGGCAGGCGCCTCCCGCGGGCGTGACCCATTTTCGCACCGCCGACGGGAGCTGGAACAACCTGGACAACCCCAAGGAGGGTGCGGCGTACACGCGCTTTCTGCGCAACGTCGAGGACGGCGCCATCCGTGCGGAGACGGGCGAGGCGCTGATGACGCCCAATCCGCGCGAGGTGAGCCGCGTGCTGCTGACCCGCGACGAGTTCAAGCCCGTGCCCTTCCTGAATCTGCTGGCCGCCTCCTGGATCCAGTTCCAGAACCACGACTGGGTGAGCCACGGGGAGAACCCGCTGCCCGAGATCCACGAGATCCCGCTCGCCGAGGACGACCCGGCGCGCACCCGCTACCGCCAGAGCAAGATGTTCGTGCCCAGGACGCAGCCCGATCCCACGCGCCAGGCCGAAGGGGAGAAGACGCCGGCGACCTACATCAACGAGGTCACGCATTGGTGGGACGGATCGCAGATCTACGGCAGCGATGCGGCGACGCAGAAGCGGCTGCGCAGCGGCGCGGACGGCAAGCTCAAGCTCAGCGCCGACGGCCGCCTCCCCGTGGGCCGGGGCGGCATCGAGGACACCGGCTTCAACCGCAACTGGTGGGTGGGCCTCACCATGCTGCACACGCTCTTCGCCCGCGAGCACAACGCCATCTGCGAGCGCCTGAAGTCCAAGTACCCGCACTGGGACGACAACCGCCTGTTCAACGTGGCGCGCCTGGTCAATGCGGCGGTCATGGCCAAGATCCACACCGTGGAGTGGACGCCCGCGATCCTGCCGAATCGCGCCGCGAGCTCAGGTCTGAACGCGAACTGGTACGGTCTGTTCACCAATTTCCTGCGCTACGGCAAGCACCGCAAGACGCTCGCGTCGTTCAACGTGCGCAATCCCGAGGCGGGCGGCGTGGTCGGGAACCCCATCGACAAGCACGGCTCGCCCTACGGGCTGACCGAGGAGTTCGTGGAGGTGTACCGGCTGCATCCGCTGCTGCCCGAGACGCTGGACATCCGGCGCGCCGCCGACGGCGGCGACATCGAGGAGATGCCGGTGGCGAGCACGCGCCAGGCGGCCTCGCCCGCGCTCACCAAGCGCGTGCCCATGGCGGATCTGTTCTACTCGTTCGGCAATCAGCACCCGGGGCAGCTGGTGCTCAACAACTTCCCGCGCTTCATGCAGGAGCTGAGCGTGCCGGGCAACCCCGTGTTCGACCTGGGTGCGGTGGACATCCTGCGCGCCCGCGAGCGCGGCGTGCCCCGCTACAACGAGTTCCGCCGCCAGCTCGGCCTGAACCCCATCCGCACGTTCGAGGATCTCACCGACAACGCCGAGCACGTGGCCAAGCTCAAGCGGGTCTACGGTGATCAGCCCGAGGACGTGGAGAAGCTGGATCTGCTCGTGGGCACCCTGGGCGAGGGCCACCGGCCGACCGGGTTCGGGTTCGGGGAGACGCTGTTCCAGATCTTCATCCTGAACGCCACCCGCCGCCTGCAGGCGGACCGCTTCTACACCGACGCCTACAACGAGGACGTCTACACCCAGGAGGGCCTCGACTGGATCGACGACGCCGATCTGAAGACCGTGATCCTGCGCCACTACCCGGAGCTCGCGCGCACCGGGCTCGCCAACGTGCGCAACGCCTTCGAGCCGTGGGACGCGGACGAGCGCCTCGAGCCCGCGCGCCATCCGCTGCGGGCGTTCGACAAGACCCTGAGCGATCCGTGGCGCGGCGACGCCGCCCCGGGTCGGTAACAACGCTTGCGGGGTCGTCGTGGTCAAATGGCGGGTTTCGCTTCGCTCAACCCACCCTACGCGAGGGTCTCGAGCAGCTCGCGCGCGGCGCGCAGATCGGCGGTGTCGAAGCCCTCGGTGAATGTGCGGTAGACGCCGTCGAGGGTCTGCGCCGCGCCGGCGCGCTCGGCGCCGTCTTGCATCCAGCGCGCCTGACTGATCGCGGCGCGCAGCTCCAGCGCGCGGGCGCCCTGCGCGCGGGCCACCGCCAGTGAACGCTCGAAGGCGCCGCGCACGGGCTCCGGGTCCGAGCCCGCACCGAGCGCGAGCAGCTCGCCGTCGAGGCGGTGCAGCTCCGCCTCCCAGTGGCGTTCGCCGTGGGCTTGCACCGCGCCGAAGGCGCTGCTCAGCACCGCTCGGCCTTCGTCCACCGCGCCCAGCGCCTGGCACGCGCCCACCCATACCGACGATGCCCAGGGCCGGCCGAGCCCGGCGCGCTCGGCTTCGAAGGTGGCGAAGGTGCGGCGCAGGAGCGCGAGCCCCGCGCCGGGCTGCCCGGAGCCGACCAGGAGCTGCGCTTTCAGCACGTCGGCGCAGGCGCCCAGATAGGCGAAGCCGTGCTCCTCGCAGGTGTCCTCCAGGGCGAGGAAGTATCGATCCCCGGGCGTCAGCAGACCGCAGCAGCTGCGCACCACGCAGGTCCAGAACAGCGACAGCGCCAGATTGAAGGGTTGTCCCAGGCGCTGCGCCGCATCCAGCACCTGCTCGGTGGTGCGCAGCGCCTGCCGGGGATAGCCCAGGATCCACAGCGACCACGCCAGATGATTGAGCACCGCGGCGCGCAGATCGAGCTGCGAGGCCAGGGTCATGGTGCTGTGAGCCTCGGCGTCGTAGAGCGCCGCCGATTCCTCGAGCGCATCCCGCGCACCGGGGAAATCACCCTGCCAGAACATCATGGCCCCGAGCATGTAGCGCGCGAGACAGAGGTAGTGCGGATCCTGGTAGCGCTCGGCCAGCTGCATGACCTCGCGCCCGAGGCGGCCCGCCTGCCCCCAATCCCCGCGCACGTAGTGACAGGCGTAGAGCCCGCGGAACACATCCATGGCCTTCACGGCGTCGTCGAGGCGCTCGCACAGCGCGCGCGCGGCGGAGAAATCCCGGATCACTTCCTCGGAGCCGAAGCTCTTGTGCGCCCGGTAAGCGGCGGCGCGCACCACGTGCAGCTCGAGCTCGGACGCATGGCGCTCCCGCGCCTGCGGCAGCCCGGCGACGAGCTCCAGGCCTCTGTCCGCGTGCGCGATGGCTTCCGTATTGGCCGAGCGCGCCAGCGCCTGGTGCGCGGCCCGCGTCCAGTACCCCACGGCGCGCCCGGGCAGGCGCGCGCGGGTCAGGTGCCGCGCCAGCAGCTCCGGCTCGGCCTGCGCGCGCTCGGGGAAATGCGCCTCCAGCACGTCCGCGATGCGCGCGTGCAGATCCTGGCGCCGCGCCTTGAGCAGGCTCTCGTAGGCGGCCTCCTGGAGCAGGACGTGCTTGAACACGTAGTGCTTCTGCCCGGGCGCCGCCCCGCGCGTGCGGCGCACGAGCCCCGATTGCACCAGCGCCTCCAGCGCGCCCGCGAGCTCCTCGTCGGATCGCGCGCACACCGCGGCCAGCTCGTCGTGCGAGAACTCGCGGCCGATGACCGCGCAGATCTGGACGATCTCCTTGGAGCGCGCGAGCTGATCCAGGCGCGCCATCAGAGAGTCCTGAAGCGAGCTCGGGATGTCGAAGGCCGGGGATGCGCCGGGCGCAGGCTCGCCGCCCGCCGGCACGAGCCGCGCATCGGATCCCAGCACCGCACGGGTCAGCTCTTCGACGAACAGCGGGATGCCGTCGGTGCGCGCCACGATCTGATCGACGACCGCGGCGGGCAGTGCCTGATCGCCGATGATGCGCGCCACCATCGCGGCGGTGAGGCGCCGGCTGAGCGGCCGCAGCTCGAGCGCCGCCACGTGCGGCTCGTCCTTCCACGGCGGTGTGAACTGACCGGAGCGGCAGGTGATGATGGCCATGACCTGCGCGCCGCGGGTCTTGGCCACCACGCGCTCCATGAGCTCGCGCGAGGTCGGATCGCCCCAGTGTGCGTCCTCGAACACCAGCAGCACGAGGTGGTTGGCGGCGTAGCGCTCCACCTGCTCGATCATCGCGCCGAAGATGCGTGCGCGAAGCTGCTGCGGCGTGAGCTCGAGGGGCGGATAGCGATCGGCGGTGGGGACGGACAGCAGCGCGGCGAACAGCGGTGCGATGCGCGCGAGGCGCTCGGGCGGCTCGTTCAGCAGCGCCTCGAGCTTGCTCAGGCGGGTCGAGGGGTCGTCGTCTCGCTCGAAGCGCGCCGCCCGCTCCAGGTGATGGATGAAGGGATAGAGCGCCGTGTTGGTGTGGTAGGGGGAGCACTGATACCGGAAGCGGGTCGGGTGGTCCCCGGCCACCTGCTCCAGGAACGTCTCGGTGAGGCGGGACTTGCCGACGCCCGCCTCCCCCGAGAGCAGCACCACGCCGCCGTCGCCGCCCTTGGTGCGCTCCCAGCGCTCGAGGAGCAGCCGCAGCTCGCGCCGGCGCCCGATCAGAGGGGTCAGAGCCTGGCCGTGCACCGCCTCGAAGCGGGTCCAGGCGCGCTTGGAATGGAGCACGCGCCAGGCGCGCACGGGGTCGGCGAAGCCTTTGAGGGGATGTGCGCCCAGATCCTCACACTGAAACAGGCTGCCCACCAGGGCGTGCGTGCCCGGCGCCACGAGCACCGTGTTCGGCTCGGCCAGCGCTTGCATGCGCGCTGCGAGGTTCGGCGTCTCGCCGACCACCGCGCGCTCCTGGGAGGCACCGCCGCCGATGACATCGCCCGCGAGCACGCGGCCGGTGGCGATCCCGACGCGCACCGCGGGGTGCAGCTCCAGCGCCCGGAGCACGGGGCTGTTCAGCCCCTGCGTCGCCTCGACGACATCGAGGGCCGCGCGCACCGCACGCTCGGCGTCGTCCTCGTGCGCCTGCGGGTAGCCGAAATAGGCGAGGATGCCGTCGCCGAGATAGCGCCCCACGTATCCTCCGTAGCGCTCGATGACGCTGCCGCAGGCCTTCTGATAGGAACGGATGATCTCGCGCAGATCCTCCGGATCGATGCGCCGCGACAGGGCCGTGGACTCCACCAGATCACAGAACATCACGGTGACCTGGCGCCGCTCGGGCTCGGTGGCGGAGGCTTCGTAGGCGGGCGGCGCGGGCTCCGCGGTGCGCGGCGCCGGGACGGCGCCCGCGCCGCACCCGCCGCAGAACTTCTCGCTCGCGAGGTTGAGGAAGCCGCACCTCGGACAGGCAACGGGCAACGCATGCCCGCACTGGGCGCAGAACCGGCGCGCCTCACGGTTCTCCGTTCGGCAGCTGGGACACCGCATCGCCTTGGCAGCGGGCTCGGGGTGCGCCCGTTATCGTGCGCTCGATGGCTCTCGGAAAGGGTGCAGAGACGATAAGCGCTGGATCGCCGGATGGCAATCGTCCGCCCCCGGAGCCCGCGCGCGGCAGCACTGGCGCGGCACGCGCCGCGCAAGTCCTGTTAAGCTAGCCGGAAGCTTTCCGAACAGTGCCGGCGCCGCGCGCCCATGTTGCGCTGCACGCACGCCGGGGCGAGGAGGGAGGGGACGATGCACGACGCGATACCTCAAGGACCCGGCTCGGGCGAGCACCGCGAGATCGGCTGGCACTTCCTTCAGCTGCCGGGCCCCACCAACATTCCCGCACGCGTGCGCAACGCCATGGACAAGCCCGCCATCGATCAGCGGAGCAAGCAGTTCGCGCGCCTCGCGCTCAAGCTCTTCGGCGGCATGAAGCGGGTGTTCAAGACCCGCGGCGGCGAGATCTTCATCTATCCCTCGTCGGGCACGGGCGCCGGAGAGGCGGCCCTGGTGAATACGCTCAGCGCGGGCGACGGCATTCTCATGTTCGACAGCGGCTGGTTCTCCTTGCTGTGGATCAAGATGGCGCGCCAATTCGGGCTGAGCGTCGAGGTGATGGAGAACGACTGGCGCCGCGGCCCCGATCCGGCGGCCATCGAGGCGCGGCTGGCCGAGGACCGGAACCATGCGATCAAGGCCGTGTTCGTGGTCCACAACGAGACCTCGACCGGCGTGACCGCGCGCCTCGCGGAGATCCGCCGGGCCATCGACAACGCGGGCCATCCCGCCCTGTATATCGCCGACACCATCTCGTCGCTCGCGTGCATGGACTTTCGCATGGACGAGTGGGGCGTCGACGTCGCCGTCGGCGGATCCCAGAAGGGATTGATGCTGCCTCCGGGGCTCGGCTTCAACGCGGTCAGCGAGAAGGCACGCCGCGCTTCCGAGCATGCCGCCTTGCCCCGCTGCTACTGGGATTGGCGCTGGCACCGGGAGTGCGAGCGCACGGGCTTCTTCCCCTATACGCCGGCCATCAATCTCTTCTACGGGCTCGAGGAATCGCTGAAGATGCTTCTGCACGAGGAGGGGCTGGAGAACGTTTTCGGCCGGCACGCGCGGCTGGGCGAGGCGACCCGCCGCGCCGTGGATGCCTGGGGCCTGGAGACCGTGTGCCGGGAGGCGCGCGAGCACAGCGACTCCATCACCGCGGTGCTCGTCCCCGAGGGCCAGGACGCCGACCGGTTCCGCTCGGTGGTGCTGGAGCGGTTCAACATGGCGCTCGGAGGCGGCTTGCAGCGCTTCGCAGGCAAGGCGTTTCGCATCGGGCACATGGGCGACGTCAACGATCTGATGTTGAGCGCGACGCTGAGCGGCATCGAGATGGCCATGGACCTCACGCAGATGCCGCACACACCGGGCGGGGCGGCGGTGGCGGAGCGCTACCTGGCGCTGGGCGAGTGATTCGGCGCCGGTGCCCGGCCCCCGTGGAGGGGGCGCCGGGCGATGCCGGCCGGGCTCGCTGCGTGCGCGCCCCGCCCGCCACCGCGGCGCGGGTGCGGAGGGCGGAGGGCGCTCCCGAAGCGCTCACCGATTCGTCGCTCTGCGGGCGGGAACGCTTTTCCACAAAATCTGTGGATAAGTCTGTGAACAAAGTCGGTGCCGGCTTGCCGGACGGCCTCGCGATTGGGCTGCTCAACAATTGAGCAGTTATATTTTCTTCTTCAAATCAATGGCTTACGCGGCAAACATTCCGCCTTTGCGGGAGCGGAGCCTGCCGTGACGGATCGCCCACGCCTGTTGAAAACGTAGCGTTCGCCGGGTCTGTAAGTGTCTGTTGTTGAGCCCTTTATCCTGCGCTGGAAGCGCCCGGCGGCAACAGCCGTCTCGCGCCCTGCGGCATGGCCCGGCCATGGCCCAGCGCAGGTGGGGGGCGTCGCGGCGGCTTCGCCCGCCGCGGCCCCCACCGGCTCTGCCCTCAGGCGCATTCCCGGCAATCCGCCACCGCGCGCAGCGTTGCCGGTGCGGGCTCGGCGGCCGGCCTGGAGCGGGCCGCCGCCTCCCGGCGCAGCAGCCCGTCCACCACCTCGGGGATGCGCTCGCGCGGCACACCGATATCGGCGAGGCGGGCGTCCGAGAGCGCCGACAGCTCGTGGATGGCGCGGCGGCGCCGCCGAGCCTGGCGCAGGTGGCCGATCACCCGCCCGCCGGCGGCGGCCAGGGCGGTCAGGCGGTTGCCGGGGGTACGCGCTGGAGGCTCGCGGTGCTCCAGCCCGGAGCGCGAGGGGAGCGAACGATAGGGCGTATTCATGATATGTTACCTCCAGTGTATTCGCGCGGCAGGCTGGCGCGATGGTTTCGTTGATGGCTGAAGTGTCTGCGTTGGAGCCCATTCTCGTAGCGCCCGCGGGCTCTGACAAACGATCTTTTCTGAGATTCGATTCAATAAATCTTGAATGAAATAATGCACCGCCGGGCCCGACTGCCTTCCCTCAACGCATTGCGCGCCTTCGAGGCGGCGGGCCGGCACCTGAGCTTCAGCAAGGCGGCCGAGGAGCTGAGCGTGACCCCGGCGGCGGTGGGGCATCAGATCAAGGTGCTGGAGGAGTACCTGGGTGCGCCGCTGTTCGTGCGCCTCAACCGCGCCGTGGAGCTGACCGAGGCCGGCCAGTCGCTGCTGCCCGCGATGAGCGACGCCTTCGCGCGCCTCGGCGACGCCGTCGAAACCTTTCAAAGCCGCAGCGCCTCGCGCCCGCTCACCGTGAGCGTGGAGCCCGCATTCGGCGCGCGCTGGCTGCTGCGGCGCCTGGATCGCTTCCGCGAAGGCCACCCCGGCGTGGACGTGCGCATCGACGCCACCCGCCGCGTCGTGGACTTCACGCGCGAGCAGGTGGATCTGGCTATCCGCTACGGGTCGGGGGACTATCCCGGGCTGCGGGTGGACTGCCTGTTCGCGGAGCAGGTGTTCCCGGTGTGCAGCCCGGCGCTGCTGCAAGGGCGGCACCCCTTGCGCACGCCCCGGGATCTGCGCCACCACACGCTGCTTCGCCACGAGTGGAATCCGCGCTATCCGACATGGCCCGACTGGGACATGTGGCTGAAGGCGGCCGCGCTGGATGACATCGAGCCGCGCCACAGCGCCGAGTTCACCGGCGAGACCCGCTCGTTCGTGCTGCAGGCGGCCGCCGAAGGTCAGGGCGTGGCGCTGGCGAGCAGCGTGCTCGTGGCCGACGATCTCGCCGCCGGGCGGCTGGTCAAACCCTTCGACGTGACCTTTCCGGTGAGCTTCTGCTACTACGTAGTCTCGCCCCGGGCCCTGGCCGATACGCCCAAAGTGCGCGCCTTTCGCGAGTGGCTGCTGAGCGAGGTGAGCGCGACCTGCGGCGTCGACGCGTGAAGCAGGGTTCTTCGCGGATTTCCGGGAAACCTTGCCGCCG
>CAZPFD010000040.1:7895-20079 GCA_964585725.1 uncultured Ectothiorhodospiraceae bacterium | reverse complement strand
GTTCAACGGCTCGTGATCTTGAGCTCGATGCGGCGGTTCTTGCGGTAAGCGGCGGGTGTGTTCCCCGGATCGATGGGGTGGTACTCCCCCATGCCGACGGCGGCCAGGCGCTCCGGCGGGATGCCGCGCTCGATCAGATAATCCACCACGCCCAGGGCGCGCGCCGTGGACAGCTCCCAGTTCGAGCGGAAGCGTTCGGTGTGGATGGGTACGCGGTCGGTGTGGCCCTGAACTTCGATGATGACGGGCAGATCCGGTGGTAGCTGTCCCTCGACCTCCTCGTACACGTCGGCGAACTTGTTCAGATCCTTGCGTCCTTCGGAGGACAGGTCGGCTGCGCCCGATGGGAACAGCACCTCGGATTGGAACACGAAGCGATCGCCCACGATCTTGATGTCGGGGTTGTCCGCAAAGACCGTTCGCAGGCGGCCGAAGAAGTCGCTCGCATACTTCTCCAGCTCCTCCACGCGTTCCACCAGGCGGCTCTTGATAAGCCGATCCAGCTCCTCGATGCGGCTGGCCTGCCGGGTGAGCTTCACGGACTGCTGCTGCAGCGCGGCATCCTTGCGCGCCAGCTCGGCTTCGAGCTCGCTGGCCCGCTCGTTGGCGGCGGCAACCTCGGCCTCGCGTGCGCGTAGCGCGCGTTGGCTCTCGGAGAAGCGGTCCCGGGTGCCGTAGAGCGCGCGGTTGAGACGCTCCAGCTCGGCGGCGAGCGCGGTGACGCGGATCTCGAGGGATCCGACCTCGCGCCGGGCTTCAGCGGAGAGCTGTTGCGCGCGCTCCTTGGCGGCTGCGAGCTGCTGATAGGAGCGCTCACGGGCGGCCAGCGCCTCGCGCAGGCGCTCGGCGTCCCCTTGCAGGGACTGCACCTCGTTCGCCATGCGCGCGCGCGCGGTGCGCAGGTCGCTCAGCTCGCTGTGGGCGTCGGCCAGGGCCCGCTCGCGCTGAGCGAGGTCCGTTTCGAGCTCGCCGATCCGCCGCTCCAGGCGCCGGCGCTCCTTCTCGCCCGCTCCCAGCAGGTCCTCCATGTACTGCACGATGCTGGCCAGCTGGCCGATGGCCGTGTCCTTGGTCATCGCTTCGCGACTGATGAGCACCTCGCCGATCACGAACACGGTGATGAGGAAGACGAGAACCACGACCACGCCCCCCAACACGTCGGTGAAGGCGGGCCAGACATTGAACTCCGAGGGCTGCTCACGTCTCCGAGGCATGCGGACTCTTTTCCTGTGCGAGCGTGCGCGTCATCAACCTGAGCTCGTGACGCAGATCCGCGGTGCGGTCGCGCTCCAGCGCTTCCAGGGTCTCGCGCAGGGACTCGAGGTGCTGCCCGAGGCCCGCCACCTGTTCCGTCAGGCGGCTGACGCCCCCGTCGTGACTGCTTTGCGTCTCGAGGAGGCTCGCGGCGCGGTCGAGGCGATCGGCCGTGGCTTCCAGCAGCGCGTTGAGATAACGCGGTGTGGCCGGGGCTTCCGGGCCCGCGCTGACGGTGCCGCCCGCCGCGCCCCACAACGGGACCAGATCGCTTACCACGAGGAG
The DNA here is from genome assembly GCA_964585725.1 of uncultured Ectothiorhodospiraceae bacterium. GTDB lineage: Bacteria > Pseudomonadota > Gammaproteobacteria > HK1 > HK1 > CAZPFD01. The sequence goes on along the minus strand of CAZPFD010000040.1, from coordinate 18,540 downwards.
CTCGAGGCGCGTCTGGAGGTTGTTCTGGGCGTGAAACAGCTGTAGCTCGAGGAATGCCAGCACCAGCGAGGCCAGCAATCCGAAGAGCGACGAGGAGAAGGCGATGCCCATGCCCTTGAGAGGCACCGCCAGCCGTTCGCGCAGATCCGTGAGCAGCGCAAGGGTGTCCGCGCCCGGCTCCGCCGACAGGCTGCCCAGCACCTCACGAACACCGCCAATCGTCACCAGCAGACCGTAGAACGTGCCGATCAGGCCGAGCAAAACGAGCGCACCGGTGAGGTAGCGCACCAGGGCGCGCCGATCTTCGCCCCGGGTCGCCACCGAATCCAACAGGTAAGGCAGGGTGGCGCTCGTCTCTCCATGGTGCAGGATACGGTGCACGGTCTGGAAGAACTCGCCGAGACCCGATTGTCCGGTGCTCAAGAGCACCTCGTTGGCGTGGTTGAGAGGACGTTTCCCGGCATGCACCTGGTCGGCGAGCACGGTGGCTCGGGTCGCAGCACGCGAATCCGCGTAGGCCTGGCCGAGGCAACGGAAGGTGTAGGCGACGCCGAATACCAGAATCCCCAGGATCGTGCCGTTGAGAATGGGATTGGCCATGAAGCCGTCCACGAGCGGGCCGCGGACGAGCGTCCCCAGGCCGAGGAGCACGAGCAGGAAGATCACCGAGCGCAGCAGGTATCGACCGTCGCCGAGGATCTGCTGCGAATGGGGGTCACGTTCTTTGAGCATCGAGGGGGACTCCTTCGGGCGAAAGGCCGCGCCGCTGAGCAGGATTCAGCCGGACAAGGCTCGTGACGCTGCGCAGGAAGCACACACTTTAGCTGAAAACCCGGCCCCGTATCGAACCGGGACCGCGCTCCGCCACCGTAGCCCCGCGACGTCCCGGCGCGCGGGGTAGGTGCTCAGGTGCTGGACCAGACCTCGAGACGATGGCCCTCGGGGTCGGCGAAGTAGAACACTCGGGCGCCCCACGCGTGGTCTTGGACCGGTCCGGGCTCGAGGCCGCCCTCTTTCAGGGCCTGCCAGGCCGCGTCGGCGTCCTGGACTTGCAGGGCGATGGTGATCCCGCCGCCCCCGGCGCTCTTGACGGACGCGCGCCGCTCGTCGGCGACGCTGAGGCGGGCGGCGTCGCAGAGACGGAACTCGACGAACCAGGCCGTCGCGAAGGTGACGGGCAGCTTCAGGCGCTGCTGGTAGAAGTCCACCGTCTCCTGCCACCGTTTGCAGTAGAGGATCGTGTTGACCGTCCGGATGTTTGGGAGTGTGGGCATTCTTCGCTTAACCTGTGCGCCTGTCGGATAGCGTTTCTCCACGGGGAGTTGTCGATGCAGCGGGGTTCGAGCGATGCGTACGCGCTCGCAGAGGCTGTGCGCGAGGCGTGCATTCAGGCCGCCCTGGAAGGGTATGAAGACGCGGCCGTCAGCGGCCTGTGCGCCGAGGGAGCGCTGGAGGCGGCGGTGAGCGCCATGCGCCGGGTAGACATCGCGAGCCTCGTAGCGAAGACGTCCAGCTCGAAGAGCGGATGACCCGGCGCTGCGCCGGTGCCCGCATCTCTTGAGCTCTTCGCGGATTTCCGGGAGCTCGGGGGGATCTCGCGGGGTGAGCTGGATCCCGGGACGCGCGCGTGTCCGCCTCTTTGTCCCGGGTGGCTGAGCAGAAGAGAACGGCGCGAGCCGCCGATGGGCCCGCGCCGTCGAGATGGGTGCGCGTTAAGGCTGCTGCGCCCGCGGCGTCTCAGGGCCAGCGGAATCCGCCGCCACCGCCGCCGCCTGGCTCGCCGCCTTCACCGGATTCGCCGGATTCTTCACCGCCGCCCGGTTTGCGGGCCCGCTCTTCCTCGTCCGGCCGCCTGCTCACGTCGCGGTGAGGCCTCCACGGCTCGTGGCGCGGCCTGTGCTCCTCGCGGCGCGGCGGCTCGGGGCGGGCGGGCTTGCTCTCCTCGCGACGCGTGCCGCCCAGGGTCCCTTCGATGCGCTCCCGGGCGCTCTTCGCCATATCGTCGATCTCGCGCCGTGCACTCCTGGCCATGCTGTCGAACTTGCTCTGCGCAGCGGCGGCGCCCTCGCCCGGCGCGGGCGCCTGAGGAGCGGGCGCGGCGGCTTTCTTGGCGGTTCGCTTCCTCGCCGGAGCCTTCTTCGTGCGCTTGCGCGCCGCGGCCTTCTTGGCGGGCTTCTTCTTGGCGCTCTTGCGCTTCGCGGTCTTGCGTTTGGCGGGCTTCTTCTTGGCGGTCTTGCGCTTGGCGGTCTTGCGTTTGGCGGCCTTCTTCTTGGCGGTCTTGCGCTTGGCGGTCTTGCGCTTGGCGGCCTTCTTCTTGGCGGTCTTGCGCTTGGCGGCCTTCTTCTTGGCGGTCTTGCGCTTGGCGGCCTTCTTCTTGGCGGTCTTGCGCTTCGCGGTCTTGCGCTTGGCGCCCCTCTTCTTGGCCGCGCTGCGCGCGGCCGGTCTGCGCCTGGCCCGCGCTCGCTTCTTGGCTGCGGTCTTTCGCGCCGTTGCTTTCCGCTTGCCGGCTTGCGCCTTCTTCTTGCGCGTCAGTCTTTGCGTCTTCTTGCGTGTCGTGGATTTTCTCCTGGCGGCCATGAAACCCCCTCTGTGGAAATCGATGTCGTGTGCAATGACGTGATACGCAGTCGCGAACGAGTATAGACGAGTGTGAACAAATTGCCAGGATAACGCCGGTATCGCACGCATATCGCGGAGATCTGCGACAGCGAGGGGGCCGTCCGAGAGATGCGCGGTCAACGCGCACGCGTCAGCTCTGCTCGTATGCTTCGACCGCTTCGGCGGCGAGACGCGTGCCGGCTACCGGTGCCTGACGCGCCAGCCGCTGCGGCCCGCGCAACCCGGCACTCGGCACGGGGTCGTTGCATGGTGCAGCGCATCCTTGCGGTCGGCTCCCGCCCCCGCGGCCGCCCCCGTGCGCGGGGCCGCAGGGGCGGCGGGCCGGCGCGAGGGCGGTGAACACGCTGCTCGACCGCTCCCTGGTCGAAAGATCGACGAGCCTGCCGGCGAGGCCGCTGCGCCTCGCCGGACGCATACCGGTGACGCGTGCGGTAGAACCGGCCGCATATGGGATTTCCGCAACGGTATGCCGCCGGGAGAAAGGGGGCACCGCGCGAACAGGTGCTGACGCAGTCCTAAGCCCCGTACGAAGCGCGCCGATAAACGTAACCGGACGGCCCGTGCCGGAAGCCGCCTGTTGATTCCCAGAATTCTGCTTCGTACCCGCGGGTTCGCAAGTATCGAGGATGAGCGTGGAGACAGAGGAACGCAACGCCTGTGAGTACGTGCTGCGTCTGTTCGTGGCCGGCGACGGTGCCCTCTCTCATCGAGCCGTCAGCCAGGTGAGGGACGTCTGGGAGGCGCTGCCTGCGGGGCGCTGCGAGCTCCAGATCGTGGACGTGCTGAGGGAGCCGAAAGCGGCGCAGGAGGCGCGGATCTTCGCTGTCCCCACCCTCATCGGCATGCGCGGTGCGTCGTCTGTGCGTCTGGTCGGCGATTTCGTGGAACGCCGCGCCGTCATGCTTGCGCTCGGGCTGGGGAAAGAGGTCGGCGAACTCGGCGCACCGGGACCGGGCGCGGGAACATGACCCACCTTCGTGCGACCTCGGCAAGCGCGGCCGCCGATCTGGCAGCGGAGGGCGCCGTGGATGCAGGTGCGCCGGACCTCGACGCAGCACCCGCCGGTGCGCCCGCACGGGCCGCCGACCAGAATCGCTTCGAGAGCCCGTACGATTGGCTGCGCCGCCTCGTCGACGACAATCCGGACGGTCTGCTGACGTTGGACGCGCACGGGAGGATCCTGTTCGCCAATCCCGCGGCGCTGGACATGTTCGGCCGTGCGTCCGCGGAGCTTCTGGGCGCCCCCTTCGGTATCCCGGTGGGGATCGCGGAGACGGGAGAGGTCGAGATCGTGCGCCCGGACGGCGAGAAACGGCTCGCCGAGATGCGTGTGGCGGAGATCGAGCACCAGGGAGGCCCCGCCCGGCTGCTGTCGCTCAGGGACATGACCGACCGCAGGCGCATCGAGCGCGACGTGCGCATGTCGCGCGCCCGCCTGCGCAACCTGGCGGAGCGCCTGCATGCGGTGCGCGAGGAGGAGCGTACGGCGATTGCCCGCGAGATCCACGACCAGCTCGGACAGGCCCTCACGGCGCTCAAGATGGACCTCGCATGGTTTCTGGAGAAGCTGCCGTGCCCCCCAGGCCCGGCCCGCGAGCGGGCGTGCTCCATGGAGGCGCTCGTCGACTCGACGCTCGACATCGTCCGGCGGCTGTCGGCCCAGCTTCGGCCCGCGATACTGGACGACCTCGGTCTCGAAGCCGCGATTGAGTGGCAGGTGCAGGAGTTCGCCAAGCGTACCGAGTGCGAATCGGTCCTTGACCTGGATGCGAGCGAGCTGGACCCGCAAAAGCGACGGGACACGGTGGTGTTCCGAATCCTGCAAGAGTCGCTGACCAACATCGCGCGGCACGCGAAGGCGACCCGGGTAAAGGTCGCGCTGCGCAAGCATGAGGGACGGCTTCTCATGCTCGTAAAGGATGACGGAAAGGGAATTACCCGGGAGCAGGTGAACGATCCGCGATCGCTCGGAATCATCGGCATGCGCGAGCGTGCCGGAAGTCTGGGCGGCCGGGTGTACCTCGAGCCCGGGAGTGACGGAGGAACCGAGGTGACGTTGACCCTCCCCCTGGCCCCCGACCCGCCGATGCAGGACGAGTCATTATGATCGGGCTGCTGATCGCTGACGATCACGCCATCGTCCGCGAGGGCCTCAAACGGATCGCGGCCGATTGCGGTGACATCAACGTCGTGGACGAGGCCGCCGATGCCCGGGAGGTGCTCGAGAAGATGGCCCGCGACGACGTCGACGTGCTGCTGCTCGACGTCTCCATGCCGGGTCCCGGCTTCATCGAAACCATGCGCCGCATACGCAGCAAGCGCCCGAAGCTTCCGGTGCTGGTGTTGAGCGTCCACCCAGAGGAGCAGTACGCGATCCGGACCCTCAAGGCGGGTGCATCCGGCTATCTGACCAAGGACTATTCTCCGCAGGAGCTGACCAAAGCCATCAGGCAGGTCTTCTCCGGACGCAAGTACGTGACCTCGGTGCTGGCAGAGAAGCTCGCGAACGAGCTCGATTCCGACGGCGAGAGGCCCCAGCACGAGGTGCTCTCCGAGCGCGAATTGCAGGTCTTCGTCAAGCTCGGGTGCGGCAAGAGCATCTCGGAGATCGCGGAGTCCCTGCATCTCAGCCCCAAGACGGTCAGCACTTACCGCACGCGCATCATGGAGAAGATGCATTTCAAGAACAACGCCGAAATCATTCGATACGCAGTCAACCACAGCCTCACCGATTGACCCGACCTCCCCGGCGGCCCTTGGCACCGTTCGCGCCCTCACCCGAGGAACATACTTCGTGCACGTGCATGGGATAGGAACCCGGCGGAACTGACGCGGTCCGCGCCAGTCCGCCCCGGCCCCACCCGTCTCGTGTGAGGGATGACCTACAGACGTCAGTCGCCGCATTACAGAGTGTCGGGCGCAGAGACTACTTAGTAATAGGATTCCTGCCGACTGGCCGCTCAGCCGGGTTCTCCTAAAGTTCCTTCGAGGCTACGCAAAGGCGGATCTACGACCGCTGAAGCCTTGCCGCACACAACGTTCCACAATAACCACTCGGGTTGGGTCCACATGGCTATCGTCAACAGCGCGCCACAGCGAATCTCCGATCACTCGAATCATGCGACTCAAGCTTCGGACGACGTCATTCGCAACTACGTCCCTACGGTGAGGCGAGCCGCGTATCATCTTGCCGGACGTTTACCTGACAGCGTGCAGGTGGACGATTTGGTGCAGGCCGGGATGCTCGGGCTTCTCGATGCCTACAAGAAGTACGATTCGGAGCAGGGAGCGAGCTTCGAGACCTACGCTCACAAGCGCATCCGCGGAGCGATGCTCGATGAGCTGCGCAAATGCAACTGGACGCCGCGGTCCGTGACGCGCATGGAGCGCGACATTTACCGAACGATCAGGGAGATCGAGGCCGATCTCGGGCGTAATGCCCGAGACACGGAGGTGGCGGAGCGCTTGGACATATCGCTGGAAGATTATCACCAGGCGCTGCAGGACGCATCGGCATCCAAGCTTTTCAGCCTGGACGAGATGATGGACACGGGAATCTCGATTGCGGACAGTTCGCCGATGAACGGTGCAAATCCCTCGTCCATCATCGAATGGGACGAGCTCAAAAGGAAAGTGGCGGATATCGTCGACAGGCTGCCGAGTCGTGAGCGCCTGGTGATGTCACTCTACTATGACCAGCAGCTGAATCTGAGGGAGATCGGCGCCATCCTCGACGTCAGTGAATCGCGCGTATGCCAGATTCACGGTCGTGCGTTGCTCCGCCTCAAAGCGCAGGTGAGCGGCTGGTAAGAGCGGCGGGAAAAGGAAGCCCACTCCCGTCCATTTCGCTCGAACCCGTGTGGTTTGATCCGACGCCGGGCCCGCTTCGGCCCGGTGTTTAAGTTTCCCTGCGCCGGGCCGATAGGAACAAAAGTGTGGATCCGCGTCCCGCTCGCGAAAGATGAAACCGCGCAAGAAGATTCGCCTGGGCGATCTCCTCGTCGAGAACAAGATCATATCCCGTGCACAGCTGGACGCCGCTTTAGCCGAGCAGAAGAAGAGCGGCCGCAAGCTCGGCCGCACGCTGGTCGAGCTCGGGCACATCGACGAGGACAGTCTTCTCAAATTTCTCTCGCGGCAGCTCGACGTCCCCTACGTCGATCTCAGGCATTACAAGTTCGACCTGGAAACGGTCCGCTCGATACCGGAGATACAAGCCCGCCGCTACCGTGCCATTGCGCTGGAACGCAAGGGTGCGGAAGTGCTGGTGGGCATGGCCGATCCGACCGACATCTTCGCCTTCGACGAGCTCGCCCGCACCCTCAAGTGCCCCATACGCGTTGCGGTGGTGAAAGAGGCGGAGTTGCTGCGCACCTTCGACACGGTATACCGGCGCACGCAGGAGATTACGACCTTCGCGGAAGAGCTGGACGAGGAGCTCTTCGGCCAGGATGTGGACATCGGGCGGCTGGCGGAGTCGGAAGGCGTGACGGACGCGCCCGTGGTCAAGCTCATCCAGTCCCTGTTCGAGGACGCCGCCCAGATCAACGCCTCGGACATACACATCGAGCCCGAGGAGGACGTTCTGCGCATCCGGCAGCGGGTGGACGGTGTCTTGCACGAGCAGGTCATGGACGAGAAGCGCATCGCTCCGGCGCTGGTGCTCAGGTTGAAGCTGATGGCCGGTCTGGACATCGCGGAGAAGCGACTGCCGCAGGACGGGCGCTTCACGGTGAGGGTGAAGGGGCGAACCATCGATGTGCGCCTCGCCACCATGCCGGTGCAGTTCGGAGAAGCAGTGGTGCTGCGACTGTTGGATCAGTCAGCGGGGCCGATGACGCTCGATCAGCTGGGCATGTCGCCGGATCTGCGCAGACTCTTCGAGCGCGCCATCGCGAGTCCGCACGGCATGATTCTCGTCACCGGGCCGACGGGAAGCGGCAAGACGACGACGCTCTATGCCGCGCTGAATCAGTTGAACACGCCGGAACGCAAGATCCTCACTGTCGAGGATCCCGTCGAGTACCGCATCTCCCGGGTCAACCAGGTGCAGGTACGCCCGGAGATCGGACTGGGATTCGCGCGGGTGCTGCGCTCGGTGCTGCGCCAGGATCCCGATATCGTGCTCGTGGGCGAGATGCGCGACGAGGAGACCGTGGACATCGGCATTCGCGCGGCCATGACCGGGCACCTGGTCCTCTCCACCTTGCACACGAACGACGCCATCAGCACCGTGCACCGCCTTCTGGACATGGGGGCGGAGGGCTACGTGGTCGCCTCGGCGCTCAAGGCCGTGGTCGCCCAGCGGCTCATGCGCCGCGTGTGCGAGGGATGCGCCGAAGCCTACATTCCCAAGCCCCACCATCGGGCCTGGCTCCGGGAGGTGCTCGGCGGCGCCGAGGCCAAGGGGCGGTTCCGCGTGGGCGCCGGGTGCACTCACTGCAACCAGACCGGCTACCGCGGCCGCTTGGGCGTGTTCGAGATCCTGGAGATCGACGAGGCGTTGCAGGAGCCGCTCAGCCGGGGCGATGCGGGAGGGTTCGCGGCGCTGGCGCGGAGCAAGCTCGGGGGAAGAACGCTCATCGGCGTGGCGGCGGCGCACGCCGTGCAGGGAAGCACCAGCCTGGACGAGGCCATCCGCCTCGCCGGCGGCATCGAGGAGACCGCATCCGACGACCGGCGGTTGGAGCCGGGATCCGCCCCGCCGCACCCCGATCAAATGCCCGACGCGCTGAGCTTCGGCAGCTCCTGAGAGTCCTCCGGTGCCGCTGTTTCGATACAAGGCGCGCAGTGCACGCGGCGACCTGCTCGAGGGTACGCTGGAGGCCGGCTCCGCCCAGGCGGTCGCCACTCAGCTCCTGAACAGCGGCGTCACGCCGGTGAGCATCGTGCAGCCGGCGAGCGGCTCGAGCCCGCTGGCGCCTCTGCGCGGCCTGGCACGGCTCGGCTCCAGGCCCGGACTCGACGATCTCATCCTGTTCAGCCGTCAGATGTACGCGCTGATGAAGTCGGGGATCCCCATCGTGCGCGGCATGCGGGGCCTGACGCAGTCCTCGCGCAATCCCGCGATGGCCCGGGTGCTCAACGACGTCACCGAGAATCTCGAGTCGGGGCGCGAGCTCTCCAACGCGCTGGGACATCACCCCGAAGTGTTCCCGTCCATCATCCTGAGCACGGTCCGTGTCGGCGAGAACACGGGCCGCCTCGACGAGGCCTTCCTTCAGATCAGCCAGTACCTGGAGGCGGAGAAGGACACGCGCCAGAGAGTCAAGTCGGCGCTGCGCTACCCGACGCTGGTGATCGTCGCCATCGCCGTGGCGGTGGGCATCGTCAACGCTCTGGTGGTGCCGGCGTTCGCAGAGGTGTTCGAGCGATCCAACGTGGCTCTGCCTTTGCCGACGCGGATCCTGATCGCGGTCTCGGATTTCTTTGCAGTTCACTGGCCGGTCTTGGCCGGTGTCCTCATCGTGGCGCTGTTCGGCTTCAAGGGCTGGGCGAGAACGGACCGGGGGCGTTACCGCTGGGACAAGTGGAAGCTGCGATTGCCCGTCTTCGGGGACATCGTGCACCGCGCGACGCTGGCGCGCTTCGCGCGCGCCTTCGCCCTGGCGTCGCGGGCGGGCGTGCCCATCGTGCAAACGCTCACAGTGGTGTCCCGGGCGCTCGACAATGAATACGTCGGGGACCGGGTGCTCGAGATGCGCAACGGCATCGAGCGCGGCGACTCGCTCACGCGCACTGCGACCGCGACCGGCCTTTTCACGCCGCTCGTGCTGCAGATGCTCGCGGTGGGGGAGGAGACCGGGGCGGTGGAGGAGATGCTCGAGGAGGTCGCCGGGTTCTACGAACGCGAGGTGGACTACGATCTCAAGAATCTGAGCGCCGCCATCGAGCCCGTGCTCATCGTCGCCGTGGGCGCGCTGGTGCTGCTCCTGGCGCTGGGAGTGTTCCTCCCCATGTGGGACCTCTCGAGCGGCGTCGGGCTCAGATAGAAGAGCCTCGCCGCTGACGCCATGCGCAGCCTGGCAAGCCGCCTCCGGCGCGAGCTCTCCACCCTCGAGCTGATCATCTCCGTCATCGTGATCCTGGTGCTGGTGGCTGTCCTCATCCACAAGGCCCTCGCTTTGCTGGCGCACGCGGAGCAGGCGCAGATGACGGCGACGCTCAATCGTGCCCGCAGCAGCATCACCCTGGAGGCGTTGACCCGCTTCGTCGCCCGCGACCTGACGGGGATTGCCGCCCTCGAGGGCGGCAATCCCATCCAAGCCATGGAAACGCCGCCGCGCAACTACATCGGGGAGCTGCGCTCCCCCGAGCCGGAAGCCATCGACGGCGGGGTGTGGTACTTCGACGCGGATGCGCGGGAGCTGGTGTACCGGGTGAAGCACGAGGGCCGATTCCACACCCTGCTCCCCGGCCCCAAACGGGCCCGTTTCCAGGTTCGGCTTCTTTACGAGGACGTGAACGGGGACGGGAGCTTCGATCCCCACGTGGATCGCTTCGGCGGCGTCACCCTCGCGCCGGTGGAGCCCTACGGGTGGAGGTCGAAGGGGCGGGCCCCCGCCCGGAGGTGAACCGCATTCCCACCCCTCCCTCCCATTCGTCGCGCGCGGTGTGCCGTTCGTGAACCCGGGACAGCCCGGGCGCTAAGGATTGCCTTTCGGTACCCGATAAACGCCCAGAGGCGCCGCGCTGGGGCCCGGCGCCCCGTTGCTAATGGACGGCGGCCCATACGCGAGGCGCGCATGCGAGGCGCCCGTGGTCGCGCTGATTCAAGGTGAAAGGACGGCTTCGGCTCGTCGCAGGAGGTAAAGGGTATGCGCGGACGGCAAGCGGGCTTCACGCTCATCGAGCTGGTCATGGTGATCGTGATACTGGGGATTCTGGCGGCGACGGCCCTGCCGAGGTTCTTCAACCTGCAGGACGACGCCCGACAGGCGGCGGTGGAGGGTATGGCCGGAGCCCTCGGCTCGGCCTCGGCCATCAACTTCGCGGTGCGCAGCATCGATCCCGCTCGACCGGGCTC
>CAZPFD010000040.1:3666-7795 GCA_964585725.1 uncultured Ectothiorhodospiraceae bacterium | reverse complement strand
GCTGTTCTTCGCCATCGCCCTCGGCGCGGGACGCGGCGCCACCCTGGGCTTCGGCCTCGGGCTCGCAGCCCTGGTGATCATGGCCGCGGGCGCCTCGCCCCGCCGGCACCGGCTGCTGCTGGCGGCCATGGCGCTCGCCGCGTTCGCGGCCGCCAACCTCAGCGTCCCGGGCGGGGTCATCGGCAAGCTGCGCTGGGTGCCCGAGCAAGGGGCCGTCGCGGAAGCCGCGCGCGCCATCGACGGTCCGGGAACGTCGGAACCCGCGCCGGTCTCCGAAAGCGCCAGCCAGCGCCTGCTGCTGTGGCGGGCGACCCTCGATCTGTTGGACGAGGCGCCCTGGTACGGCATCGGCGGCGGTACCTACTGGCTGGCGATCCCGCCGTACCGCCATCCGCTCGAGACCACGGACGGGTTCTACGCCCACAACGATTACTTGCAGGCGCTGGTGGAGCTGGGATGGCCGGGGCTCGGATTGATTCTGGCCGTCATCGGCCTCACTGCGGGGATGGTGATGCGCGCTCACCGCCAATCGCGGCTCACGGGCTCGAGCCGGTGCGAGGCCGCGGGCCTCTGCGCGGCGCTGATCGCGGTGTCCTCTCACAGCCTGGTCAGCTTCAACTTTCACATTCTCGCCATCCTGTCGGTCAGTGGTCTGCTTCTCGCACGCCTGCACGACCTGTGTACCCCTCGGAGCCCCCCGTCCTGGGTGCTGCGCCGCCCGGCCTGGGTGCGCCCGCGCGCGTACGCGCTCGGCGTGTGTCTGCTCGCCCTGGTGCCCTTGTCCTATCTGTCCGGAGTCGCTCTGACCGAGCACTTCTACGCGCGGGGCGCGCACCAGGCCGCCCAGGGTCGCCTGGAGGCAGCCGATGCGAGCTTGCGCCGGGCCGGCCGTCTTCTGGAATCCGACCGGCCGCGCGTGCGGCGGGCGGCCCTGCACACGGGCCTTCTGCGGGCGCACCCGGAGCTGGGCTCGGAGGCTCGGCGCCGGCTCTTCGAAGCCGCATCGGCGGTTCTCGACCAGGCGCAGCGCATCAACCCGCTGCGCCCGCAGATACACGTCGAGCGGGCGCGCCTCCATGAGACCGTCCGCTCACTGGCGGGTGCGGATTGGCGCCGACAGGTGGATAGCGCCTATCGCGCGGCCATCGATCTGAATCCGCGTCATCTGGAAGCGCGCCGGCGGTATGCGGAGTTTCTCGCGGAGCAAGGCCGCGACGGCGAGGCCGTGGAGGTGCTGGCGGTGGGACTGCGCGCGCGGCCGACGGCGGCGCCGGGGGCGCTGCCCTATTACGCGCTGATGGTGAGGCTGCACCTGACCGCAGGCGAGGAGACCCAGGCCGCCGAGGCATTCGCGACGATGCAGCACATCATGAGCCGTCACGGCATCGGCGAGGACGCCCTGAAGCCCCTCGGGCTCGAAGCATGGTTGCCTGCGCTGCGCGCGTTCGGCACCTGAGAGCGGGCGAAAGATATGCCTCGGGTTGAAAGAATACGAGCAGTGCGCGAGCGGCGACCCGGCTGCCAGCTGCACCCGCCGGCACGCGGCTATACGCTGCCGGAGCTGGTGATGGTGCTCGTCATCGTCGGGATCCTCGCCGTGGTGGCGCTGCCGCGGTTCTTCGACCGCAACGTCTTCGACGAGCGGGGGTTCTTCGACGAGTCGCTGGCGGCGGTGCGCTATGCCCACAAGCTGGCCCTGGCGGGCGGATGCGACGTGGGGGTGAGCTTCAGCGCCTCGGGCTACAGCGTGACGCGGCGCGACGGCGGCTGCACCAGCGGCGGGTTCACGGTGCCGGTCACGCACCCGACGGGCGGCGGCAGCTTCACCGGCTCCGCCCCGACGGGGGTCACGGTGACGGGGGCGACGTTCTACTACGACATGGCGGGCCGGCCCCGTGACATGAGCGACGCCCTGCTCACCACGTCCACCGACGTCGGCATCGGCGCGCTCACCTTGCGCATCGAGCCGGAGACGGGCTTCGCCCACCAGCCATGAGGCGGGTACGGGCATTTTCTGGGTTGTTCGCGGATTTCCGGGATACGTTGCGGACGAGCTTCCTTGGAGATGGGTCCCGGCGGTATGTGCAGCGGAGTCGCAAGCCCCGCAGGGCGGGGGTCGAGAGTCGACCCGGGCGCCATGGGAGCCCGCGCCCGCTCGGTCGAAGCCCGCGCAGCGCGCAGCGCGCACGGCGCGGCCCCGCGTGCGCTCTGGGTGGCCCAGCCTCGGCCCGAGAAGCCGCCGATTTCCGGGAACTCTGCCAAGAACCATTCTTTGCCCGGGACAGGGCAAACGACGGCGGGTCTCGATGAAAAATAGATCCGTCCGCTCTCTTTCGCGCCGCTCATCGGGGCTGAGCCTCATCGAGCTCGTCATCGCCATGGTGGTGATCGGTGTCGCGGTGGCCGGTGTGCTCAGGGTCATGAGCCTGGTGACCGCGAGCAGCGCCGAGCCCCTTTTCCAGGTCCAGGCGCACGCCATCGCCCAGTCCTATCTGGAGGAGATTCTCCTGCGCGACTTCTCCGACCCGGACGCATCGGAGGCGGGCGAGGACCGCTCGAGCTACGACGACGTCGATGACTACGACGCCCTGGCCAACAACGGCTGCCTCACCACCAGCGCCGCGTGCCCGGCGCTCGGGGACTGCGCGTGCGACCAGTTCGGGGACCCCATCGACGCCCTGCCGGGCTACAACGTCAACGTGAACGTGAACGCGGTGGTGCTGAACGCCGCGCCCGCGCTGCGCGTGGACGTGACGGTGACCCACGACCGCATCGCCGACGTGAATGTGACGCTGACCGGCCATCGGACGAATTACTGATGCGCATCGTTAGACCGGCATCGAGGGCGGGGCGAAGTCGCCGGGGGTTCACGCTGATCGAGCTGGTGATGGTCATTCTGATCGCCGCCATTCTCGCGGTCGTGGTCGGCCGCTTCATTGCACAGCCGGTCGAGGGATACCTCGACGCCGATCGGCGCGCGCGACTGGTCGATCTCGCAGACACCGCGCTGCAGCGCATGACGCGGGAGATCCGGCTCGCGCTGCCGAACAGCATCCGGGTGAGCGGCAGCGGCGACGCCGTGGAGTTCCTGCGCGTTCTGACCGGCGGCCGCTACCGGCGGGCCTCCCCCGGCGATCCGCTGGACTTCACGCTGAGCACCGACAGCTTCGACGTGCTCGGCACGCTGCTCGATGCCGGTCGCATCGCCGCCGCCGGCGGAGCCACTCAGGCCGATTGCGTGGCCGACACCGTCGACTGTCTCGTCATCTACAACACCGGACAGCCCGGGGCCGACGCGTACAGCCAGGACAACGTCGCGGCGATTCGAGCGGCCGCCGCCGGGTCGGTCACGTTCGCCCGCAACAGCCCCTTCCCCCTGACCTCGGCGCAGCAGCGGTTCTACGTGGTGGACACTCCGGTCACCTTCTTGTGCGACGCCACCGGCGCCGAGAACATCAGGCGCTACTCCAACTACGCCATCACCGCCAACCACTCGGCCGTGGACGAGCCCGCCGAGCTGCTCGGGGCCGGCGCCGCCGAGTCGCTTCTGGTCGAGCAGGTGAGCGCATGCCGCTTCTCCTACCAGCCCGGCACCGCCACGCGCGGCGGTCTGGTGACGGTGGCCCTCACCGTGGCGGAGGCGGGGGAGCAAGTCAGCGTCATGCAGCAGGTCCACGTGAGCAATCTCCCATGAAGCGCACCCCGGTCAGACACGGCGGCTTCGCCATCGTGAGCGCCATTTTTCTGCTCATCGCGCTGGCGGCGCTGGGCGGCTACATGGCTACGGTCGGGGGCGTGCAATACACGACCGTATTGCTCTCGATGTCCGGCACGCGCGCGCACTTCGCCGCCCACGGCGGCCTGGAGTGGGCCATCTCGGACATCGTCAACAACGGAGCGGCGGGGCTGAACTGCGCGCCGGGGAGCACCTCCTTCACGGTGACCGGCTTCAGTGTGACCGTGACCTGCACGGCGCAGCCCGTGACCGAGGGCAGCGACAACTACACGGTCTACAACCTGGAGAGCACCGCCACGCGCGGCAGTCTGGGTGAGCCGGGCTTTGCCTCGCGCACCATCGTGGCCACCGTCGCCTTCTGACTATCGCCGCCGACGCTCACGTATTTCCGAG
>CAZPFD010000040.1:0-3566 GCA_964585725.1 uncultured Ectothiorhodospiraceae bacterium | reverse complement strand
TGAGACGGCGCCGATTGGCTGCTCACGCGTCATATTCATCTCCCACGCCTTTGTGCTCCCTGGTCACGTGCACGGTGAGTCCTTCAACGGCGACGATGGTGACGATCTCGCCCTTCCTCGGCGGATCGCCGGGATCGGCGCGCGCCGCCCAGCTCTCGCCGTTGTAGCGAACCCGCCCGCGCGCGCGCGGGGGCGCCGCATCGAAGTCAGCCTCCACCACGGCCGTGCTGCCGAGCATGGCCTCGACGCCGCTCTTCGCGTTCACGTGGCGGGTCCGCTCCATCGAGCGCGCCACCATGAGATCGGTCAGAAAAGAGAAGCCGACGATCACCGCCACCGCCTCGAGCACGCTCAAGTGGTCCCAGACGACGGCCGCCACTGCGGCGATCACGATGAGCGCGTCCAGAACGATCAGCCACAGGCTGACGCGTTGGCCCCCCGGGATGCCTTCACGCACGTGACGATACAGGTTGACGAAGGGGCGAATGACGCCGCGGCCAAAGCCGCGCAGCCAGCGGTTCACGGAGACGATCCCCCCACTTGCTCGGGCTGTCAGAAATGTCCGCTCAGACGGGCGATGTCCCTGTCGCGCGCGTCCTTGAGCGCGGCATACAGTTCCTGGGACGTGAGCTGCCCGCCGGGCAGGGCCTGAAACGCGGTGCGCTGCGCCGGGGTCCGCGTTCGGCCGCTGATCATGCGGTGCACCGCGAACAGCGCGAGCAGGACGTTCACGGCGGCGCTGAACGCGAACAGGCCCAGCGGCCCCACGCGCCCCATCACGGCAGCCGCCAGGAGAGGCCCGCAGCTCGCGCCCACGCCGTACGCGATGAGAAGCCCGCTCGTGGTCTGCACGAGCCTGTCGGGCGGCGAGAAGTCGTTGGCGTGGGCGGCGCTGATGGAGTAGATGGTGAAAGAGAGGCCGCCGTACAGGGCGCTGGCCGCAAACAGCCATTGGGGCGCGGGGGCGGCGCCGATCATGACGATGGCAACGCACGCGAGCGCCGTCAACGCCGCCGCCATGGTCAGCACGCGCCGGCGATCCATCCGGTCAGACAGACGACCCACCGGCCACTGAAAAACCAGTCCGCCCATGATCGCCGATGCCATGAACAGCGATATGTGCGTCGTGGAGAGCCCGATGCCGTAGGCGAAAACGGGCCCCAGCCCGTAGAACGTCGCGTTGACCAGCCCCGCGCTCATCGCCCCCGCGAGCCCGAGCGGCGACGTTCGGTAGATCTGTCGCAGGCGCACGGGCTGCGGCGTGACCGGCGTGGGGCTGGTCGCGCGGGTGAGCAGCACGGGCACCAGCGCCAGCGAGAACACGATGGAGGCCGCGCTGAAGAGCTGGAACTCGCCGGGGTCGCCGAGCGGCAGCAGGAGCTGACCGCAGCCCGCCGCGAGGAAGTTCGTGATCATGTAGAAGGAGAACACGCGCCCGCGGGTCTCGTTGTTCGCGCGTTCGTTCAGCCAGCTCTCGGTCACCGTGATCATGCCGGCCATCGAGTATCCGGCGACCAGACGCGTGACCAGCCAGACCAGCGGATCGATCCACAGCACCGGAACGAGAGCCGACACGGACATGATGGAGGCGAAAGCGGCGAAGGCACGGATGTGTCCCACGGATGCGATCACGCGTACCGTGAACAGGGCGCCGAGCAGAAATCCCACGAAGTAACCGGCGACGATGGCGCCGACCATCTCGGTGGGGAACCCTTCGAGCTTGGTGCGCACTCCGAGCAGGGTCGTGAACAGGCCGTTGCCGAGCAGAAGCAGCCCGTAACTGAGGAGCAAGGAGGCCACCGAGGCGAGCGTGGTCAGCACCGGGGCGTCCGTCCGGAAATCGAGCCTTGGCCGGGGTGTCCCGTCGGTCGGATCACGACGCCGCGGCGCTGCCCGCGAAGCCGTGCTGGCGCCAGGCCTCGTACACGACGACGGCCACAGCGTTGGAGAGGTTGAGGCTGCGGTTGCCGGCGCGCATGGGAATGCGCCGCAGGCGATCCGCCGGCAGACCCGCCAGGATGGAGTGCGGCAGCCCGCGGGTCTCGGGGCCGAAGAGGAAGGCGTCGCCCGGAGCATAGGTCGCGTCGGCATAGGAGAGCCGGCCGCGGGTCGAGAAGGCCAGCATCCGGGCGGGACCGACCTCGCGCTCGAAGGCGACCAGCGACTCGTGCTGGCGGACGTTCGCCCACTCGCGGTAGTCCAGCCCCGCCCGACGCAGTCTCGGTTCGTCGAGGGCGAAGCCAAGCGGTGCGATGAGGTGCAGTCTCGCGCCTGCATTGGCGCACAGGCGTATAATGTTGCCGGTATTCGGTGGAATCTCGGGCTGGTACAGGATCACGTGAAACATGACGTCGGCTGACGCGCAGGCGGCGAAGCTCGGCCTCGACTATTGCGGGATGCGTTTCAGCACGCCGCTGGTTCTGCTCTCGGGCTGCGTGGGGTTCGGAGAAGAGTATACGCGCGTGCAAGGCTTTTCCAACCGGGACGTGGGCGCTGTGTGCCTGAAGGGAACCACGCTGCACCCACGGCTGGGCAACGAGCCCCACCGGGTCTATGAAACTCCGAGCGGAATGCTGAACTCCATCGGTTTACAGAACCCCGGCAGCCACGCCGTGGTCGAGCGTATCCTGCCCAAGCTCGACTTCAGCGAAGCGCGCTTCATCGCCAATGTCTCCGGGGCGACGGTCGAGGAGTACGCGGAGGTGACCCGTATCTTCGACGACTCCGACATCGATGCGCTGGAGATCAACATCTCCTGTCCGAATGTGAAGGAAGGAGGCGTGCAGTTCGGCAACGATCCCGACATGTCCGCACGGGTGGTGGAGGTCTGCCGGGCGGCCACCGCCAAGCCGCTCATCACCAAGCTCTCTCCGAACCAGACCGATATCGCCGAAAATGCGCGCCGCTGCATCGATGCGGGCACCGACGGATTGTCAGTGATCAACACGCTGAGCGGAATGAGCGTCGACGTGGAAACGCGCCGGCCGGTCATCGGCGCCAACCAGGCCGGTCTGTCCGGCCCCGCCATCAAGCCGCTCGCGCTGCTCAAGGTGCATCAGGTCTACCAGGTGGCGAGACACCACGGCGTGCCCATCATCGGCCAGGGCGGCATCGCCTGCACGCAGGACGCCCTCGAATTTCTCATTGCCGGGGCGAGCGCCGTCGGCATCGGAACCGCGCTGTTCTACGACCCGCTGATTTGCCCCAAGATCAATGCCGGCATCGTGGAATACCTCGACCGGCACGGCCTGCAGAACGTCAGCGCCCTGACCGGTACGCTGGAGCTCAACGAGGGCGCGGACGGGTGGGGCGCCTAGAGACCTCGTCCTTGGTCCTTCGTCCTCCGTCATCCTGATTCCCATTGCGCGGCGGGTCGGCGAGCCCTTGCTCAGCGTTCCGAGGCTCCGCGTTTCTCGGCGCGCGGGACGGGCCTCGCGATTCGACATCCTGTCTCAACGCTCGGAGCGGGCCATCCCTGGCCCGCTCCCTCCGGGCTTATCCGCCCCGCGCGCCGCGCTCCGCCAGTCACCCCTCGCAAGGGACTCGCCACCCCGCACCACGGGGCT
>CAZPFD010000039.1:0-20985 GCA_964585725.1 uncultured Ectothiorhodospiraceae bacterium | reverse complement strand
CACCCGATCCCGCGCCCGCGCCGAGAGGGCGAGGCGCTCGATGGCGGCGTTGAGCAGCTTCTTCTGTCGCGCTTCGAGCCGGCAGTGGCGCGCGAGCTCGGCGGGTCCCAGCACGTTGTTGGGTTTTCCCTGACGCCGGAGCTGGCGCGATCGTGCAGCCGCCACGCGCTCGCGTACGGTGGCCGTGCTCTCGCCGCGCGCGGCGTTCCCCGCCAGCACCGTCAGCGGCACCCGCGGCACCTCCACGTGCAGGTCGATGCGATCGAGCAAAGGCCCCGAGACGCGGGCGCGATAGCGCTGCACGCGCTCGGGCGAGCAGCGGCAGCGCTCGGCGTCCCCAGGTGCCCGCAGGGGCAGGGGTTCATGGCCGCCACGAGCTGAAAGCGCGCCGGAAACTGCGCCTGGCGTGCGGCGCGCGAGATCATGATGTGCCCCGACTCGATGGGCTCGCGCAGCACCTCCAGCACGCGCCGGTCGAACTCGGGCAGCTCGTCGAGGAAGAGCACGCCGTGGTGCGCGAGCGACACCTCGCCCGGGCGCGGTACGCTGCCTCCACCCACCAGAGCGACGGCGGAGGCGGTGTGATGGGGCGCGCGAAACGGACGCCGGCCCCAGCGGCCCGGGTCGAAGGGGTGACCGGCGGAGGAGTACACGGCGGCGCACTCGAGCGACTCGGCATCGTCCATGGCCGGCAGAATACCCGGGAGGCGGCGCGCGAGCATGGTCTTCCCGGTGCCGGGCGGACCCACGAACAGGACGTTGTGCGCGCCCGCGGCGGTGATCTCCAGCGCGCGCTTGGCCCGGTACTGCCCGCGCACGTCCGCCAGGTCTTCGTGCACCTCCCGGGTCGGCGTCAGGTGCGGGGACGGTTGGCGCGTGAGCAGCTTGCGGCTGGTGATGTGTGCGCACACCTCGAGCAGGTGCTTGGCGCCGAGCACGGTGGCCTCCCTGACCATCGCCGCCTCGTCGGCGTTGGCCGCGGGCACCACCAGCGCGCGTCCCGCCTCGGCGCAGCGCAGCGCCGCGGAGAGCGCTCCGCGCACCGGGCGCAGATCCCCGGTGAGGGCCAGCTCGCCCACGAACTCGTAGCTGGTGAGCGGCGGGAGCGGGAGCCGGCCGGAGGCGGCCAGGATCCCCAGGGCGATGGGCAGGTCGAAGCGGCCGCCCTCCTTGGGGAGCTCGGCGGGCGCCAGGTTCACGGTGATGCGCTGGCGCGGGTAGTCGAACTCCGCGGTCATGATCGCGCTGCGCACGCGATCCTTGCTCTCTCTGACCACGGTTTCGGGCAGGCCGACGATGGAGAGCGCGGGCAGACCGCCGGTGAGGTGCACCTCCACCGCGACCGGGGGCGCGTCGACCCCGAGCTGAGCCCGCGTGAAGACGATGGCGAGCGACACGATCTCCGTCCCTGGTATGTGCAGGCGCCGCCTGCCGCATGCGGCACGCGCGGCAGCACGCTCGAGCGCGTATCCTTTTGCGGCTGCGGGCGCGGACCTCGGCTCCGCGCAACCGCCCAAGAGGCGCGCTAGCTCTCCTTGTGCGGCTTGCTTCGCGTTCGCGACTGGGTCTTGGTCTTGCGCGCCGGGCTCTCGCTCGAACGTGCCGGAGTCTGCTCGAGCTCGGCCACCCTCTTCTCCAGGGCTTCGAGCTTCTCCCGGCTTCGGGCCAGGACCGCGCTCTGCACGTCGAACTCCTCGCGGCTCACCAGGTCCATGCGCGCGAGCGCCGCCTCGAGGGCGACGCGGATGTTCTTCTTCACGTCGCCCTGGAGCTGCTCCACCCCGGCGGGCAATGCATCGTAGATGCGGCGGGTGAGCTCTTCCAGACCCTTGGGGCCGTTCATCGCTGTCGCGCGGCGTATTGCGCCTCTCGTGTCCCGTCCCGGCACAGGGCACCTTAGCTTCTGGCTGCGGCCCCGGCAAGGGTCTCGGGCCCGGGCGCTGCCCCACAACGGTGCGGCGGCCCGGACGCGGGGCCGCCCATGGTGCAGCCGGCGCCCCCCGCTCCTGCCGCAAGGCGCTGCAAATGCTTGCCGTGGCGGCCCCCGCGCGCCCTTGGCACGCGACGTGCAACGACTCCCCCGCCGCCTTGGCGAACGCCCGGGCGGGCGGCACAATCACGCGATTGTTCGACGGGCATGCGTTCCGGAGGTCTGCTGCATGAAACTGGTCACGGCCATCATCAAGCCTTTCAAGCTGGACGACGTGCGCGAAGCGTTGTCCGACATCGGCATTCAGGGAATGACGGTCACCGAGGTCAAGGGGTTCGGCCGGCAGAAGGGCCACACCGAGCTCTACCGCGGCGCCGAGTACGTGGTCGATTTTCTGCCCAAGGTCAAGCTCGAGGTCGCGGTCAAATCGGATCAGCTCGAACAGGCCATCGAGGCGATCCGCACCGCGGCGCACACCGGCAAGATCGGTGACGGGAAGATATTCGTCTTCGAGCTCGAGGAGGTCGTGCGGATCCGCACCGGGGACCGTGCTGAAGAAGCCATCTGAGGGGCCGACACGGGGGGGACGCAGCACCGCGGGGGCGGGCGGGATCGGCCCCGGGTGGCGCCTGTGGAGCACCCCCGCGACCTATGGGGCGGCGCGGGCTGTGCTCGCGGGGCACGGGAATACCGCGAGTAAAGTAACGCGGTCGCGGGCCGACAAGAGCGATTGCCAGTTGTTTGCCGTTGTGCCGGGATTTAGGCACGTCCTTCCTCGAGGAGGCACGGCGTTCCCGAAGGCATGGCCGGCTCCAGGCGCTGGCATAGAATACGCAGCTTCCAAAGTTGGCCCCGAGGTAAGCATGGCCGCGGCTTCCAAACCCGTCGACAGGGAACTTCTCAAGAGGCTCGTACCGCCGAGTGCGCTGAACGCAGAAAACTTCCAGGAGCTGGCGCGTAAGGCCGTGGCCGAGGAGATCCAGGCTGGACGCGTTCTGTTCAAGAAGGGGGATCGCGATCGCAAGACGATCTATTTGCTCTCCGGCGACGTCGAGCTCATGGGGGATCGAGGCGTGGAAGCCGTGATCAAGGGCGGCAGCGAGGAGGCGCGACACGCTCTCGCCAATCAGCAGCCTCGACGCGTGACGGCGCGTGCCAAGACCGCGGTCACCATCGCGTCCTTCGACAGCGACCTGCTCGACATTCTCCTGACCTGGGACCAGCTCTCCGGCATCGAGGTGAGCGACATCACCATCGAGGAGGAGGGGCCCGAGGATGCAGGCGACTGGATGACCCGCATTCTTCAGTCCAAGGCCTTTCTGCGCATACCGCCGGCCAACATCCAGGCCATGTTCATGCGGCTCAAGGAGGTGCCCGTGCAGGCCGGACAGACCATCGTCACGCAGGGTGAAGACGGCGACTATTACTACATCATCAGCCGCGGCAAGTGCAAGGTGACGCGCGAGTCCGCGACCGGATCCACCGTCACCCTTGCGCATCTCAGCGACGGCGACGTCTTCGGCGAGGAGGCGTTGCTCTCCGGCGCGAAGCGCAACGCCACCGTTACCATGGAGACCGAGGGCCTGCTCATGCAGCTCTCCAAGGACGACTTCGAGGAGCTGCTGAAGGCGCCCATGCTGAACAGCGTGAACCTCGATCAGGCCAAGGAGATGGTCAAGAACGGCGCCGTGCTGCTGGACGTGCGCCTCGAGAGCGAGCACAAGGCGGGCAACATCCGCGGCAGCCTCAACATCCCGCTGTTCATGCTGCGATTGAAGGCGGACGCTCTGGAATCGAGCAAGAAGTACATCTGCTACTGCGAGACCGGAAGGCGCAGCTCGGCGGCCGCGTACCTGCTGAGCGAGCGCGGCTTCGAGAGCTACGTCCTCGAGGGCGGCTTGCAGGCCGTCCCGCAGGGCGGCAGCTAAGCGACGTATTCCCGGCCAGAGCCGCGCTCGACGACCGCGCCGCGCGCGCTGCGCAAAGCGCCGGATACGCACTGGCCTCTCCCCTGCCACTACGTTATCGTCCCCGTCATGATCGACCGCTACGCGGTGATGGGGCATCCCGTCGCGCACAGCAAATCCCCGTTCATCCACGCGCGATTCGCCGAGCAGACCGGGCAGGCGATGACGTATGAGGCCATCGACGTGGCGCCGGGGGAGTTCGCGCGGGCGGTGGCGGCCTTTCGAGACAGCGGCGGGCGCGGGCTCAACGTCACCTTGCCGTTCAAGGAGGACGCGTGGCGGCTGGTGGACGTGCGCAGCGCCCGCGCCGAGCGCGCCGGCGCCGTCAACACCATCTGGTTCGAGGACCACGGGGCGCACGGCGATGTGACCGACGGCGCCGGGCTGGTGCACGATCTCGTGGTCAACCACGGCGCCATCCTGGAGGGGCGGCGCATCCTGCTGCTCGGTGCCGGCGGCGCCGCCCGGGGGGTCCTGGGACCTTTGCTCGACGCGAGGCCGGCGCGGCTGGTGGTGGCCAACCGTACCGCGGATCGCGCGCGGGCGCTGGCCCGTGCATTCGCCGCCGACGGGCCGGTGCACGGCGGTGGCCTCGACGCCCTGGGCGCGGAGGGCGCCTTCGACCTGATCATCAACGCGACCTCGGCGAGCCTCGCGGGGGAGATGCCCCCGCTCCCCGATACGGTGCTCGGGCCGGCGACGTGGTGCTACGACATGGTCTACGGGGATGCGCCCACGGTGTTCATGGAGTGGGCTCGCGGCCGCGGCG
Source organism: uncultured Ectothiorhodospiraceae bacterium (assembly GCA_964585725.1). Classification (GTDB taxonomy): domain Bacteria; phylum Pseudomonadota; class Gammaproteobacteria; order HK1; family HK1; genus CAZPFD01. The sequence goes on along the minus strand of CAZPFD010000039.1, from coordinate 16,319 downwards.
CGGCGCTGGCGCTGGACGGGCTGGGCATGCTGGTGGAGCAGGCGGCGGAGTCGTTCGCCCTGTGGCGCGGGGTGCGCCCGCAGACGGCGCCGGTGATCGCCGCGCTGCGCGGCGGTGCTGCCCGGTGACGGCGGCGCGGTGGCCGCTGCGGGTGGTGGTTTCGTGCACAGCACAGGCCCCGGCTCGGGCGGGGATCGCCGCCGGTGCCGGGCGTGAGCGCCCGAAGGATTTGGCGGGGCCTGGATCGCGTAACACAACTGTCTGTTTTTCAAAGGATCAGAGCTCGGTCCGGTTAAAATGCGTTCAATCTGAGAGCAGCGCAGGCGCGGCGCCTGTCGGCGTGCATTCCCCCCGGTTTCTCCACAGCGTTATCCACAGCAACTGTGGGCAACCGCGGGACGCGCAAAGCCGTGCCGATGCCATGCCGCTTAGGCCTGGAGGAGATACCCATGAGTGAGGAGTTCATCAGCGCTCGCCGGATCGTGGCGGTGCGCACCAAGGCCGACGGCACGGCCGTCGCTCTGGAGGTGGAGGCCGGGGATCAACGCCGCCTCAACATCGAGATCCCCGCGGGCGAGCTGCACCCGCTCATGCGCGAGTTTCTGTCGGCGGTGGCCAACCTGCCGCCCGAGGATCCGGCGGCGGAATCCGCGCGCCAGGCCTATCCGGCCACCGGCTACGGGGTCGGCCCCGGATTTCCGGACAGCGTGATCCTCGCGCTGCGCACGCCGCAGTACGGTCAGCAGGGCTTTGCGCTCGACCCGGACACGGCGCGGCGCGTGGCGGACGAGCTCCGGCAGCAGGCGGACCAGATCGAGACCCAGCAGCAGACGCCGCACTGAATGGGCGCGTGCAGACGCGGCGGCCGCGCTCAGTGCGCGCGCCGCTGCAGCGCGCAGGCGAGGCGCGCGAACGCTTCGAGATCGAGGGTCTGGGGGCGGGCGCCGGGATCGACGCCCGCGGCGCGGATATCTTCCTCGCGCAGCCATCCCTGCAGCGTATTGCGCAAGGTCTTGCGCCGCTGGGAGAAGCAGCGCGCGACCAGCTCCGAGAGCATGCGCTCGTCCGGGACGCAGACCGGCGGTTGGCGATGCACGCTGAGGCGCACGAACGCCGACTCCACCCGGGGTGCGGGCGTGAACGCCCCGGCGCCCACCGTGAACAGGCGCTGCGCGCGGCAGGCGTAGCGCACCATCACCGTCAGCCGGCCGTAATCGCGGCCCCCCGGCGGCGCGACCAGGCGCTCGACGATCTCGCGCTGGAGCATGAAGTGCATGTCGTGCAGGGCGCGGCGCTGGCCGAGCAGGTGAAAGATGAGCGGGGTGGAGATGTTGTAGGGGAGATTGCCGACCACGCGCAGGCGCTCGCCCGGCGGGGCGAGAGCGGTGAAGTCGAAGCGCAGGGCGTCCGCGGCGTGCACGCGCAGCCCGCTGGAGGGGCCGAAGCGTTGCGCCAGCGCCTGCACCAGGTCCCGATCCAGCTCCACCACGTCCAGCGCGCCGGCCCGCTCGAGCAGCGCCTCGGTGAGGGCGCCGCGCCCGGGTCCGATCTCCACCAAGCGTTCGCCGGGGCGTGGATCGACGGCGCCCACGATGCGCTCGATGACGCGGCGATCGTGCAGAAAGTGCTGTCCGAAGCGCTTGCGCGGGCGATGTGCGGTGGGGGCCATGGGTGCGCGGCGCGCGGGATCAGCTCCGCCCCGGCCGGCCACTGCGGGCCGGGCGCGTCCGATGCGCGCGCATGCCCCCTCGCCTCACCGGCGGCCCATGTGCCGCGCCATGTCGGCGGCGGTCTCGATGGCCGCGCGCAGGCTGCCGGGATCCGCGCGCCCGCTCCCGGCGAGGTCCAGCGCCGTGCCGTGATCCACCGAGGTGCGCACGAAGGGCAGCCCCAGGGTGATGTTCACCGAGCGCCCGAAGCCCATGTGCTTGAGGACCGGAAGCCCCTGGTCGTGGTACATGGCGAGGACCGCATCGGCCTCGCCCAGGCGCGGGGGCGTGAACGCAGTGTCCGCGGGCAGGGGCCCGGTGAGCGCCATGCCCTCCGCTTGCAGCGCCCGCACCACCGGCGCGATCACCTCCACCTCCTCGCGCCCCACGCGGCCCTCCTCGCCGGCGTGGGGATTCAACCCGCAGACCAGAATCCGCGGACGAGGAATCCCGAGCTGCCGCTCCAGGTCCGCGGCCAGCACGCGCAGAACGGCTTCCAGCCTCTCGCGCGTGATATGACGGCACACCGCGTGCAGGGGCACATGGGTGGTGACCAGGGCCACGCGCAGCCCGGGCGCGGCCAGCATCATGACCGGCTGCGGCACGCCCGCCGCCTCGGCGAGAAACTCCGTGTGACCGGTGAACGGGATGCCGGCGTCGTTGATGACGCTGCGCTGGATGGGCCCGGTCACCAGCGCCGCGAAGCGATGGGCGAGACAACCCGTGGCGGCGGTGCGCAGCATCTCCACCACCGCGGGCGCGTTGCCGGGGTCCGGGCGCCCCGGCACCACGGGCCGGGGCAGAGCGACGGGGAGCACCTCCAGGGTGCCGGGCTGCGGCGGCGGGCCGTCCTCGAATACCTGCAGGCGTGCGGGCAGGCCGAGACCCCGCGCCCGGCTCTCGAGCAGCGCGGGATCGGTGACCGCCACCACGCGCGGCGCCAGCCCCTGGTGCACGAGCTGGAGCAGGAGCTCGGGGCCGACACCGGCAGGCTCGCCCGGAGTCACGACGAGCGGCTTCATCCGGGGCCGGCGGCGCCGGTCACTCCTCGAGTCGGTACTCGACGTAGGCCTCGTCGCGCAGCTCGCGCAGCCAGGTGTCGAGCTCCTGCTCGCTCTTGCGCTGGCGGATCTGCTCGAGCGCCTGCGCCCGGCGCACCTCCTCGGTGCCGTCGTAGCGGCGGCGCTCGACCACCTGCACGATGTGCCAGCCGAACTGGGATCGGAACGGCTCGCTCACTTCCCCGGCGGCGAGTCCGTTCATCACGCTCTCGAAGTCGGGCACGGTGTCGCCCGGGCTCAGCCAGCCCAGCTCGCCGCCGCTGACGGCCGAGCCGCGATCGTCGGAGTGCGCGCGCGCCAGCTCCGCGAAGGGCTCGCCGTTCTCGATGCGGGTGCGGAGTTGCTCGAGCTGGCGCCGAGCCTCCGCCTCGGAGGTGAGCTCATCGGGGCGGATCAGAATGTGGCGCGCGTGGGTCTGCGTGATGACGTGCTTCTCCTGCCCGCGCGTCTCCACCAGCTTCACCAGGTGAAAGCCGCTGGCGCTGCGGATGGGACCGGCCACGTCGCCGGGCTGCATGTCGCGCACGAGCTCGGCGAAGATCGTGGGCAGCTGCTGCTGCTTGCGCCAGCCCAGGTCGCCCCCTTGCAGCGCCTGCTGGCCGTCGGAGACCGCCACCGCGGTCTGCGCGAAATCGGCGCCGGTGCGCACCGAGGCGAGCACATCCTCGGCCTTGGCCCGGGCCGAGGCGATGGCCTCGGGCGAGGCCGCCTCGGGGACGCCGATGAGAATGTGCGCAAGGCGATATTCGGTGTCCGGATCGGATTGCTGGGCGCGCGTCGCCAGGTAGTTCTCGATCTCGCGCTCGGTCACGCTGATGCGGTTGTTGATCTGGCGTTGCTGGAGGCGCGAGATGATGATCTCGTTGCGCACGTCCTCGCGGAAGCGGGCGAAGTCGTAGCCGTCGCGCTCCAGAATGTCGCGGAACTGGCGCACGCTCAGCCCGTTCTGCTGCGCGAGCTGCGCCACCGCCCGGTTGAGCGTGGCATCGTCGATGCGAATGCCGACGTTCTCCGCCATCTGGAGCTGGAGGCGATCGAGGATCAGCCGCTCGAGCACCTGCCGCTCCAGGACCGACTCGGGCGGCGGCGCGGTCCCGGACTGGCGCAGCTGGGCGCGGATGGTGCGCACGCGATTCTCCAGCTCGCTCATGACGATGACGTCGTCGTTGACCACGGCGATGATGCGATCGAGCGGCACGACGGCGGCGTGCGCCGCGAGGCCGAGGCCGAGCAGCAGGACGAGCACTGTCGATGGCAAACGCATGAGGTCGCGGCGCTCCCTTCGTAGAGCGCATTATAAGAGAGCCGTCCGCGGGCTTGTAGCGTCCGCGACGAAGGGGAACAGATTCACTTTTCGCCCCGGCATAGGCGGGTTGACACGATTCGAGGGAAAATAGATCCGTCCCCTCTTGTCCGGCACGCTCAGAACCGCGGCTCGTAGCCGGGCACGCTGCGCTCGGCGAGGGCCTCGGCGCCCGGGTCGAGGCCGGCCAGCCCCTTGAGCTCGAGCTGGAGAAAGAACGCGTTGTTGGCGCCGGCGTCGATGTCGTTGACGAAGCGCCGCGCGACCGCGCGCAACGCCCAGCAGCAGCTCTCGTACTCGAGGCCGGCCACCGCCTCCATGGTGCGTTTCTCCGGCAGCGCGTAGTTCCAGCGACCGAGCAAGCCCCAGCGATCACCCAAGGGCCAGCGCAACGAGACGTCCGTCTGCTCCAGCGTATCGTGGATGAAGCGGTAGGAGAGATTGAGCACGCGCCCGGGGCCGGGCTGGTAGCGTACGCTCGCGGTGCCGCGGTCGGTGCGCGTGTCGGCCGGATCCCACTGCAGTGCACCCAGCAGCCGCCAGTCGGCGAGGCGCGTGGAGAGCTCCGCCACCAGGGGAGACCCGCTCTCGGTCTGCGCGGGATCGTCGGGCAGGTTCACCTTGCGATCGCGAAAGAATCGGATCTGCCCCAGGGACAGGCGCGCCAGCTCCTGCCCGCCGCCCGCGGTCAGCAGGCGCGAGGTGAGCGCCACGGTGAGCTGGTTGGCATCGCCCACCCGATCGGCGCCGCTGAAGCGGTCCTCGCGAAAGAGCTGCGAGAAGCTGAACGTGAACTGTCCGGTGTCGAACACCGGCAGGTCCGTCTGATTCTCGAACGGCGTGTAGAGGTAGTACAGCCGCGGCTCCAGCGTGTGCACGAAGCCGCGCCCGCCGAGCGAGAGCCCGCGTTCGAAGAACAGCCCGCCGTCGACGGATGCCGTGGGGATCAGGCGATCGGGCTGGTCGTCCTCGAAGTCGGCGTCGTCGCGCAGCGAGTAGCTCGTATAGCGCAGGCTCGCGCCCGGCACGAAGAACGTGCCCGGGGTTCGCCACGGCATGCTCAGCGTCGGTCGCAGGTCGGCGCGCACCCCTGCGGGGCCGGTGTCGCGTTCGAAGTTGACCAGCTCGCCGTAGAGCCCCAGGTTCAGCCGGCGGTTGCGCTCGGGGAGCGAGGTGCTCAGCAGCAGCTGGGGCAGGCGCGCGTAGGGCTCGTCCTCGTCGGCCACGGTCTTGTCGATGGTCTGGAAGCGGTTGGCTCTGACCCGCGCCCACCAGCCCCGGCCCGAGTAGTTCACATTCGCCCGCTGCTCCAGGAAAGACGTGCTGGCGATGGACAGATCGGTGCCCAGCTCTTCGAGGTACTCGTCATCGCTCACCGCTTCGTACTTGACGTCGCCGCGCAGCCGGTGCGTGAAGCGGGTCGTGTGCCGGAGGTTCAGCGCGCCGCGCCACTCGCGGCGCTCGAGGTCCTCGGGCATGTACTCGCCTTCGAGCACGCCGTCGCTGGTGCGCGTGAGGTAGCGAAACTGCGCCCCGAGCAGCGCGCCGCGGCGCGTCATGCCCCGCGGCGTGAAGGTGGCGTCCAGGTTGGGGGCGATGTTCCAGTAGAAAGGGACGGCGCCCTCGAAACCGGTCTCGTCGGTGACGCCGACTTGCGGGGTGAGAAAGCCGGTCTTGCGTTCGTCGCTCAGGGGGAACCGCAGGTAGGGGCTGTAGAAGATGGGGATGCTCTTGAATCGCACCAGCGCGTTCCAGGCCGTTCCCACCTTGTTGACGTTGTCGAGCTTGACCGAGGTGGCGGTCAGCTTCCAGGCCTCCGCCTCCGGGTCGCAGGTGGTGTAGCTCGCGCGCTTGGCGCGCAGCAGCTCGGAGTCGGTGATGACGATGCGCTGAGCGTCGCCGCGCGCGTGCCGCTCCTCGAGCAGAAAGTCCGCGGCCTCGAGCGTGGTCTCGTCGGTGTCGAGCTGGACCTGCGCCGCATCCCCGGAGAGATAGAGCCCGTCCTCCCACAGGCGCACGTCGCCCTCGGCCTCGAGCAGACTCTGCGCCTCGTCGTAGGTCAGGACGTCGGAGCGCACGAGCATCCCGCGCCGCTGCGCCAGGACGTCGCCGCGCATCACCGAGCGCTCGCCGCGCACGAGCTCGGCCTCGTCGGCGGTGGCGTCGATGGTCTCCGGATCGTCGTCGCCGGCCTCGAAGGGCGGTCGCTGGGGGATCCATGGCCCCGGTGCACACAGCGCCCATTCGTCTTGCGGTTCGGCCCGCGCGCTCGGCGGGAGCGGGAGCGCTGCGAGGGCGGCCAGCAGGGCGCCGAGGCAGGCAGTGCGGTGCGCCACCATCGAATGCCTTTACCGTTGTTATTCATTCTGGGCGGGCCGAATGACAGCATAGCAAGTCGCCTGCGCCCGAATAAGGGGACGTGCGGCGGCGCCCCGCGGTTGGCACGTTTCCGGGAAGCAATGGAAGCGCGCCCTGTGCGGGCCCGGGGGTGACCCTCGGGCGCCCACGCAAGGGCTTCCCGGAACGAGCGGGGTGCGCCGCCTTTTATCCCGCCGCCCCGAGCGCGCGGGCGCGCCGCGCGCGGGCTTCGAGGGATTCCCGGCTCTGCCCCGCGCGCCAGTCCTGGGTGCGCTCGAGGACGAGATCGGCGAGCGCCTGCACATGATCGGCGCGGTCGTTCAGCGCGGGGATGTAGTCGAACGACTCGCCGCCGGCGGCGAGAAAGATGTCGCGGTTCAGCATGGCGATCTCCTCGAGGGTCTCCAGGCAGTCGGCGGAGAATCCGGGGCACACGACGGCCACGCTGCGCACGCCCTGCTCTCCCCACTCCCGCAGCAGGTGATCGGTGTAGGGCTTGAGCCACGGCTCGCGCCCGAAGCGCGATTGAAAGGACACGGCCCACCGGCCCTCGGGCAGATCCAGGCGCTCCGCCACCAGGCGCGCTGTCTTCTGGCAGTGGCAGAAGTACGGATCGCCCGCGCGAAAGTAGCGCTCCGGAATGCCGTGGAAGGATAAGAGCAGGCGTTCGGATTCGCCGCGGGTCTGCCACGCCTCGCGGATGGAGGCGGCCACCGCTGCGACGTAGCGCGGGTCGTCGTGGTAGTGGCTGACGAAGCGCAGCTCCGGCAGCCGGCGCCACCGCCGCAGCACGTCGCTCACGGCGTCGAAGGTGGAGGCGGTGGTGCTCGCGGAGTACTGCGGGTAGAGCGGAAGCACCAGCAGGCGCTCGACGTTGGCCTCGCGCAGCGCTTCAAGCGCTCGCGCCAGGGAAGGCTCGCCGTAGCGCATGCCGAGCACCACGTGCACCGGATCGCCGTAGCACGACTGCAGGCGTTCGTGCAGCGCCGCGGCCTGGCGCTCGGCGATGCGCCGCAGCGGCGATCCCTGCTCGCTCCAGATGCGCCGGTAGGCTTGCGCCGAGCGGCGCGGGCGGATGCGCAGAATCACGCCGTGCAGCACGAGCCACCACACGAGACGCGGTGCCTCCACCACGCGCGGATCGCTCAGGAACTCGCCCAGATAGCGCCGCAGGGCCCCGGTGGTGGGCGCATCGGGCGTGCCCAGGTTGGTCACCATCACGCCGACGGAGCCCCGGCGGGCGTGGCTGTAGTCTGGGTCGCCGAGATATGCAACCATCGTTCGTTCAGCGGGCATGTTGCCGGCAAGCGATGCTCGCCCGGAGTATAACGTGGCGGGCGCCGCCGCCGCCGCCAGTTGCGCGGCCGCGCACCGGCGTGCTCAGGGATCCGGACCACGCGAGGCGATCGAGGTGCTGGGCGTTTTCCTCGACTTCGAGACCATGGCGGCGGCCGATCTGGATCTGGACGCCTTCCAATCGGCGCTGCCCGAGTGGCGTATCTACGAGGCGACGGAGCCGCGCGAGGTGCGCGAGCGCATCCAGGGCGCCGGCGTCGTCGTCGTCAACAAGGTAGTCCTCGACGCGGCATGCTTGCGCGCCGCGCCCGCTCTGCGCCTGGTGTGCATCGCGGCCACGGGGACCAACAATGTGGACCTCGCGGCCGCGCGCGCCGCCGGCATCACCGTGTGCAACGTGCGCGGCTACAGCACGGCCTCGGTCTCCCAGCACGCCTTCGCGCTCATCCTGGCGCTGGCCACGCGCTTGCTCGACTATGACGCGGCCGTGCGCGCCGGGCGCTGGCAGCGCAGTCGCCAGTTCTGCTTTCTCGATTACCCCATCACCGAGCTCGCCGGGCGCACTCTCGGCGTCGTGGGCTACGGTGAGCTCGGGCGCGCCGTGGCCCGGCTCGGGGAGGCTTTCGGTATGCGCATCGTGATCGCTCAGCGGCCCGGCGGTGCGCCGCAGCCCGGACGGGTGCCCCTCGAGGACCTGCTGCCCCAGGTCGACGTCCTCTCGCTGCATTGCCCGCTCACCGAGCACACCCGCGGGCTCATCGACCGCGAGGCCCTCGCCCGCATGCAGCCGCATGCCATCCTCATCAACACCGCGCGCGGCGGCATCGTGGACGAGCCGGCGCTGGCTGCGGCGCTGCGCGAAGGGCGCATCGGCGGCGCCGGGGTGGATGTGCTCAGCACCGAGCCGCCGCGGGAGGGCAACCCGCTGCTGGCCGGAGACATTCCCAACCTCATCGTCACCCCGCACTCGGCGTGGGGCAGCCACGCCGCACGCCAGCGCGTCATCGACGAGGTGGTGCGCCTGATCGAGGCCTTCCTCGCCGGGCGGCCCGACAACGTCGTCGCCTGACGAGAAGATCTTGGTGCCCGGTGTGGGACGGGCGGGATGAAATCCCGCCATCAGGGGCTGCGGAATACCCGGTTACCCCGGCCCGAATCGCCGCGTCCGCGCCCCCGGGGCGCGTGTTAACATTGCTGGTCGGACGAATGCTGCACAGCAGCGACGGGAAGCATGGACGGAGCGGCGCGCATTCAGCCGGATTTCTGTTACCCGCCGGGGCTCATCAGCGTGGAGGCGGCGCAGGCGTTCCTGCTCGAGCGCGCGCGGCCGCTGACCGAGGTCGAGACCCTCGAGACCGGCTCCGCCCTGGGACGCGTGCTGGCGCGGGCGCAGAGCGCGGCGGTCGATGTGCCCGGCTACGACAACAGCGCCATGGACGGCTACGCCGTGCGTGCGGCCGAGCTCGGGGCCCGCGGGCCCGCCCGCCTGCGGGTGACGCAGCGCATCGCCGCCGGGGAGCAGGGCGCGCCGCTCGGCGCCGGCGAGGCGGCGCGCATCTTCACCGGCGCCGCGCTTCCCGAAGGCGCCGATGCCGTGGTCATGCAGGAGCACTGCGAGGTCGACGGCGACGGCGTGTGGGTCCCGGGGCCGGTGGCGCCCGGTCAGCACGTGCGCCCGCGCGGCAACGACATCGCCGCAGGCGCGGAGGTGCTCGCCGCGGGCACCCGCCTGCGGCCCCAGGAGATGGGTCTCGCCGCGTCGGTGGGTCTCGCGCGCCTGCCCGTGACACGGCGCCTGCGCGTGGCCGTGTTCTCGAGCGGGGACGAGCTGATGGCGCCGGGCGAGCCCCTCGCCCCGGGCTGCATCTACAACTCCAACCGCTACACGCTGCGCGGGCTGCTCGCCGCGCTGCCGTGCGAGACCCTGGATCTGGGGGTGGTCGAGGATACCCTGGAGGCGACCCGGGGCGCGCTGCGGCGCGCGGCGGAGGCGGCCGATCTCATCGTGACCAGCGGCGGGGTCTCGGTGGGCGAGGAGGATCATCTGAAGGATGCGGTGGTCAGCGTTGGCCGGCTGGAGCTGTGGCAGGTCGCGGTGAAGCCGGGCAAGCCCCTGGCTTACGGGCGGGTGGGGGATGCGGACTTCCTCGGGCTGCCCGGCAACCCGGTATCCACCCTGGTCACGTTCTGCCTCTTCGTGCGCCCTTTCATCCTGCGGCGCGCGGGCGCGACCGACGTTCTGCCGCGGCCCGTGCCGGTGAGGGCGGGGTTCGAGTGGCCGCGCCCCCGGGACCGGCGCGAGTACGTGCGCGCGCGGCTGGAGCGCTCGGCGGACGGCGGGGGCGTTGCGACCCTCTTCCCCAAACAGGGCTCGGACGTGCTCTCCTCCGCGGTCTGGGCCCAGGGGCTGGTGGAGATCCCGGAGGGGAGGGCGGTGGGGTCGGGGGACACGGTCATGTACTACTCTTTCGCGGACATCCTCTGGTAGTCGGGGTGGCGGACCCATGATTCGAGTCCAGGCGGAAGACTTCGACGTGAGCGCGGAGATGGCGGCGCTGCGGCGGCTCAATCCCAGGGTGGGGGCCGTGGCCTGCTTCGTGGGGCTGGTGCGCGACGTCAACGACCGCGAGGGCGTGCGCACCCTCACCCTCGAGCACTATCCCGGCATGACCGAGCGCGCCATCGGCGCCATCGTGGACCAGGCGCGCGAGCGCTGGGATGTCCTCGACGCCGCGGTGGTGCATCGCGTGGGCACCCTGCGGCCGACCGATCAGATCGTGCTCGTGGCCGTCGCCAGCGCGCACCGCAAGGATGCTTTCGCGGCCTGCGAGTTCATCATGGATTTTCTGAAGACCCGGGCTCCGTTCTGGAAGAAGGAAGATACCGAGGGCGGGTCGCGCTGGGTCGAGGCTCGCGCGAGCGACGACGAAGCGGCCGCGCGCTGGTGAGCGCATCGAGCGACCCCGGCCGCCGGCATCGGTGACCCCTGCCGTCCGCACGCCATCCCCGGTACGCCATGACCCCCATGCACGCCGCCTCGCTTCAGAAGAACGCCTGCGCGCGGGGTTCCGGCGCAGCCTCGTCGAAGAGCGGATAAAGTCCCTTGCCGGCGCCGCCCGATCCCCACGCCATCTTCGCGCTCGTCACCACCGGGGTGGCGCTGTTCCTGTTCACCCGCGAGCGTCTGCCCCTCGAGACCTCGTGCCTGCTGGTGCTCGTGGTTCTGACCGTCGGCTTCGAGCTCTTTCCCTACGGATCGCTGCACCCCACCGCCTTCTTCCAGGGCTTCGGCCACGAGGCCCTGGTCGCCATCTGCGCGCTGATGATCGTGGCCAAAGGCCTGGAGACCACCGGCGCGCTCGAGCCGCTCGCCACGCTCATGGCGCGGCGCTGGAGCTCGCACCCGACGCTCTCCCTGCTGACAGTGCTCGTGACCTGCGCGCTTTTGAGCGCGTTTCTGAACAACACACCCATCGTGGTGATGCTGCTTCCGATCCTGGTCAGCGTCTCGTTGCGCAGCCAGCGCCCGGCGACCGGGCTGCTGATGCCCATGGGGTTCGCGACCATCCTGGGCGGCATGGGGACCACCATCGGCACGTCCACCAACCTGCTGGTGGTGGGGGTCGCCGCCGATCTGGGGCAACGGCGCTTCGAGATGTTCGACTTCACGCTGCCGGCCGTGTTCGCGGCGGGTGTCGGGATCCTGTATCTGTGGCTCATCGCGCCGCGCCTGCTGCCGCCGCGTCCTATGCCCCTGTCCGACATTTCGCCCCGAGTGTTCGATGCGCTGCTCTACATCGGTGAGAACAGCTACGCCAACGGCCGCCCGCTGTCCGAGGTGCTGAACAAGACCGACAAGAAGATGAAGGTCGCGCGCATACAGCGCGGCGAGGATCTGTTCCTGGTGCGGCTTCCCACCCTCAAGCTGCGCGCGGGCGATCGCCTCTACGTGAGCGACACGCCCGAGAACCTCAAGGAATACGAGCGGCTGCTCGGCGCGACGCTGCACAACGTGTTCGACATCGAGCACCCCATCGACGAGGAGCACCCGCTCTCGGCCAAGGGACAGCAGCTCGCCGAGATCGTGGTGACCGAAGGATCGCCGCTCTACAACCTGACGCTGCGCCAGGCGCAGTTCGCCGAGCGCTACAACGTGATGATTCTGGCGATACACCGCGCCCAGCCCCAGGCAACGACCACCGAGCGCGATCTCAACGACATCGTGCTAGGCCACGGCGACGTGCTCCTGATTCAGGGCCCGCGCGACAACATCGCCAGCCTCAAGAACAGCGGCCGCGTGCTGGTGCTCGATGCGACCGTGGATCTCCCGCACACGCGCGACGCGCCGATCGCGCTGGGGATCATGTTCCTGGTAGTGGTGAGCGCCGCGATAGGCCTCATGCCCATCTCGGTGGCGGCCCTGTGCGGCGTGACGCTGATGCTGCTCACCGGATGCCTCACCTGGCGCGGGGCGGCGAACGCGCTCAGCACCTCGGTGATCCTGGTGATCGTGACCAGTCTCGCGCTCGGGGTGGCGCTCACCCGAACCGGCGGCGCGGACTACATCGCACAGCTCTTCGTGGCCGCCGCCGAGGGCTTCCCGCCGGTCGTCGTCATGAGCGGGCTCATGCTGCTGCTCGCGGTGCTCACCAACATCGTCTCGAACAACGCGGCGGCGGTCGTGGGAACGCCCATCGCGGTCAGCATCGCCCAGCAGCTCAACGTCGCCCCCGAGCCGTTCATCCTCGCGGTGCTGTTCGGCGCCAACATGAGCTACGCCACTCCGGTCGGCTACCAGACCAATCTGCTCATCTTCAGCACCGGCGGCTACCGCTTCTCGGACTTCCTGCGCGTGGGGATCCCGTTGCTGATCATCGTGTGGATCGCGTTCTCGGTGCTGCTGCCGATGTACTACGGATTCTGACTGCGCCGCTCATGCGAGACGAAGGCACCTGGTCGTTCAAGGAGATCGACGCGCGTCACGGATGCACCAAGGGCACCGCGTTTCGGGCCTTCAAGCGCGTGCGCGCGGAGCTGGAGGAAGGCTCCGATTTCCACTATCTGGACGCCGCGACCCACGCTGCGCGCATCGCCGAGCTCAAGCGCCGCGGCCGCATCTATGCATCCACGGTGAACGCGGTGCTGCTGAGCGCATCGGGCTACGCACGCCTCAAGCGGCATCTCCCCCCACCGCGTGGGGCGGGATGAAATCCCGCCGCAGAGGCGATGGATACCATGGACACCGTTCTCGTCACCGGCGCCACGGGCACCGTCGGACGCGAGGTCGTGCGCCGGCTCGCGGACGTCGGGGTCCGCGTGCGCGCGGCCGCCCGCCGTCGATCCGCGGAGCTGCTGACGGCGCCCACGGTCGACTTCGCGGAGCTCGATCTCGACCGTCCCTCGGGCTTCGACCGCACCCTCGACGGCGTGCGTCGGGTGTTCCTGCTCACGCCTCTCCACGAGCGCATGGTCGAGCAGGCAGCCGCGCTCATCGAGCGCGCCGCAGCCCAGGGCGTGAAGCACATCGTGCGCCTCTCGGCCATGGGCGCCGACTTCGACCCGCCGATTACCCTGGGCCGCGTGCATCGGGCGGTGGAGGCGCTCATCGAGCAAAGCGGCATCGATTACACCTTCCTGCGCCCCAACGCGTTCATGCAGAACTATCTGACGTACTTCGGGGCCAGCCTGCGCGCGGCGGGCGTGTTTCACGCGCCCCAGGGGGCTGGGGCGGTGAGCCTGGTGGATGCGCGCGACGTGGCAGCCGCGGCGGTTGCCGCCCTGACCGACGCCGGTCATGCGGGAAGGGCCTGCGATCTCACCGGGCGCGAGGCGCTCACCAACGAGCAGGTGGCGGCCGTCCTCTCGCGCGCACTGGGCCGCCCCGTGCGGTACGTGGATCAGACCGAGGCCGAGGCGCGCGCCGCCCTGCGCGAGAGCGGGCTCTCGCCCTGGGTGGTGGAGGTCGTTCTGGAGCTCTACGCCCTCAGCCGCGCGGGCGGCGCAGCCCGGGTGACGTCCGGGGTGCGCGATCTGATCGGCCGCGACCCCATATCGTTCGAGCAGTTCGCGCGCGACCACGCGCAGCGCTTTTGAATGCGCCTAGACGCCGATCCGCCCGATGCCCGGCAGCTTGAGCGCGGGCCGCAGCACGTCCACCCCGAAGGTCAGCCCCAGCAGGTTGACCTCGATGCCTTCCTCCGCCGCGCCCAGCACCCCCAGCACCCCGAAGAGCGAGAGCTGATACCCGGTGCCGCTGGGCGCCGGCGCCACCAGCGCGCCATCCACCAGATAGTCCTTGCCCACGGCGGTGGGCGGCAGCTCCAGGCGCAGCTCCGGCACTTGCCGCCCCACGTAGGCGGTGAAGGTGTTGCTGTTGGGTCCGGGCCACATGCGGTACTCGCGGGCGTGCGGATAGCGCCCGACGGCGTCCTCGATCTTCGGGATGGCCCGCGCCGCGGCGGGGCCGCGCAGCTCGGCGATGATGCGGGGCTCGCTGTTGAACCACAGGCGGTCCGGGACGTCCGTGCGCGAGGTCACGGCGGGCAGGCCCCGCCAGTGCCGCCAGCCCAGCACCTGATGCACGGTGTAGCGATCCGCGCCCGCCGGCTTGGTCGCGATCCAGGTGTGTACGCCGAACACGCCCCGCCACTTGAACGCGCGCGCGGCGAAAACGAGCACCACCGCCTCGGGCGTCTCCTCGGGCGACGCCACCAGCCCCGCGCTCTCCCGGTTGGCGGTGCGCCAGTCCCCGTGCAGCCGAATGTCCTCGCAGGAGACCGCGAGCAGCGGCCCCGCCAGCAGGACCAGCACGAACAGACCGCTTCGGCGCAGCCATTTCATAGACGGATATGATACGCCGGCCCCACGGCTCGCCGGACACCGTTTTCGTCCCACCGCGCGAACCGCATCTTCGGTCCGACGCGGGATGCTCTGTCCGTCGTTGCGCAGCGCGCGCCGTTTCCCCGCAGCGTCACTGCGCAGGGGTTGCAGGTAAACTTCGCCCATGGCTGCGACCTCTCCCGCCCCCGAGCTGATCAAAAGGCTCCAGGCCATCGTCGGGCCCGGCGGCTGGGTGTCCGAGGCGGCGGAGCTCGACCCCTATCTCCTCGACCAGCGCGGATGGTACCGGGGCACTACGCCGCTCGTGGTGCGCCCGGCCAGCACCGCCCAGGTGGCCGAGGTGGTGCGCGCTTGCAGTGAAGCCGGGGTCGGGATCGTGCCCCAGGGCGGCAACACGGGGTTGGTGGGCGGCGCGGTGCCGGACGGCCAGATCCTCCTCTCCCTGTCGCGCCTCAACCGCGTTCGCGCGCTCGATGCGCTCGGCCTCACCGTCACCGCCGAGGCCGGCTGCGTGCTCGCGGACGTGCAGGCGGCGGCGGCCGAGGCCGACCTCCTGTTCCCGCTCAGCCTCGGTGCCGAGGGGAGCTGCCAGATCGGGGGCAATCTCGCCACCAACGCCGGGGGCACCGCGGTGCTGCGCTACGGCAATGCGCGCGACCTGGTGCTCGGGCTCGAGGTCGTGCTGGCCGACGGCCGCATCTGGAACGCTCTCAGGCGCCTGCGCAAGGACAACACGGGCTACGATCTGAAGCAGCTCTTCCTGGGCTCGGAAGGCACCCTCGGCATCATCACCGCCGCCGTGCTCAAGCTCTTCCCGAGACCGCGCCACGTGTGCACGGCCTTCGCGGCCGTCACCGGGCCCGAGGCCGCCGTCCGTCTGCTCGCCGACTGCCGCGCCGCGAGCGGCGACAGCATCAGCACGTTCGAGTACGTGGACCGCAACTGCCTCGACCTCGTGCTGCGCCACATACCCGGCACCCGCGATCCGCTGGCCGATCGCTACGCGCACCATGTGCTGGTCGAGCTCACCTCCTCGCGCACCCACGACGATCTCGGCAGCCTGCTCGAGGGCGCGCTCGAACGCGGCTATGAGAAGGGCGACGTGCTGGACGCCACCATCGCCGCCAGCGAAGCGCAGGGGCGGCAGCTCTGGCGCCTGCGCGAGACGATCCCCGAGGCCCAGCGCGCGGATGGTGCCGGCATCAAGCACGATGTCTCGGTGCCCATCGCGCGGGTGCCGGAGTTCCTGGAGCGGGCGCGCGAGGCGGTACTGCGCGAGCTTCCGAGCGCCCTCGTCGTCGCCTTCGGCCATCTGGGCGACGGCAACATCCACTTCAACCTGAATCAACCCAAGGACATGAGCCGCGAAGCGTTCATGGCGCACATGCCGAGCATCAACCGCACGGTCATGGACATCGCCGTGGACATGGAGGGCAGCTTCAGCGCCGAGCACGGGGTAGGGCAGCTCAAGCGCGCCGATCTCGCGCGCTACAAACCCCCCGGCGAAGTGGATCTCATGCGCACCGTGAAGCAAGCTCTCGATCCAGGCGGCATTCTGAATCCCGGCAAGGTGATCTAGGGAGCCCGCTCGCGCCTGCACCGGTCAGCGTGCTTGAGCCCCATGGTCGGACTCGTGCACGTGATGCCTGCTCACCACGCCGAAACGCGGATCCCGGTCCGGCCGACTCCCGGCGAAGACGAACTGCCAGCCCCACTGGGTTGCCGCATCGGGGTGCTTCCGCTCGAGGGAAT
>CAZPFD010000038.1:21141-21397 GCA_964585725.1 uncultured Ectothiorhodospiraceae bacterium | reverse complement strand
GAGCCCTTGACGGTGTCGTACATGTGCCAGCGCCAGTCGTCCTGGCCCATGTTGCCGAGCGCCGCGCTCATGCCGCCCTGGGCGGCGACCGTGTGGCTGCGGGTGGGAAAGACCTTGGTGATGCAGGCCGTGGTCAGGCCCTCGGCCGCCATGCCGAGGGCGGCGCGCAGGCCGGCGCCGCCGGCGCCCACGATGACGACGTCGTAGGTGTGATCGACGGTGGCGTACGCAGCCGGCATGGTGCTTGCTTCCCTGG
>CAZPFD010000038.1:19488-21131 GCA_964585725.1 uncultured Ectothiorhodospiraceae bacterium | reverse complement strand
ACCACGATGGATGCGACCTTCAGCCATTCGGCGTGCACGTAATCCTCGATGATCACCTGCATGCCGAGCTGCGCGTGGTAGAAAACGGCCGCGATCAAGGCGAGGAGAAGCACGGTCACGACGGGTGATCGGACCCATGCGACGGCCGTCTCGTAGTCGGCGGTCGCCGCCGTCACCAGCGATGCTACGAACCACAGAAACAGCGGGACGAGGGCGAGGGCGGTGATCCGCTGCATCCTCCAATGGTGCACGCCTTCCTTCGCCGCCCCGAGACCGCGCACCTGGCCGAGCGGTGTACGCAGCGTCTTCACGGACCCCCGCTCCGCATGAGATAGCCTGCGATCCAGGCGAGCAGCGTCAAAGCGACCGACGCGATGACCACCGCCCAGCCGGAGGCGTACGCGGTCTTGAGCTCGAAGCCGAGCCCGATGTCCCAGAACAGGTGACGGATGCCGTTGCACAGGTGGTAGAAGAGGGCGAGCGTCCAGGCGAGCAATATGACCCGTCCGATCCACGAGGCTAGAAGCGCTTGCGCGTCGGCGTAAGCGCCGGGTCCCCCGGCGAGCGCCCACAGCCAGTAGACGAGCAGCAGCGTGCCCAGGACCAGCATCACGCCCGTGCCGCGATGGAGGATGGAGAGAACGCTCGTGATCTGGGGCCGGTAGACCTGGAGATGGGGCGACAGCGGGCGGCTGGATCTATGCACGCATCCCTCCTTGCGCGTCACGCTTCGGAAACACCGTCGGCCCCGCGTCCCACGCGGGCTAAGGTACTGTGTTCGCCATGGCGCCCGCAAGGCCGATCCCTGCGCCGGAGCTGCGAGGCGCTGGAGTCGACGTTGGAGCTCGTGGAGACGGCCGCGCTTCAGAAATCGATACAGCGACCGCCGCGTTCCCAGTCGCCGTAGCGTGTCGGCTCTGGCCCCGGAGGGCCGCCGATCTCTTTGGCGGGCGGGGCCGGACGGCGTTGTTGTTTTCGCGGCGGCGGCTGCCGTTCGGGCTCTCGCTCGTCACGATGTTCTCTTTCGCCCATCGTCCTGCGCGGCTCCGGCCCGCATTGACTGTCGAGCATTCTACCAGATCCGGCTCGGCTGGTGCCTGCGAAGCGGCCGGTCTATGATGGCCGCGCCGGCAGGGAGGCCGAGTCTTGAGCGATACCGCCGATAGCCGAGCGCTCACCCTGCACCTGCACGCGTCCGTGCACCTCGCCGCGGCTCTGACGCTCGTGCACGCGGGGGCGCTGCTGTGTCTGCTCATCGTCGAGCTGCCCCTGATCGCCGGCGGGGCGCTGGCCGCGCTGGTGTGCGCGAGCGCGTGGCGGACACTGCGGCGTGACGCCCGACTATCGAGCCCGGATGCGGTGCTCGCCCTGACCTGCCCGGCGCGAGGAGAGTGGCGCCTCGCGACGCGCGGGGGGCGGGTGCTGCACGCGACGCTGGGCCCGGGCAGCTGCGCGCACCCGAGGCTCGTAATCCTCAACTTCCGCTTGGCTCCCGAAGGGCGGCGGCGTCCCGTGGTGCTGCTCCCGGACATGGTGGCACCCCCCGCCGCCCTGCGACACCTTCGCCGGCGTCTGCGCAACGGGCTATAAATCCCGCCGCCTCGGCCGGCTCCGAGAGCACTCGCGGCGGGATTGCGCTGCGC
>CAZPFD010000038.1:0-19388 GCA_964585725.1 uncultured Ectothiorhodospiraceae bacterium | reverse complement strand
CGCTGCGCGGCGCATACCGCCGGGACCCGTCTGCCGCCTTTGGTTTTCGCCCGCGCTGCGCACACCGGGGGGCTAAAGGGATCGGCCGAATCACCGATAGCTCTTGGGGGTCCCGGGGCCCGGCCTCCCGCCGGGCGCCGCACCGGTGCCCTCTCTCCCGTGCCTGGTGGAGGTCGTACCCCGTTGCGCAGATCCGAGGATATGAAGGCCGTTCTTCGCACCGCCGAGCGGCTGGGCATCAGCGAGTTCGAGGTCTTCTGTGCGGCCTATCACGCGTGGTTTCAGGAGCGTGCCGCCGTCGTGTCGCTGGAGCGTCATTTCGTGAGTTACCTCTTTCACGGGCGCGTGCCGTTCTGGGTTCGTCACTTCACGCGCTCGGCGCTGCTCGAGCAGCCCGCGAGCGGGGAGCCCGCGCCTCGCGGGATCGGATGCACCTGCAGGGAGATCGTCGACTTCGTGCACCTCGCCCTGTTTCTTCTGGCCCGCCAGCCGTCCCGGCTTCACCTTTTGCCCCCCACGCACCGCCTGATCGCGTAGGGCGGGATGGAGCGTAGGGCGGGACGCAATCCCGCCGACGCAATCCCGCCGAGCAGGGGCGTGGGGCAGCCTCGCCCCGCGGGCCGCGAATAGACCCCCACGTTTGATACAATGCCGTCGTTCCGGCAAGGATGCGCGCGTACCCGACTCTGGACTTCTCCCATGCGCAACGGCGCAACGGCGCTGACCGCCGTCCATCCCTGTTCCTGGTACCAGCGACCGCGCGACGGCGCGGGATACGCCGATGCCCGGCGCGCGGGTGAGGGGCGCGGATGCTGACCGCGGCCGAGGCGCTGGCGGCGGACGGCCCCTTCCGCAGCGTGCTCGCGGACTTTCACCCCCGCCCCCAGCAACAGGACATCGCCGCAGAGATCGCGCGCACCATCGACGGCTATGAGACGCTCGTCTTCGAGGCGGGAACCGGAACGGGCAAGACCTTCGCCTACCTGATCCCGGCCGTGCTCTCCGGGCGCAAGGTCATCATCTCCACCGGAACGCGCAACTTGCAGGAGCAGCTCTACCACCGCGACCTGCCGCTGGTGCAGAAGGCGCTGGGCGCGCCGGTGCGAAGCGCGCTGCTCAAGGGCCGGAGCAATTATCTCTGCCGGCATCGCCTGGCGGCGCACCTCGCCGACGGCCGCTTCCCGTCGGAGACGCTGCACGACCTCAACCATATTCGGACCTGGGCGGGTCGCACGCATACCGGCGACATCGCCGAGGTGGCGGGCATTCCCGAGGGCGCGCCGGTGTGGCGCTTCGCCACCTCCACCGTGGACAACTGCCTCGGTCAGGAGTGCCCCGAGTATGCCGAATGCCACGTGCTGCGGGCGCGCCGCGGCGCCATCGCCGCGGATCTGGTGGTGGTCAACCACCATCTGTTCCTCGCGGACATGGCGCTGCGCGAGGAAGGCTTCGGTGAGCTCCTGCCGAGCGCGGACGCCGTCATCCTCGACGAGGCGCACCAGCTCCCCGATCTGGCGGCGCGCTTCTTCGGGCGTTCGCTCGGCAGCAACCAGCTCAGCGAGCTGGCGCGTGACGCGGTGAGCGCGGAGCGGCGTGAAGCCGGAGACCTGCCCGCCCTCTCCGAGACGGCGCGACACCTCGATCGGGCCGCGCGCGAGATGCGTCTCGCCCTCGGCCGCGACCCCGGGCGCGTGAGCTGGGACCGGGTCGCGGAGCAGCGCCGGGTCCGCGAGACGCTCGAGATCTTGCGCGGCACGCTGGCCGAGCTCGAGGAGGCGCTGGCAGGCGCCGCCGAGCGCGGACCCGACCTCCAGGCATGCCACCGCCGCTGCCGGGATCTGAGCGCGCGTCTGGAGTGGGTGGCGCAGCAGCAGGAGCTGGATCACGTGCGCTGGATCGAGCTCCACGCGCGCTCGTTTACCTGGCACGCGAGCCCCCTCGAGGTGGGAGAGCTCTTCGCCGCCCGCCTCAACGCGCAAAAGTGCGCCTGGATCTTCACCTCCGCCACCCTCGCGGTGGACGGACGCTTCGAGCACTTCGCGGCGCGCATCGGGCTCGGGGAGCGCCGCGAGCGACTCTGGCCCAGCCCGTTCGATTTCGCGCGCCAGACCTTGTGCTACGTGCCCGAAGGCATGCCCGAGCCCAACCGCCCCGAGTATGACGCGGCGGTGTGCGAGGCGGCGGGCGCCGTGCTCGAGGCGAGCCGCGGGCGCGCCTTCATCCTGTTTACCAGTCACCGCGCCCTGGAGGCCTGCGCCGCCATGCTGCCCCAGCGCGTGCGCTATCCGCTGCTCGTGCAGGGGCGGGCGACCCGCGCGGAGCTGCTGCGGCGATTCCGATCCACGCCGCATGCGGTGCTCCTCGGCGCCGGCAGCTTCTGGGAGGGGGTGGACGTGCGCGGCGACGCGCTCTCGTGCGTGATCATCGACAAGCTGCCTTTCGCCGCACCCGACGATCCGATCCTCCAGGCGCGTTTCGCGGCCATGCGCGAGCGCGGTCTGGATCCGTTTCGCGACTATCAGCTGCCGCAAGCGGTGATCGCCCTCAAGCAGGGCGCAGGCCGGCTGATCCGCGACGCCCGGGACCGCGGCGTGCTGGTGCTGTGCGACCCACGGGTGTTCACGCGCAGCTACGGCCGCGTGTTCCTCGACAGCCTGCCGCCCATGCCGCGCACCCGACGGCTGGTGCACGTGCAGCGCTTCTTCTCCGGCGCGGACGCCGACATTGAAGCTGCTCGCCATTGAGACCGCCACCGAGGCGTGCTCCTGCGCGCTGATCGCGGGGGAGGCGCAGTGGACCGCCTGGGAGCTTGCGCCCCGCCGCCACGCCGAGCTGATCCTGGCCATGGTGGCGCAGCTCCTGGAGCAATCGGGCCATGCGCTGGAGGCGCTGGATGCCATCGCCTTCGGCCGCGGCCCCGGCTCCTTCACCGGCGTGCGCATCGCGGCGGGCGTCGCCCAGGGGCTCGCCTTCGGCGCCGGGCTGCCCGTCGCCCCGGTGTCGTCGCTGCACGCCCTCGCCCAGGGCGCCCTGCGCGAGCGCGGCGTGGAGCGCGTGCTGGTTGCGCTCGACGCGCGCATGGGAGAGGTGTACTGGGGAGCCTTCGCGCGCGGGCCGGGCGGCTTGATGGTGCCTGCGAACGGTGAATGCGTGTGCGCCCCGGAGCAGATCCCGCTGCCGGGAGACACGAGCGGCTGGTTTGCGGCCGGCCCCGGCTGGGAGCGCCATGGCGAGGTGCTGCGGCGCACGCTGGGCCAGCCCCTGGTGGGGGAGGAGGCGCAGCGCTACCCGCACGCCCTGGATGTGGCCGTGCTCGGCGCCGATGTCGTGGCGAGCGGAGGCGGCGTGCCGGCCGAGGCGGCGCTGCCCCTGTACCTGCGCGATCGCGTGGTGGCTCCCCGGCGAAGACCGACACCGAAAGAATGAACCACGAAGAGCACGAAGAACACGAAGAGCGCAAATGAAGTGAATGTCTTCCCTTCGTGGCCTTCGCGACCTTCGTGGTTGATGTCGCTGCATCCGAGCGAGCTTGAACGGCTACGGGACGGCGAATTTTCAGGCCGCGGTCACGTATAATCCGCCCCCATGTTCAAGCCGCTGGAAGTCTACATCGGCCTTCGTTACACGCGGGCGAAGCGCCGCAACCACTTCATCTCCTTCATCAGCTTCACCTCGATCCTGGGCATCGTCCTCGGCGTGACCGCGCTGATCACCGTGCTCTCGGTGATGAACGGCTTCGAGCGGGAGCTTCGCGAGCGCATTCTCGCGCTCGCATCGCACGCCACCATCAGCGGCTACGCCGGAACCCTGGAGAACTGGTCCCGCGTGGCGCAGGCGGCCGAGCGCCATGCCCACGTGCAAGGCGCCGCCCCCTACATCCAGGGCGAGGCCATGCTCACGCGCAGCAGCTACGTGCACGGCGCGCTCATCCGGGGCGTGCTGCCGCAGGCGGAGGAGCAGGTGTCGGATTTCGGCCGCTACATGGCGCAAGGCGCATTGGACGACCTGAAGAGCGGGGAGTACGGCATCGTGCTCGGCGCGGAGATCGCGCGCGCCCTGCGCGCCGGGGTGGGCGAGAAGGTGACCATGGTGGCGCCCGAGGTGAACGTGACCCCCGCGGGCATCCTGCCGCGGCTGCGACGCTTCACGGTGGTCGGAACCTTCCAGGCGGGGCACGCGCAGTACGACTCGGGGCTGGCGCTGATTCATCTCGAGGATGCGGCGCGGCTGTTTCGCATGGGTGATGAGGTGAGCGGGCTGCGCATCAAGGTCGACGACGTCTTCGACGCCCCGCGGATCGGCCGGGAGCTGGCGCGCGATCTGGGAGGGCAGCTCTGGGTGCGGGACTGGACGCAGCATCACGCCAATTTCTTCCGCGCACTGAAGACCGAGAAGACGGTGATGTTCATCATCCTCACGCTCATCGTGGCGGTGGCGGCCTTCAACATCGTCTCCGCCTTGATCATGGTGGTGACGGACAAGCAGGCCGACATCGCCATACTGCGCACCCTGGGCGCGAGCCCGCGCAGCATCATGGGGATCTTCATCGTGCAGGGCACCGTCATCGGTCTGCTCGGGACGCTGTTCGGCGTCCTCGGCGGCATCGGGCTCGCGACCCACGTGGAGACGCTCGTGCCTCAGATCGAGGCGCTCTTCGACACCAAGTTCCTGTCCCCGGACGTCTACTACATCAGCGAGGTGCCGTCGGACATGCGCTGGTCGGACGTCACCGCCATCGGCGTGGTGGCCTTCGTGCTCAGCGTGGTCGCGACCGTGTATCCCGCCTGGCGGGCGTCCCGGGTGCAGCCGGCGGAGGCGCTGCGCTATGAGTGAAGGCGCCAGCGTGGCGTGCGCGGGCCTGGTGCGCACCTTCCGCGAAGGGGGGCTCCACGTCGAGGTCCTGCGCGGGGTGGATCTGTCGGTTCGCCCCGGGGAGCGGGTCGCCATCGTCGGCGCCTCGGGCTCGGGGAAGAGCACGCTGCTGCATCTGCTGGGCGGGCTGGATACGCCCACGCGCGGGCAGGTATGGGTGGGCGGGCGCGAGATGTCGGCGCTGGGCGAGGCCGAGCGCGGCACGCTGCGCAACCGCAAGCTCGGATTCGTGTATCAGTTCCATCACTTGCTGCCCGAGTTCACCGCCCTGGAGAACGTGAGCCTGCCGCTGGTCATCGGTAGGTCCGGTGTCGCCGAGGCCGCCGCGCGTGCCCGTGAGCTGCTGCGCAAGGTCGGGCTGGGTGAGCGGCTGGCGCACAAGCCCGGCGAGCTCTCCGGCGGCGAGCGCCAGCGCGCCGCCATCGCGCGGGCGCTGGTCGCCACGCCCCAGTGCGTGCTGGCGGACGAGCCCACCGGCAATCTGGACCGGCGCACCGCCGAGCAGGTCTGCGAGCTGATGCTGGAGCTCAACCGGGAGTTTCAGACGAGCCTGGTCGTGGCGACGCACGATGCGGAGCTGGCCCGGCGTATGGATCGCGTCCTGCGCCTGCTCGACGGCGCGCTGCTGGAGATCGATCCGTTGAGCCTGTAGCCCTGTGCGCGCGGCGCCGGCGGCGTGCGTGCCAGGACTGGCGCACGTGGATGCGCCAGATGACGCGCACCGCCGCGTGGCCCGCGAGCGCTGCCGCAAACCCCATGATGAAGCACCCGAGCAGCAGCGGCTGCCAGATGTCGTCCAGCCTGGTCATCAGCCATTCGAAGGACATCTCGAACTGCACGCGGCGCGGCGTCATGTCCAGAAGCCATGAGCCCAGCTTGTACGCGGCGAAGAACAGCGGGGGCATGGTGATGGGGTTGCTGAACCACACCATCACCACGGCGATGGGCAGGTTGCAGCCGATAAGGATGGCGGCGGCCGCCGCCAGAACCATCTGGAAAGGCACCGGCACGAAGGCCACGAACAGCCCCACCGATACCGCCCACGAGACCGAGTACCGGTTGAGGTGCCACAGGTTCGCGTTGTGCAGCAGGCGACCGAAGAGGCGCAGGCTGCGCTCCGAGCGCACGTCGCGAACGCGGGCGAGCAGGTTTCGCAGGTGTGTTCTCGGCATATCAGCGCGCGCTCGGCCTTCGCATCGGCTGGCCCTGCATCCCGTTCGTTTGATCGGCCATGCTCCAGCCTGCCTTCGAACCGCTGCCGGAGCTGCTATTATTCTCTCCCCGGATACGTTGCGCCCATAATAAGCGTCAAGGGCACGCGCTCGTAACCCCCGGCCGCCGGCGTCGCCGATGGAGTCGGTGTATGCAGCCCGGGCGATGCGCGGCTGCCCTGGGGCGCGCGGGCAGCGAAGCTCCGCTTCCAGGGAGGGAGCGTGCGCTCAGGGACGATCGCTTTCGCGTGCGGCGTGCTCGCGCTGTGCCAGCTGCGGGCGCTGCCCGACCCCTTCGTTCTCGAGCTTCTTCCTCTGGCGCTCGCCCTCGCCGCGGTGCAGCCGCGCTGGCGATGGGCGGCGCTTGCCGCCGGTGGCTTCCTGTGGGGCGTGCTGCGCGCCGGCCTCATTCTCAACGGCGATCTGCCGGCGCAACTTGAGGGAAAAGACGTACTGATGGAGGGCACGATCAGCTCTCTTCCGGTCAGCGACGGCGTGCGAACCCGTTTCCGTTTCACACCCCAGCGCGTGCTGCGACCCGAGGGCGTCTGGCCCGCGCCGGGGCTCGTGCGCTTGAGCTGGTACGACGACGCGCCCGCCCTGGGCCCGGGCGAACGCTGGCGCCTCACGGTGCGCCTCAAGCGCCCCCACGGATTCATGAACCCGGGAGGCTTCGACTACGAGCGCTGGCTGTTCCAGGCGCGAATCCGCGCTACGGGCTATGTGCGTGCACGCGCTGCGCACCGGCGAATGGGGGTTGCATCCGGCTACGCGGTCGAACGCGTGCGGCACCATCTGGCCGGGCACATCGAGGCCGCACTCGGTGCGCACCCGCAGGCGGGGCCGGTCAAAGCGCTGTCCATCGGGGCCAGGGACCGCATCTCGGAGCGGCAATGGGCGGTCTTTCGGGCCACCGGCACGGGGCACCTGATGGCCATCTCGGGGCTGCATATCGGGCTGATCTCCGGGGTCGCCTTCTGGCTCGCGCGCTGGGCGTGGGCACTGGGAGGGCGCAGCACGCTCCTGGTGGCCGCGCCCCGGGTCGGCGCCATCGCCGGGCTTCTCGCCGCGCTGGCCTACGCAGCCCTTGCCGGCTTCTCGGTGCCGACCCAGCGCGCCCTGGTCATGGTAGCGATCGTCATGTCGGCGCTGCTCCTGCGGCGCCGGGTGCGACCCACGGTCTCGCTGGCCTGGGCCCTGCTGCTGGTGCTCGCCCTGGATCCGTTCGCCGTGCTGGCACCGGGATTCTGGCTGTCGTTCGGCGCGGTGGCGGCGATCCTGTTCGGGATGAGCGCACGTGTGGGAGCGCGCAGCCTGTGGTGGCGCTGGGGCCGCGTGCAGTGCGTGGTGGCCCTCGGGCTGCTGCCGTTGACCCTGCTTTTCTTCGGGGAGCATCCCGTGGCAGCGCCTCTGGCCAACCTCATCGCGGTCCCCTGGGTCGGTCTGGTGGTGGTGCCGGTGATCCTGGCCGGTGCCGCCCTGTCTCTCGCCGCCCCCGGGCCCGGAGGGATGGTGCTCGGCTGGGGCGCGGAGGGCCTCGGCCTGCTGTGGCCGCTGCTCCAGTGGCTGTCGGATCTGGACCTGGTGTATCGCGCACCGGCGCCGCCCGCGTGGACGCTGGTCGCAGCCGTGATCGGCGCCGTTTGGCTTCTGCTTCCGCGCGGGGCCCCGGCGCGCTGGCTGGGGGGCGTGTGGCTGCTGCCGCTCGTGCTGAGCGCGCCTGCGCGCCCGGCCCCGGGCGAGATGCGAGTCACGCTGCTCGACGTGGGACAGGGGTTGGCGGCGGTGATCCGCACGCGCGGACACGTCCTCGTCTACGACACCGGCCCGCGTTACAGCGCGCGCTTCGACGCGGGCGAAGCCGTGCTCGTGCCTTTCCTGCGCCACCGCGGCATCCGCGCCGTCGACCGGCTGGTGCTGAGCCACGGAGACAACGACCACGCGGGCGGCGCGCGCACGCTGCTGCGGGAGGTGACGGTCCGTGAGATCGTCGCCAATACCCCGGCGCCGGGCGGCGCGGGCGCCCGACCTCCGGTGCCCTGCCGCGCCGGACTACGCTGGCACTGGGACGGTGTGGACTTCCGGGTGCTGCATCCGCCCGCCGCGGCGCGCGGCAACGATGGCTCGTGTGTGCTGCGCGCTTCGGCCCCCGGGGGGTCGATCCTGCTGCCGGGCGATATCGAGCGTGCGGCGGAAGCGGCGCTGGTTCGCAACGCCGGCGGCGGGCTGGCCAGCGACGTTGTCGTGATTCCGCACCACGGCAGCGCCACCTCGTCCAGTGAGTCGTTTCTGCGCGCGGTGCGCCCGCGCTACGGCTTGCTCGCCGCGGGCTATCGTAACCGCTTCGGTTTTCCCCACCCGCAGGTCGCGGCGCGTTACCGCGAGCACGGCGTGGCCGTGTACGACACCGCGCGCCACGGGGCGCTGACCCTGGTGGTGGCGCCCGACGGCGTGCGGGCGCCCCGCGCGTACCGCCCCGGCGTGCGCCGCTTCTGGCACCACGCCCCCTCGCGCTAACTAAGCGGTGTCTGACACGCAGGAACGTGGCGCGAGGCTGGGTCCCGGGGTATGCGCCTCTCCGGCGCAAGCCCCGAAACAGTCGGGCGACCTCGATCCCATGCGGGGCCACGCCGTGCCCGCTTGGTGTGCGGGTAGCGTCGGCTGAGCGCACATCGGATCCCATGGCTCTCGGGCCCGCTCCCGGCCCCGCCCGGCGGGGCTTGCGACTGCGCGGCACATACCCCGGGCCCCATGTCAGTTACGCTCGTCGCTGTAGTTCCAAGCCGCCTGGGGCGGGGTCTCATCCCGGCCTACGCCGGAGGAGGGCGTGGAGGAAGGCGGCGGCCTCTTCGATGCCGGTGGGCTCGGCGGGCGTACCGGGCGCCTCGGCCAGCACGGCCTCCAGCGCCTCGCCCATCTGCCCCCGCCAGAATCGCTCGCGCTCGACCGCTACCGCGGGCACGTGGGCGCGCAGCCAGGCGCTCAGATAGGGCGTCTCCGGCCAGTCGTCGCGGGCCACGTAGACCACGGGGACACCGTGGCAGGCGGCTTCGACGAAGGTCCCGTAGCCCGGCTTGGTGACGACCACGTCGCAGGATGCCACCAGGTCCACGTACGCGAGATCCCCGAGGTGCTCATCGTGCTCGGGGAGGACCCGGAAGTCATCGCGTTGCACGGGCCCTGCGGCGGGCGCGAGCCATACCAGGTCCGCAACCCGCGGCCAGCGCTCCAGCGGCAGGCGCGTGTCGATGCCGCCCAGCGCAACCAGCGCCAGCCGCTGCCCGCGGGGGAGATCGAGGCGGCGCTCGATCTCCGCCCGGCGGTTGCGTCCGAGCGCGGCGATGGGGCCGACGTCGCGGACGTTGTTCAGCTCGGGCATGGGAGGCGCCGGCGTCAGGCGCAGGAAGGCATCGGCGGCGCGATACGCGCTCAGGATCTCCTGGTAGATGGTGTCCGCCTCCCGCCCGCGACCACAGTAGTGGCGGAACAACGCCGCCCAGTTGAGCGAGGAGAGGGCCACGGCGGGAATGCCGGCGTGGCGCGCGGCGGCCAGGCTGCGATAGGGCACCGCGCTCAGAAGCAGCGTCGCCCCGGACGCAGCAAGCAGCGCCGCGTCCGCCGCGACCCCCCGGCGCCAGTCGCGGTGAAAATGCCGGTAGGCGTCGAGGGTCTGCGCGGGCAGCACGTCGATGGCGGAGGCCATGCACAGGCCGACGTCGCTGGAAGCGTCGTGGAGCCACGCCACGTCCGCGCCGATCCTGCCCTCCGCCGCGGCCCGCGGCAGACCGCCGCGGGCGGTGATGCGGAGGCCGGGCAGGCGCCGCCGCAGGGCGTTGACCACGGGCGCCGCTTGAGCCAGGTGCCCCAGCCCGTGGGCGGAGAGGTCGAGAAACAGGTGGGGCGATGGCAAGGACGTACTCTTTGTCCTGATCGGCAGCTTTGTTACATTAAGTCGTTTAACCGGATTTGCGCGGAGGGTGATACCCGTGCTGGAGTTCGTCAAGGCTGGTGGCTGGCTCATGGTGCCGATCCTGCTCTGCTCCATCGTCGCCATGGCCATCATCGCGGAGCGCCTCTGGACGCTTCAGAGAAAGCGCATCGCGCCGCAGAATCTGGTGGTGCAGACTTGGCAGTGGGTGCGTGCCGGGCACCTGACGGAGGATCGCATTCGCGCGCTGCGCTCCGGCTCTCCCTTGGGACGCATCCTCGCCGCGGGGCTCGTCAACCGGGCCCAGAATCGCGAGGTGATGAAGGAGAGCATCGAGGAGGTGGGCCGGCATGTCGTGCACGAGCTCGAGCGCTACCTCAACACCCTCGGCACCATCGCCTCCATCACCCCGCTGCTGGGACTGCTGGGCACGGTGATCGGGATGATCAAGGTGTTCGCGGTGATCACGACTCAGGGCGTGGGGGACCCCGAGGTGCTCGCGGGCGGCATCTCCGAGGCCTTGATCACCACCGCGGCCGGGCTGTGCACCGCCATCCCGAGCCTGCTGTTCTATCGCTTCCTGCGAGGTCGCGTGGACGAGCTGGTGGTCACCATGGAGCAGGAAGCGCTCAAGATGGTGGAGGTGCTGCACGGCGAGCGCGGTCGCGACTTCGAGGTCGTGTCCGGCCAGCCCGGGTACGCGCGTCCCGCCGGTGAGGGTGCGCGATGAATCTGCGTCCCCGGCGCGAGCGTGAGCCGGACATCAATCTCACGCCGCTCATCGACGTGGTGTTCCTGTTGCTGATCTTCTTAATGGTCTCGACCACCTTCGAGCGCATCTCCGAGCTGGCCATCGAGCTGCCCGAGGCAACGAGTCCGCCCGAGCAGCAGGAGCGCGAGGCCATCGAGGTGGCCATCGACGCCAGCGGCCGCTTCTACGTGAACGGCACGGAGCTCATCAACACCCAGCCCAGCAGCGTCAAGCAGGCGTTGAGCCGGGCCGCGGCGGGGCGCGATGACGCACCCATCGTGATCAGCGCCGACGGGCGCAGTCCCCACCAGGCCGTGGTCACCGTGATGGACGCCGCCCGCCAGCTCGGGCTGGTCCATCTCACGTTCTCCACGCGCATGACGCAGGACGACGGTCCCTGATTGCACTGCGGAGCGTCCATGGACAAGAAGCTGCTCGACATCCTCGTTTGCCCGGTCTGCAAGGGACCGCTCGCGTACGACAAGAAGCAAGCCGAGCTCGTGTGCCGCGCTTGCCGCCTCGCCTATCCCATCCGCGACGACATCCCCGTGATGCTGGAGGAGGAAGCGCGGCGCATCTCCCTGGAGGAAGCGGAGAGCCTCAAGCGCAAGTGATGCGCGGGCCACCGGCGTGAGCTTCATCGTCGTCATCCCCGCGCGCTACGCCTCGACCCGTCTGTCCGGAAAGCCGCTGCTGCCCATTGCCGGCAAGCCCATGATCCGGCACGTGTACGAGCGCGCGCTCGCGAGCGGGGCCCAGGCCGTGATCATCGCCACGGACGACGAGCGGGTGCACGAGGCGGCGCGAGCGTTCGGAGCGCGGGTGGAGATGACGGGTGCGCATCACCGCTCGGGCACCGAGCGCATCGCCGAGGTGGTGACGCGCCTGGCGGTGCCTGCCGGCGAGGTGGTGGTGAACGTGCAGGGCGACGAGCCCATGCTGCCCCCGGCGCTGGTGCGCCAGGTGGCGGATAATCTGGCGCGGCGGCCGCAGGCGCAGATGGCCACCTTGTGCGAGCCCATCACCGAGGTGTCTGCGCTCTTCGATCCGGCCGTGGTGAAGGTGGTGCGCGACGGCTCGGGCTTCGCGCTCTACTTCAGCCGCGCGCCGATCCCCTGGAACCGGCAACGCTTCGCGGGGCTCCCCGCAGACATGCCCGGCGAGCTGCCCGCGGAGGCAGTACACTATCGTCACATCGGGATCTACGCGTATCGCGCCGCCTACCTCGGCGAGTACGTGGCGCAGCCGGCCAGCCCTGCGGAGCGCAGCGAGGATCTGGAGCAGCTGCGGGCGCTCCACCACGGCGCCCGCATCCACGTGGCCGAGGCCGTGGAAGCGCCCGGGCCCGGCGTCGACACGCCGCGCGATCTCGAGGCCGTGCGCCGGTTGATGGGCGATGACTGAAATTCTTTGCGGATTTCCGGAATATGCGTAGTTTCGCAGAGCGCCGCTGGGTCCCGGGGCACGCACCTCTCCGTCGCACGCCCCGAAATTGCCGGCGAATCTCGAACTCACGCGGGGCCGCACCGCGCCCTCTCGACGCATCGTGGGCTTCGGTTGAGCGATTAAGGGATCGCATCGCGCCTGGGCCGAATCCCGGCCCCGCCCTGCGGTGCCTGCGACTTCGCGGCACATACCCCGGGACCCATTTCCGTTGGGGTGCGTCGGCCCCATTTTCCGCAGATCCTTGCGGAAGCATGGTTGAACGAGCAGGCAGCAAATGGCGCAGCCTACGATCGTGAGAACGTTGTTCGTGTGCATGGGCAACATCTGCCGTTCGCCCATGGCGCAAGGCGTCATGGAGCACCGGGTGCGGGAGCGGGGCTGGGCGGAGTGGCTGATCGTGGATTCGGCCGGCACGCACGATTACCACATCGGCAAGCCGCCCGACCCGCGAGCGGTGGCCGCGGCGCTCGGCAGGGGCCTGGCCATCGGGGCTCAGCGCGCACGCCAGGTGGCCGGCGGGGACTTCGAGGTCTTCGACTACATCCTGGCCATGGACCGGGCGAACCGGGAGGCGCTGCGAGAGCTCGGACCGCCCGCATTGGGTCACAAGGTGCACCTTTTGCTGGATTTCGCGCCCGAGATCGGCGAGAAGGAGATTCCCGATCCGTACTACGGGGGTGCGCTCGGCTTCGAGCGTGTCCTCGATTTGGTGGAGTTCGGGATCGAGGGGCTGCTCGCGGACATCGAGCGGCGCCGCGCGGCGCGCCGGTAACCCCCCCCGGAGCGGGCCCGGCTACGGTTTTGGGCTGAAAAGCCGCTAAAACCAAGCGAATCCCGGCGACGGGTTAAAATCGCGCGGCAAGAAGGTGCGGCCGAAGGGTGCCGAGGCACCAGGGTTCGAGCGAGATCATGGCGGAGCTCAAGCTCAGCGACTTCCGAGAAGGGATGCCCATACCGGACCTCACGGGCGTAACCCCCGTGGTGCGGTATGACAAGAACACGAACGGGCGCGACTTCGTCGTCGGCGACATCCACGGCATGTTCGATGCGCTTCGCGTTCTGCTCGAGAGCGTGGGCTTCGACGGGACCCGGGACCGGCTGTTCTCGGTGGGCGATCTCGTGGACCGCGGACCCGGATCGCGGCAGGCGCTGGAGTGGCTGGACGAGCCCTGGTTCCACGCCTGTCGCGGCAACCACGAGCAGTTCGTGATCGATTCCGACGATCCCGAGCTGCTGGAGATCTGGATCCAGTTCAACGGCGGCGAGTGGTGGCTGGAGCTCGGCCCCGAGGAGCAGCAGAGGTTCCGCGAGCGCCTGCGCTACCTGCCCCTCGCCATGGAAGTGGAGACCGGCAGCGGCCCGGTGGGGATCGTGCACGCCGACGTGCCCCTGGCGTTGACCTGGGACGAATTCACCGGGCTGCTCGAGCACGGCGACGCGGACGCCTGCTTCTACGCGCTGTGGTCGCGAAACCGCATCGCCGGCGGGCACGATGCGCCGGTGAAGGGGCGGGTGGATCGCGTCTACTGCGGGCACACGCCCACGGTCGAGGCCGTGGTTCTCGACAACGTGTACTACATCGATACGGGAGCCTGTTACTGCTACGAGGGCTACGAGAACGCGCGCCTGACCCTGGTCGAGATTCACCCCGAGCGGCATCGGGGCCACCAGATCAGGACCTATCAGCGGACTCGGTAGACGATGCGCCCTTTGCTGAGATCGTAGGGCGTGAGCTGAACCGTGACCCGATCCCCCGTGAGAATGCGGATGTAGTGCTTGCGCATCTTGCCGGAGATATGCGCGGTCACCGTGTGTCCGTTGTCCAGCTCGACGCGGAACATGGTATTGGGGAGAGTCTCTACGACCGTCCCCTCCATTTCGATGTGCTCTTCTTTGGCCAACTTCCCTTGCTACCTCCCCGCAGCGTTCAAAGAAACGTGACTATACCGCATTCGCGCGTTCATCCAACCGGTCCGGCGTTCGATCCCGCCATCGGATTGCCGTCGTCGCGTATCCAGCGTCCGTCGCGCAGGTGCTCCTGGGGCTGATAGTCGCGCTTGTAGCGCATCCTCGGCGAGTCCTGTATCCAGTAGCCCAGGTACAGCCAGTCCAGGCCGAGCCGATGTGCTTCCGCGATCTGCCACAGGATCGCGTACGTACCCAGGCCGCGCTTGGGGCAGTCGGGGTCGAAGAACGTATAGATCGCGGAGAGGCCGTTCACCAGCACATCGGCGACAGCCACCGCCACCAGCCTGTTCGCGGCCCGGAACTCGTAGGCGAGGCTCTCGCACCATGGGCTGCCCAGGAACTCCATGTAGTCCCTGGGCCGCGGATTGTCCATGCCGCCCCCGCGATGGCGGGCATTGAGATAGCGACGATAAAGCTCGAAGTGCTCGGAGTCGAAGGCGAGCGGGCGGCGCTTCACCCGCAAGTCCTGGTTCGCGTGCCAGGTGCGGCGCTGGCGCCGGCGGGGACGGAACTCCGCCACCGGCACGCGCACCGGCACGCACGCGTGGCAGCTCGCGCAGTGCGGCCGGTACACGTGGCCGCCGCTGCGCCGGAAGCCGTTCTGAGACAGGATGGTGTACAAGCGCCCGTCCATGGGATGGGTGGGATCCGCGAACAAGGTCGACGCCGAGCGCTCCGGCAGGTAACCGCACGCGTGCGGCGGGGTGATGTAGAACGTGAGCTGGTTGTTGGCGTGCTGCCGTCTCATCGCTCCCCCTCGCCCGTTGGCGTCGGGTCTGCGTCTTCGGGGCCGGGCATCTCGCACCACCGGTTCAGCAGCGACACGAACTCCCGTCTAGGGATGTTCACCGCGCCGAGTCTGTAGAGGTGCTCGCTCGGTATCTGACAGTCGATGAGCTCGTAGCCCCGCCGGCACAGGTGCACCAGCGCCACCTTGGAAGCATCGCGCACGCGCGTGAACATCGACTCGCCGAAGAACACGCGCCCCAGCGCGACCCCGTAGAGCCCGCCTGCGAGGCGGTCCCCGTCCCAGACTTCCACCGAGCGGGCATGCCCGAGCGCGTGCAGGCGCTCGTAAGCTTCCTGCATCTCGGGCGTGATCCAGGTGCCGTCCTGGTCCTCGCGGGGGGCGGCGCAGGCGCGCACCACGTCGGTGAAGGCTGCATCCCAGGTGACCTCGAAGCTCCCGTTGCGCAGGCGCCTGCGCAGGCTGCGCGGGATGTGAAGCCGCTCCGGGAACAGCGCCGCCCGCGGGTCGGGGCACCACCACAGAATGGGCTGGCCCTCGCTGAACCAGGGGAAAATCCCGCGCCGGTAGGCGCACAGCAGTCGCTCGGGGGCCAGATCGCCCCCTACGGCCAGCAGCCCGTTGGGCCGGCGCAGGGCGTACTCCACGTCCGGAAAGGCATCCGGCGGTGATTGCTCGAGGATCCAGACCGGGGAGAGCGTCATGGCGGCGTCAGCTGACCGGTGTCGGCGCCTCGTCGCTGCGCGCTGCGCGATGATCGCCCCCCGGAGCCGCCTGGCGGTATGGCGAATGCGCTCTCAGCTCTTCGATGTAGCGGCTCACCGCGCGCCGCTCGCGGGCCACGAAGTCCCCGATGGCCTCGCGGAACAGATCGTGCCGGATCCAGTGAGCGGACCACGTGCGCACGGGCAGAAACCCCCGCCAGATCTTGTGTTCGCCCTGGGCACCCGCCTCGAAGCGTTGCAGCCCCTCGCGGATGCAGTATTCGATGCCCCGATAGTAGCAGAGCTCGAAGTGCAGGGCGCGGTGGTGCTCGAGACAGCCCCAGTGGCGGCCGTACAGGGTGTGCGCGCCGCGCAGGAAGAGCGCGCCCGCCACGTATCGGTCCCCGCGCCGCGCCAGGACCAGCAGCACCGCCTCCGGCATGGTGCAGCCGATCTCGCGAAAGAAGTCCTCCGTGAGGCTCGGGTAACCCCACTTGCGGTCGAAGGTGGCGCAGTAGAAGCGGTGGTAGACCCGCCATTGGTGCTCGGACACCTCGTCGCCGCGCAGCACCTCGACCTCGACGCCGGCGCGCATCGCCTCGCGCCGTTCGCGGCGGATCTCCTTGCGGCGCTTGGAGCTCAGCGCATCGAGGAAATCGTCGAAATCGCGATACCCCGCGTTGGTCCAGTGGAACTGACACGCCGCGCGCGGCAGCAGGCCGTGCGCCTCGAGCAGCGGCATCTCCGCGGCGGGCGGGAACAGACAGTGCAGGCTGGACACCGGCTCCTCGCGCGCGCAGGCGAGGGCGCCCCGGGCGAGCTCGCGGGCGATGGCCTCGGAGGAGGGGCCCGACCCGCTCAGCAGGCGCGGACCGGTCACCGGGCTCAGCGGCACCGCGGCCACCAGCTTGGGATAGTAGGCGAGGCCCGCGCGCTCGTAGGCTTCCGCCCACCCCCAGTCGAACACGAACTCCCCGAAGGAGTGGCTCTTGCGATACAGCGGCACTGCGCCCACCAGCCGTCCCGCGTCCAGGGCCGCCAGGTGCCGGGGGGTCCACCCGGTGCCCGGCCCCACGCATCCGGTGCGCTCCAGGGCGGCCAGAAACTCGTGGCGCAGGAAGGGATTCGCGGTGCCGGCGACGCGGTTCCATTCGGCGCCCGGCACGGCCTGCAGGCTGTCCAGGGTGCGCAGCTCGAGTCTAGCCGGCATTTCTCACAGGTGCGGACATCTCCGCCTATCGGCCCGACTTCTCCAGGTACGCTTCGGCGTCCAGGGCCGCCATGCAGCCGGTTCCGGCCGAGGTGACCGCCTGCCGGTACACGTGGTCGGCCACGTCGCCCGCGGCGAACACCCCCTCCACGCTGGTGGCGGTGGCGTTGCCGACGAGGCCGCTGCGCACCACGATGTAGCCGCCCTTCATCTCGAGCTGACCCTCGAACAGGGCGGTGTTCGGGGTGTGGCCGATGGCGATGAACACGCCCTTGACGTCCAGATCCTTGGCGGCGTGGGTCTTTACCTGCTGGATGCGCAGCCCGGTCACGCCGGAGTCGTCGCCGAGCACCTCGTCCACCACATGGTCCCACTGGATGTCGACGCGCCCTTGCTCGGCCCGCGCGAAGAGCTGGTCGGCCAGGATCGCCTCGGCGCGCAGCCGGTCGCGCCGGTGCACCAGGGTGACGTGGGAGGCGATGTTGGACAGATAGAGGGCTTCCTCCACCGCGGTGTTGCCGCCGCCGACCACGGCCACCGGCGCGTCCTTGTAGAAGAACCCGTCGCAGGTGGCGCACGCGGAGACGCCGCGCCCCTTGAAGCGCTCCTCCGAGGGCAGCCCGAGGTATCGGGCGGAGGCGCCGGTGGCGATAATGAGCGCGTCGCAGGTGTAGACGCCGGCGTCGCCGCTCAGCCGGAAGGGGCGGGCACCGAGCTCGGCGGTGTGAATGTGGTCGAAGATGATCTCGGTGCCGAAGCGCTCGGCGTGGCGCCGCATGCGCTCCATGAGCTCGGGCCCCTGCACGCCTTCGGCGTCCCCGGGCCAGTTGTCCACGTCGGTGGTGGTGGTCATCTGCCCGCCCATCTCGAGGCCGGTGACGAGCACCGGGCGCAGATTGGCGCGCGCCGCGTACACGGCCGCCGTGTATCCGGCCGGTCCCGAGCCCAGGATGAGCAGTCGTTGGTGCTTGCTGTCGGGCATGTGCCTGTGTCGACCCTCGAAAGCGCGCCGGCGGCTATGCGGCGCCGCTCCTGAATACATGGGGCGGGGCGGCGGCTTTGCAACCCGGGCGCCACGCTGCCGCAGGCGCGTTATTATACGTGCGTGCGGGGCGCCCGTGCGGGCCGCGACGAGGAGGTGGATTCCTGTCGATTTATCGTTGATAATTATGTCCTTAAGCTTCCTTTCTTCCAAAGAAGTTTAAAAATTTGGCGCAACGAACCGCACACGGAGACGACACCGGCACCTGGCGCGTGCACCTGAACCGCGCAGCCCGCGAGGGCGCGCTCATCGTGCTGGTCGCGGTGGCCGTGTATCTCGTTCTGTCCCTGGCCACCTACGATCCCAGCGATCCGGGCTGGTCGCACAGCAGCCGCGTGCACGAAGCGGCCAATCGCGGCGGCGTGGTCGGCGCCTGGATCGCGGACGCCGGGCTCTATCTCTTCGGCTATCTCGCCTACCTGTTCCCGGCGGTGGTGGCCTATTGGGGATGGCTGCTGTTTCGCGGCGGTCGCGGCTCGTTCAGCCCCCTGCACTGGCTGGGGCGCACCAGCGGCTTTCTGCTCACCCTGGGCGCGGGCAGCGCGCTGGCCACCCTGCACTTCGAGAGCCCGGGCCGCTTGCCGCTGGATGCGGGGGGCATTCTGGGCAACGTCATCGGCAACAGCCTGGTCGACGTGTTCAGCTCCCTCGGCGGCACGCTGTTCCTGCTCGCGCTGTTCCTGACCGGGGTGACGTTGTGCACCAACGTCTCGTGGCTCCAGCTCATGGACGGCGTCGGCCGCTATACGCTGTGGGTGCTGGGCCGGGTGCGCGCGGCCGCGCTGG
This sequence comes from uncultured Ectothiorhodospiraceae bacterium, assembly GCA_964585725.1. Classification (GTDB taxonomy): domain Bacteria; phylum Pseudomonadota; class Gammaproteobacteria; order HK1; family HK1; genus CAZPFD01. Next base: position 722 of record CAZPFD010000038.1, on the reverse strand, counting down.
CCGTGCGCGAGCACCAGCGCAGCCGCGCCGGGCGGCGCGAGCGCGAGGCGCACGTAGCCAAGGAGCGCAGCCGCAAGCACCGGCGCCCGCGCATCGAGCCCACCATCTCCAAGCTCGAGCCCAGCGTGCGCGCGGAGAAGGAGCGGCAGGTGCCGCTCTTCGAGCCCCCGGCGGCGGCCACCGAGATCCCGCCGCTGGCGCTGCTCGACGCCCCCGAGCCCCACCATCACTCGCTGTCCACCTCCGCGCTGGAGGCGCTCTCGCGCCAGGTGGAGCTCAAGCTGCGCGACTTCGGCATCGAGGTCGAGGTGGTGGCGGTGCACCCGGGTCCCGTGATCACGCGCTTCGAGCTCCAGCCCGCCCCCGGCGTGAAGGTGAGCCGCATCAGCACCCTGGCCAAGGACCTGGCGCGCTCGCTGTCCACGGTGAGCGTGCGCATCGTGGAGGTCATTCCCGGGAAGTCGGTGATCGGACTCGAGATCCCCAACGAGGAGCGCGAGCTGGTGTGCCTGAGCGAGATGCTCAAGTCCACCGAGTACGACGAGAGCCCGTCGCCCCTGGCCCTGGCCCTGGGCAAGGACATCGGCGGCCACCCGGTGGTCGTCGACCTCACGCGCATGCCGCACCTGCTGGTGGCCGGCACCACCGGCTCGGGCAAGTCGGTGGCCCTCAACGCCATGGTGCTGAGCCTGCTCTACAAGGCCCGGCCCGAGGACGTGCGC
>CAZPFD010000037.1:2385-21665 GCA_964585725.1 uncultured Ectothiorhodospiraceae bacterium | reverse complement strand
CCCCGCGTCTCCATCGTCATGCCCTTCCGCGATGCGGCGGACACGCTGGACGAATGCCTCGACTCCATCGCCGCGCAGTCGCTCTCCTCGTGGGAGCTCGTCGCCGTGGACGACGGCTCGTGCGACGGATCCCGCGAGCGCCTCGCGCGCCGCGCGGCGACCGACCCCCGCGTGCGCGTGCTGCCCAACCCGGGGCGGGGTCTCGTGGCGGCCCTCAACGCCGGCCTGCACGCGGCGCGCGCCGGGCTGGTGGCGCGCATGGATGCGGACGATCGCATGCGCCCCGGGCGGCTCGCGGCGCAGGTCGAGCACCTCGAGCGGCACCCGCGGATCACGGTGGTCGCATGCCGGGTCGAGGCGTTCCCGGCGGGGCGGCTTCGCGAGGGCATGCGCGAATACCTGCGCTGGCAGAACGCCTGTCTGACGCCGGCGGACATGCGCGACGAGATCTACGTGGAGGCGCCCGTGGTGCACTCCTCGGTGATGTTCCGGCGCGAGCGGGTGCGGGCGCTGGGCGGCTACCGCGACGGCGATTTCCCCGAGGACTACGACCTGTGGCTGCGGCTGGCGCGCGCCGGAGAGGCGATGGCGAAGCAGCGCCGGGTGCTGCACGAGTGGCGCCAGCGCCCGCGCAGCCTCTCTCGAACCGACCGCCGTTACCGGCGCGCGGCGTTCGATCGGCTGCGTGCGGCGTATCTGGCGACGGACCCCAGGCTCGCGGCGCAGCGCCCGCTGGCCATCTGGGGCGCGGGCCGGCGCACGCGGCGCCGCGCGCGGGCGCTACAGGAGCACGGGCTCTCGCCGGTGGCGTGGGTGGACATCGATCCGCGCAAGATCGGCTACCGCGTGGGCGGGATACCGGTGGTCGACCCCGCGTGGCTCGCACCCCCCGCACCCGAGGGGCGGCGCCCCTTCGTGCTCAGCTACGTTGCGAGCCACGGGGCGCGCGCGGAGATCGCGGCGCACCTGCGGCGCATGGGCTACGCGCGGGGCAGGGACTATCTGATGGTGGGCTGAAGCGCCCCCGGCGCGGACTCAGCCGACCTGGGAGGCGATGCGCAGGAGCATGCGCGCGCCCTCGCGCAGGAGGTCGTGCTGGAACGCCGCCTGGTTCACGCCCGCGTCCTTGCGGCGCAGAAGCAGCACCGCCCGGGCCGGGTCCTCGCCCGTCTGCGGCACGGGTATCACGGCCACACCGAAGGCGAGGGCCGGCTCGTCCGCGGTGCGGATCAGCTCCTCGCAGTACACGATCCCCGGCGACTCGGCCACGGCCTTGATGGTCGGGCAGTGCCAGGCGCATTTCTCGTTCACCACCGGCAGCACCTCGAAGCAGCGCTTGCCGAACCACTCCCGCGGCACCAGGCGCTGGCCCGCCGGGTTGATGTACACGAGCTCCATGCGCTGGGAGACCACGGCGCAGGCCTCCGGCTCCTGGTCGAGAAACTCCCAGCGAAGCTGCTCCTCGTCGCGGAACGCTGATGCGGGGTTGGGGTCGTGCGCGGTCATGGCGAGATCCCCGGGGTGATGAGGGGGGCGAACGTCTTGATCATAGACCAAACGGGTGCGGCGCGGGCCACGCTGATCCCGCCCGCGTGCAGGTTGAGCGGTGGCCAATGCCGTCCCGGGAGGCTACGTGGCGGCGGGGACCGCGTTGTTCGACGAGGGAGAGCGCACCCCGGCCCTGGCGCAGCCCAACGTCCCCGTCGTGCGCCTGACGCGAACCCCCTGAGCGGCCGCGCGGCGCCCGCGCCGGTGTAAAGAGATGCACGCGGCGGGTCGATACCCCTCCCAGGCATCTTATTCTTACCGGCGGTGACATCGTGACCAACCTGCTTTCAGCCCGCGGCACCCGTCTCATTGCGCTCGCCGCCTCGCTCGCAGCCCTGCAAGCCTGCGGCGGCGAGCGGGTGCTCGTGCCGCCCCGCGTCGACCTGAGTGGCTTCGAGCGCATCGGAATCGTCGAAATCACGGTGAACGAGGCGTCCGAGCTCGGACCTTTGACGACCCAGAAGCTGATGCAGGCCGTGCAATCCGCCCAGCCCGGCACGCCCATCCTCGAGCTGGGGACCGAGAAGGACGTGCTCGCGGCCGTGGGCCACCCACGCCTCAATGCAGAGGCCGTCCGGGCCCTGGGCGCGCACTACGGTGTGGATGCCGTGTTCGTGGGTCATCTCGAGATGGACAAGTTCAAGCCGAAGTTCAACGTGTCCACGTTCCTCACCGCGATGAGCGCCCGCGCAGACGCCGAAGGAGCCCTGAGCACACGGCTCATGGAGACCGGCGGCGGGGCCACCGTGTGGACCGCATCGGCAGAGGCCAGCGCCCCGGTGGCCAGCCTCGGAGTGAGCTCCGAGGGGGCATCCCACATCGGCGCGAGCGATCCGGAGAAGGCATACGGCGCGTTGATCGAGGACCTCGTGCACCGGGTGACCTGGGACTTCCGCGCCCACTACGAGAGGCGATAGGTCCGCCGCAGGCCCCTGCGCCGCCGGCCTCCGCGCGCAGGCTCCGGCATCGATCCGGCGCGCGCACGTGCCGTAGAATCGAGCGAGACGCCGCTGCCACACCCTACCGAGCCCGGTTCCGCATGTCGTCACGCAAGCCGTTCACCTACGCGCGTTATCTGAAGCTGCGCGAGCTGCTGGCCTTGCAGCAGCCCGTCTCCGAGGGCCCGGAGCACGACGAGATGCTTTTCATCGTCATCCACCAGGTGTACGAGCTGTGGTTCAAGGAGCTGCTGCACGAGCTCGATTACCTGATGCAGCGCTTGCAGCGCAACGAGACCCCGGTCGCGCTGCATACCCTGAAGCGGATACTGACGATCCTCAAGATCCTGGTGGCGCAGATCGACGTCCTCGAGACGATGACGCCGCTGGAGTTTCTGTCGTTTCGCGATCGACTGGAGTCGGCCAGCGGCTTCGAGTCCCATCAGTTTCGCGAGCTCGAGTTCGCGCTCGGGCTGAAGGAGCGGCGACACGTGGAGCGCTTCGAGAGCGGCTCGATGGAGCGCGAGCGTCTGGAGAGGCGCTTCGCCGCACCCAGCGTCTGGGACGAGTTTCTGGGGTATCTCGAGCGCGAGGGATATACGCTGCCGGCCTCCTCGCGCTCCAGGGACCCGGCGCAGCCCGTGGCGGCCGACCCCGGTGTGCAGCAGACCTTGATCCGGGTCTATCGCAGCGATCCCAAGAACACCCAGCTGTGCGAGCGGCTGGTGGATCTGGACGAAGGCCTCCAGGAGTGGCGCTACCGGCACGTGAAGATGGTGCAGCGGACCATCGGCACCAAGGGCGGGACGGGCGGCTCGAGCGGTGCGGAGTACCTGGCGTCGACGCTGTCCAAGCCGGTTTTTCCCGATCTGTGGGCCATTCGCACGGAGCTCTGAGCGGCGCACGCCATGCCGAGCAACGAACCCGCAGCACGGCTTGCACCGGCCGATCTCCATCGCTCCCCGAATGCACTGGCCGAGCACTATCGCCGCTTTCGCGTGGGCGAGCGCCTGCTGCTGACCGGGCACTCCCACCAGGCGTGGCCGGATCGAGGATTCGACGGCCAGTGCCGGGCATGGACGGACGCCGCCGAGCACGTCGATGAGAAATGGGCGCGCGCGCTCGAGATGGCGGAGCGGGTGCGGCGCGGGTACGCGCGTCTGCTCGACGACCCCGGGGGCGACGTCGCGCTGGGGGTCAACACTCACGAGCTGGTGGTGCGGTTTCTCTCGGCGCTGCCGCTGCGCGAGCGCCCGCGCCTCGTGACCACGGACGGCGAGTTTCACACCATTCGCCGCCAGCTCGATCGCCTCGCCGAGGAGAATCTCGAGGTCGTCAAAGTGCCGGCCCACCCCGCCGGAGGCCTCGCCGGGCGCCTGGCAAGCGCGCTGGACGAGCGCACCGCGGCGGTGCTGGTGTCCTCGGTGCTGTTCGAGACGGGGCACATGGTGCCGGACCTCGGCGATGTCATGGCCGGCTGCCGTCGCGTGGGCGCCGAGCTGCTGGTCGACGTCTATCATCAGCTGAACGTGGTGCCCTTCTCGGTGCGCGAGCAGCGCATCGAGGACGCCTTCGTCGTCGGCGGCGGCTACAAGTACATGCAGCTCGGCGAGGGCAACTGCTTTCTGAGGCTCCCGCCGGGGTGCCGGATGCGCCCCGTGATCACCGGCTGGTACAGCGAGTTCGGGGCGCTCGCCTGCGGTGAGCGCTCGGAGCGCGTGCGCTACGGGCACGGGCCGCAGCGGTTCGCGGGCTCGACCTACGACCCGACCAGCCACTACCGCGCCGCGGCGGTCATGGACTTCTTCGACGAGCTCGGGTTGGACCCGGGCTTTCTGCGCGCGGTGAGCCGGCACCAAGTGGGATTGCTCGCCGAGACCTTCGATGGCCTGGATCTGGACCCGGCCATCGTCGAGCGCGAGCGGGCCGCGCCGCTGGATGCCGTCGGCGGCTTCCTGGCGCTGCGCTCGCCGCGGGCGCAGGCGCTGTGCCGGGCGCTGCGCGAGCGGGGCGTACACACCGACTGTCGCGGAACCTGGCTGCGCTTCGGCCCGGCGCCTTATCTGAGCGACGCGCAGATAACCGCCGCCATGGAGGCGCTCGCAGAGGCCGTGCGCTGCACCTCAAGCTGATCGCCGGCGGCCGGAATCGGGGCCGGTCTCCACCGCCAGCGGCTGGAACATGCGGCGGTATTGACCGGGGGTGAGCCCCGTCATTCTCTTGAACAGCCGCCGGAAGAAGGATGCGTCGGCATAGCCGGCTTCGGCGCTGACGTCGTCCACCGGCATGCGGCTGGTCTCCAGCAGGCGCTTGGCCTCCTCGATCCTCAGGTTTTGCAGGTACTCGATCAGGGCGCTGCCGGTGGCCGCTTTGAAGCGGCGCTTCAGCGTGCGCTCGGGGATGCTCGCCATCTCCACCACCCGGGCGATGGCATCGACTTCCCGGAAGTGCTCCGCCAGCCACTGCTCGCAGCGGCGCACCACGGAGTCCCCATGCGGCAGGGACCGCGCCAGCTTCGCGTACGGCAGCTGACCCTCCGCGTGCCACTTGAGCAGGTAGACCTTGGCGATGCGCAGCGCCTCACCGGGGCTCGCGTGGCGCGCGATGATGTGCAGCGCCAGGTCGTGCCACGAGGTGCTGCCGCCCGCGGTCACGATGCGCCCGGCGGGATCGGCGTAGACCAGGTTGGGCGCGGGGTCGAAACGCACCTTCGGGTAGCGCGTTCTGAACAGATCCTGGTAGCCCCAGTGGGACGTGGCGCTGGAGCCGTCCAGCAATCCGGTCTCGGCCAGCATGACCGCCCCCGAGCAGGCCGAGTACAAGGTCGCGCCCTCGTGATACTTGCGGCGTATCCACTCCAGCAGCGCCGGGTGGCGCTGCTGCCACGACTCGTCCGGGCCGAGCCAGATCTCGGGCAGGATCACGATGGGCGCCGAGGGGTCGTCCGCGACCGCGCAGTCGGGGCTGACCGGAATGCGGTTCCCGCAGGTGAAGGGCGACCCTTGCGGCGACACGATGCGCACGCGAAACAGCTTCCGCTCGTCGCCGGCGCGGGCCAGCGTCTGCCAGAGATTGCCGGCGGTCGAGAGCACGTCGAGCATGCCGTACAGCGCCGAGCCCGCCGTCTCGGGGACGGCCACGATGAGCACGTCCACGGGGCTCTTGCCGGTGCCTGTCATGACCAGAGCAGATTTAGTGGCACGAATAGCACGTTTTTGTCAAAACTCCATCTTCTGGGCGCCCTTGTCAACGCCTATCGTGTCGCCCGAATCGCTGCTGACGCATCACACGCAGCACGGCACACCTGAGAGCAACCATGTACAGGAGCAAGACCATGAGCGACACGATGCAGAAACAGACTTCTCCCGCCAAGACCACCGTCAACGGCGTAGACCTCGAGACCCTGATGGGCACCGTCAACGCCATCAAGGCCGATCCGGAGCTGGGGGCGGCCCGCTTCCGCGCCACCAACAAGTGGCTGGGCGGAAACCACAACCGCAGCACGGTGACCGGCTTCTACGGCGCCAAGCAGGAGATCGCGCACAAGCAGACGTTCGAGATGGATGCGGACGAGCCCGCGATCCTCGCCGGCGAGGACGAGGGCGCCAACCCGGTCGAGCACCTGCTCCACGCCCTGGCCTCCTGCGTGACCACCAGCATGGTGGCGCACGCCGCCGTCCGCGGCATCCACGTGGAAGAGGTGGAGTCGGAGCTCGAAGGGGACATCGACCTGAGGGGCTTCCTGGGCCTTTCCAACGACGTGCCCCGGGGCTACACGGACATCCGGGTGAGGTTCAAGGTCAAGGCCGATCCGAAGGATCTCGAGCGGCTCGCGCAGCTGACCGAGTTCTCGCCCGTGTTCAACACGATCACGCGGGGCGCCCGGGTCGACATCCAGGTCGAGTCCAAGTAACCCGCAGCGAGAAATAGACTGATGTGCACGGCAGGCCGCATTGACCGCCGCTCAGGCGGATGGTCAATGCGGCCTCCGTCCAACTAGCGGAGCTCGCCCAGCTGGGCTTCTGCGCATGGCAGCCAAAACGGCATCTTCATCGCGCTATAAAGCTCTATAGCGGCGGTGAGCTCCGCGCGCGCTTCATCCGTGCGGCGCGTCTGCCGGTAGAGCGCCCCCAGACCGAGATGACACTGGGCGGCGAGCGGTCGCATGCCGAGCTCCTCGGCCAGTGCGAGTGCCCAACGATAGCGATCATCTGCCCGAACCAGGTCGGGCGGATCACGGCGAGCGCAGATCTCGGCCAGGAGATGTGCGATTCTCGCCTCGCTACCGCGAAACCCGCGTTCGGCGGCCAACTCGGCCGCACGCGAAGCCAGCTCCGCGGCCTCTTCTGTCCTTCCGGCCAGGAGATATACCGTCCCGGGAGCCGCCGTCGCTGTGGACGTGTCGAAGATGAAGATCCGGATGGGGGGCGCCTGAGCCTCGCCTTCTTCCACGGTAGCCAAGGCGTCTGTGGCGCGCCCGCACAACGCGTAGGCGAGACCGAGCAAGGCAGTCGCTGTCGGCAGGGTCACGCGGAGGTCCCCCGTCCTGCACAGCTCGACTGCGCGCTCAAGCACGGGGATCGCCTGGTCAAGATCACCCGCCAGGAGCTGTACGTGCCCCATACCGAGACAGGCAGCCGCCACGTCGTACGGGTGGCCGAGGGTCTGCGCGATCGGGAGCGCTGTCTGCGCGTGAACCATCGCCTGTGCGAATTCGCCAAGCTCGGCAAGGGACCAGGCGAGCCAGGTGCGGGAGAGCACCGACGGCAAGCCCGTGAGGCCGAATCTCTCGTAGGCGCGCTCACCCTCGAGAGCTGCCACGTTTCGCTCGCAGTGAGCGGCCGCACGGCGATAGTCTCCCATATTGAAACAGCCCTGCCCCACGAAAAAGTTCGTAACCACCTCGAGAGGGAAATCGCCGCGCTCCGAGGCAATGGCCAGCGCGCGCTCGCCCATCTCCTCGGCTTTATGTGCATCGCCCATCCGCCAGAGATACTGACTCAGATAGGCCGAGCTCCACCCGAGCCGCACGCGATCGCCCAGAGTTGATGCGAGTCTTTCCGCGTCGCGAAGATGCTCGAAAACCCGTTCGTGGTCACTGAGGGCCTGCAGCGAGCTGCGAAGCTCGAATCGCAGGTCGATGCCTTGCTCGCATACCTCACGGGTTGCGGGTAAATGGCTCAGAGCGAGCAACGCCTGCTCGGAGGCAACGGCGGCCTCATGGTATGCACTGCGCGCCGCCGCCCTGGTGCCCGCTTGACGCAGAAATTTCAGCGCGAGACTCCATTGCTCGCCCCGGAAAGCGTGATGAGCGAGGCGCTCCACTTGCTCGGACAACCGATCGCCGTAGAGTTTCTCGATTGCGGCGGCGATACGAGCGTGGAGCGCGCGCCGCTGCTCGTGAAGCAGCGTTCCGTAGGCGACCTCGTGGGTAAGCGCATGCTTGAAGGTGTATTCGCGGTCCGGGAACAGGTTCGTCTCGTAGAGGAACTCGGCCGACTGAAGATTCGTCAGACCGGCGCGTATGGCTTCTTCGGGAAGTTCCGTGACAGCCGCGAGCAGCGCGTACGGAACGTCCTTGCCGATCACCGCGGCCGACTCCAGGAGGTGCTTGTCATCGGGCGGCAAACGATCGAGACGTGCCGCCAAGACGGCGTGGACGGTGGCCGGCACCTGGATGTCCGGAAGCGTTTTTGCCAAGCGGTACGCACCCTGATTCCCCACCAGAACCCCGGTCTCGACCAGGCTGCGCACGATCTCTTCGAGGAAGAACGGATTGCCTTCGGTGCGTTCGGTGAGGAGCTGCTTGAGCGCCGATAGGCCTGGGTCGGCTCTCCCCAAGAGCGTGTCCAGCAGTTCCTGAGCACCTTCCGGCGGCAGAGGATCCAGCCGGATCTGTGTGTAGTAGGTTCTGCCGCCCCAGTGGTGTTCGCACTCGGGTCGATAGTTCACCAGCAGGAGAAAGCGGGTGGTTGGAACACTCTCCACCAGGCTGTCCAGCAGGGTTCGGGTTTCGCTGTCAATCCAGTGCAGATCCTCGAAGACCACGAGCAGTGGCTGCGCCTGGCTCTCCCGCAAGAGAAGGAGCTTGACTGCCTCCAAAGTGCGCTGGCGGCGCTGACGTGGATCGAGGCTCTCCCAAGACACGTCCTCGACGGGCGCATCCAGGAGCGCCAGCAACGGCGGGAGAAAAGGCTCCAGCGCCCGGTCGAGCGTCAACACCCTTCCGGTCACCTTCTCGCGAATCCGGCGGTGATCGTCGCGATCCTCGATCTGGAAATACTCCTTCAGGAGATCGATCACGGGGAGGTACGGCATGACCTTTCCATAGGAGACCGAGCTCGCCGGAATGACGCGCCAGCCGTGGATGCGATGGGAATGTGTGACCTCCCACACCAAGCGGGACTTCCCGACCCCGGCTTCGCCGACGATGGTAACGACTTGGCCCTCTCCGCCGGCAGCGCGCTCGAGCGCTTGGCGAAGCTGCTCGAGCTCCCCGTGTCGCCCGACGAAATGCGTCAAGCCACGGACCGCCGCGGCCTGCAGGCGAGTCCGTCGTCGCCCCGCCCCGACCAGCTCGTACACCTCGATGGGGGCCTTCAGGCCCTTGACGGGTACCGAGCCCAGCGACTTGACCTCGACGTATCCTTCGACGAGACGCAGCGTATCTCCGCTCAGGAGGGTGGTGCCGGGGTCGGCCAACTGCTCCAAGCGAGCTGCGAGATGCGTGGTCTGACCGACCGCCGCGTAATCCATGCGTAGATCGCTGCCGATGGCTCGCACGACCACCTCGCCGGAATTGAGCCCGACGCGGATCTGCGCCGTGACTCCGTGCGACTGCCGCACCTCGTCGGCATAGCGGCGTACAGCAGCCTGCATGTCCAGGGCGGCATAGCACGCGCGCAACGCGTGATCCTCGTGCGCTACCGGCGCCCCAAACAGGGCCATGATGCCGTCGCCGCGGACCTCGCTCACGGTGCCCTCGTAACGGTGAACCGCGTCCATCATCAGCTCCACCACGGGGTCGAGCAGGTTATGGGCTTCCTCAGGGTCGCGGTCGGCGAGCAGCTCCATGGAGCCCTTCAGGTCCGCGAAGAGATTCGTGACGTGTTTGCGCTCACCTTGCAGGGCCGCGCGCGAGCTCAGAATCTTCTCTGCCAGGTGCCTCGGCGTGTATGTGTCGGGCGAACCGAATCTCGATGCAGGTGGCGCAACGGCGACTGCCCCCATCGGGTGACCGCACTTCTTGCAGAACTTCGCGCTGAGACGGTTGGACTCTTTACAATTGCCGCAGGTCGTTTCCAGCCGGCAGCCGCATTCCTCACAAAAGGCGGCATCTGCGAGATTTCGCGTGTGGCACCGAGGACACTCCATACCGGTCCTCCCCCCGGTGGGCTCGCCGTTCGTTACGGTTGCATGAACGAATCAGGGTGCAGCTAGCCGGTGGAAAACATCCGTGGATCGCGTCGGAAGCGTCGGATCCTCCAGCAAATGTCGCTAAAGCGTCCAGTTCGTGATCGCGAGGGGCCCGAAAAGCTCCGTTTCGGCCTATTGAGCCGATAAACCACAGAATGCTACTTCCGCGCCGGCCATGTCTACAACAATCGTGCGGTTGGGAGATGGAACCCATGCGATCGCGCACCTCGTGGTGCAGTGCAAGAGACCCGCCGGAGGAGTGCCGGGTCGGCGTAGTTCCGGATTGGGCGCCGTGCGGGCATGCGAACTCGGCCCTCAACGGTTCGCGGCCGTCATCTCGTCGGGGGGCTTTCTGCTCCATACAGGTGGCAGGCGACCCGGTGATCCGGCGCTATCTCCACGAGGGGCGGCTCCTCGACGCGGCACTCCGCCATGACGTAGGGGCAGCGCGTGTGGAAGCGGCAACCCCGGGGCGGATCGGAGGGGCTCGGCACGTCGCCTTCGAGCACCCGCCGCGCGCGCCGGCGCTCCGGGTCGGGGACGGGCACCGCAGCCAGCAGCGACTCCGTGTAAGGATGCCGCGGCGATTGGAAAAGCGTTTGGCGGCTGGTGAGCTCGACGATCTTGCCCAGATACATCACCGCGACGCGGTGACACACGTGATCGACCACCGCCAGGTCGTGGGAGATGAAGAGATACGACAGCTCGTACTCCTGCTGCAGATCCATGAGCAGATTGATCACCTGCGCCTGCACCGAGACATCCAGCGCGGATACCGGCTCGTCGGCCACGATGAGGCTCGGGTTCAGGGCCAGCGCCCGGGCAATGCCGAGGCGCTGGCGCTGCCCGCCCGAGAACTCGTGCGGGTGCTTGGGCATGTGCTCGGCGCCGAGCCCGACGCGCTCGAGCAGGGCCGCCACCCTCGCGTCGCGTTGGCGGCGATCCCTGCATCCGTAGTTCTGCAGCGGCTCGCCGACGATGGCGCGCGCGGGCATGCGCGGGCTGAGGGACATGTACGGATCCTGAAACACCATCTGCATCTGCCGCCGTATCGGCCGGAGCTCGTGTTGACCCAGGTGCGTGATGTCGCGTCCGTTCAGGCGAACGCGGCCCGCCGTGGGCTCCTCGAGGCGCACCACGCACTTGCCCACGGTGGTCTTGCCGCAGCCGCTCTCGCCGACCAGTCCCAGGGTCTCGCCCCTGTGGATGCGGAAAGAGACGCCGTCCACGGCGTAGACGTGGCCGCGCGCGCCGGGCAGCAGACCGCCGCCCAGCGGGTAGTGTTTCTGGAGATCGACGACTTCGAGCAGCGCGGTGCTTGCGACACCCGATGGCTCAAGCGGCGGTTCACGCATGGCGCACCATCGGCGGTGCTGCGCGCACGCGTTCGCCTTCCCAGCACGCGGCCCGGTGCCCGGGCCCGTGCTCCTCGAGGGGCGGAGCTTTCGCGCAGCGCTCGGTGGCGAAGCCGCAGCGCGGCGCGAACGGGCAGCCGGAGATCTCGTGCCGCAGGGACGGTACCACCCCGGGGATCTCCGCCAGGCGTGCGCTGACGGCTGCCGCGCGCAGGCGCGGCATCGAGGTCATGAGACCGCGGGTGTAAGGGTGCACCGGCTGCGCGAACAGCTCTCGCACCGGTGCCTCCTCCATCTTGCGGCCCGCGTACATGACGATCACCCGCTCGGCCATCTCCGCGATCACGCCGAGGTCGTGAGTGATCAGGATGATGGCCGTGCCGAGCTCCTGTTTCAGCTGGCGCATGAGCTCCAGAATCTGCGCCTGGATGGTCACGTCGAGGGCGGTCGTGGGCTCGTCCGCGATCAGGACCTTGGGGTGACAGGAGAGCGCCATGGCGATCATCACGCGCTGGCGCATGCCGCCGGAGAGCTGATGGGGATACTGCCGGGCGCGGCGTCCGGGGTCGGGAATGCGCACCAGCTCGAGAAACTCCACGGCGCGCCGCGCCGCGGCGCGCCGGGAGAGACCCTGGTGCAGCATGAGCGCCTCTGCGATCTGGAACCCCACGGTCAGCACCGGATTCAGGGAGGTCATGGGCTCCTGGAAAATCATGGAGATCTCCCGACCGCGCACCTTGCGCATCTCGGCCGGCCGCAGCTCGAGCAGATTGCGTGAGCCGAGCCGCACCCGCCCCGATTCGATGCGCCCGGGCGGCCGTGGGATGAGGCCCATGATGGCGAGCGAGAGCACGCTCTTCCCGGAGCCGGACTCGCCGACGATGCCGAGCGTTTCGCCGCGATCCAGATGGAAGGAGATGCCGTTGACGGCGTGGATGACGCCGTCGCGCGTGTGGAAGCGTACCCTGAGATCGTGCACCTCCAGCAGCGGTGCGGCTTGCTCTGCGCTTGTGCTCATCACTTCATCTGGCGCGCGAGGCGCGGATCGAGCATGTCGCGAAGCCCGTCGCCCATGATGTTCACGGCGAGCACGGTGGCGGTCAGGAACAGACCCGGAAAGAAGATGATCCAGGGGGCGATCTGGAAGAAGGTGCGACCCGTGGCCATCACGTTGCCCCAGCTCGGGATCTCCGGCGGCGTGCCTGCGCCGATGAAGCCGAGCAGCGCCTCGGTGATGATGGCCGAGGCGCAGACGTAGGTGGCCTGCACCAGCACCGGCGGCATGGTGTTGGGCAGCACGTGGCGAAACAGGACCTTCGGCGCGCTGCTGCCCACGGAGACCGCGGCCTGGACGTAGGGCTGATCGCGGATGCTCAGCACCACGCTGCGCACCAGCCGCGCGATGCGCGGGACCTCCGGGATGGTGATGGCGATGATCACGTTCTCGATCCGGGCGCTGGTGATGGACACCAGCGCGATGGCGAGAAGGATCTCGGGAATGGCCATGAGCCCGTCCATCACGCGCATGGCGATGGCGTCGACGGCGCGGAAGAACCCGGAGAGAAGCCCCACGAGCAGCCCCAGCAGGCTCGCCAGGACCGCCACGCTGAAGCCCACGACCAGGGAAACGCGTCCGCCGTTGAGGGTACGGCTGTAGATATCGCGTCCGAGGTTGTCGGTGCCGAACCAGCTCTCCGGCCCAGGGACCCTGAGACGCTCGATGGGGCTGATCTCCAGGGGGTCGGGCGTGAGGTAGGGCGCGGCCAGAGCCGCGAGCACCATGAACGCCAGGACCAGCGCGCCCGCCGCGGCCGTCGGGTGCCGGCGCACGAGATCCCACGCGCGCCGCGCCGCGCTCTTATGCCCGTCGAGAGAAAGCTCGGCTGTCGCTATCGACATGGAGGCGGGCTACCGGTGTTCAATAGCGAATCCTGGGGTCCAGAAACGTGTACGCGATGTCCACGACCAGATTGATGAGCACGTAGACTCCGGCAAACATCAGGATGACCCCCTGGATGACCGGATAGTCGCGGTGCAGCACCGAGTCGACCACCAGCCGGCCGAGGCCGGTAATGTTGAACACGCTCTCGGTGACCACCACGCCGCCGATGAGCAGACTGATGCCGACGCCGATGACGGTGACGATGGGGACGGCGGCGTTCCTGAGCGCGTGGCGGGTGAGCACCACGCGCGAGCTTGCGCCCTTGGCATGGGCCGTCAGGATGTAGTCCTCGGAGAGCACGCGCAGCACGCTCGCGCGCGTGATGCGCGCGATGAGCGCCGCATAGATGAGGCCGAGCGCGACGCTCGGCAGGGCGATGCTGCGCAGGAACGGGATCACGCCCTGCGAGAGGGGTGTGAATCCCTGCACGGGAAACCACTGGAGCTGAATCGAGAAGCCGTAGATGAGCAGATAGCCGACCACGAACACGGGCACGGAGAAGCCGAGCACCGCGAACACCATCACCGCGTGATCGACCCAGCTCCTGGCCCGCCAGGCGGCGAGCACCCCGAGCGGAACCGCGATGAGGATGGCGATCAACATGCTCGCGACCGCGAGCGAGAGGGTCGGCTCGAGGCGCTGCCCGATGAGCCGCGTCACCGGGAGATTGGAGTGGATGGAGACGCCGAGATCGCCGCGCAGGATCTGTCCGAGCCAGGTCACGAACTGCACGTGAATCGGCTCGTCGAGTCCCAGCTTCTCGCGGATGCGCGCCACGTCTTCGGGCATCGCGTAGTTGCCCGCAATGACCGCAGCGGGATCCCCCGGCGTCAGATGCAGCAGCAGAAATACGAACACGGCCACCACTCCCATCACGGGAATGGTGGCGAGGAGACGGCGCAGGATATAGGCGTACATGCCAAAAAAACAGGGGTCGGAGCCGGTCGCCGACTCCGACCCCGGACAGCCGTTCGCGCGGGCCGCCTATTCCGTCTTGCTGACGTTCCAGAAGAGCTGCACCGGGCTCTTGATCAGCCCCTTCAGCTTGTCCGCCCGGTAGGCGACGGGCTGGTAATACGCGCCGAGCGGAACGTAGGCCACGATCTCGTAAGCCCGCTCCTGGATCTGACGTGCGATCTCCCTCTGCTTCTGAGGATCCGAGGTCTGGGTGTACGCGGTGCGCAGCTTTTCGATCTGCTCATCGCAGGGCCAGCCGAACCACGCGTCCCCGCAGCTCGAGTTCACCGGCATGTGCTCCACCGGATTGAGAAAGTCCGGGCCGTTGAACCAGGTCTGGAAGATGTGCCAGCCACCCTCGGAGACGGGTTTCTTGAGCGAACGGCGCGAGACCAAGGTCGACCAGTCCATGGACTGCACCTCCACGTTGAAGCCGGCTTTGCGCAGGGCCTGAACGTTCACCAACGTCTGCGCGTCGATGACGAAGTCGTCGGTGACGTGCATGACGACGATGGGTTCACCGTCGTACCCGGCCTCCTTCAGTAGCTGCTGGGCGCGCTCGAAGCTCTGGCTCAGCATCGGTTTGGCGCCGGCATCGGTAGCCAGGGGCGTGCCGCACACGAACATGGCGCCGCACACCTGATACATGGAGGGATCGTTGCCCACCGCGGCGCGCAGCGCGTCCTCCTGACTGATGGCCCACAGCACCGCTTGTCGCACCTTGGGGTTGTCGAAGGGCGGCTGCAGGTGGTTGATGCGCAGCACGGGTTGGTTGCCCAGCGGATCGAAGATCTCCACGGCAACGCCCTTGACCTCCTTCAGCATGGGGTGCAGGTCCGCGGGCGGATCCTGGATGTAGTCGATCTCGCCCGCCATGAGAGCATTGGCGGCAGTAGTCTGATCCGGGATCCACACGAACTCCACGCGGTCGACCCGCGGCACTTTGCCGCCTGCGGTGTTGCTGGCCGGCTCGTCGCGCGGCACGTAGTTCTCGTTCTTCACGTACACCGCTTTGTTGCCCGGCACGAACTCGTCGGCGACGAACTTGAACGGTCCGGATCCCACGACCTCGGTGATTTGCTCGTGGGGGTCGGTCATCGCGTGCTCCTTCTTCATCATGAAGGGCACGTTGGATGTGATCTTGGCGAGCGACTGCAACACCAGGCCGTAGGGCTGGCGCAGGTGCAATCGGAAGGTCCGGTCGTTCACTACCTCCAGTCTGTCCGTCGCTTCCATGAGCTTCTGGCCCATACCGTCGCGGGCACCCCAGCGCTTGATGGAGGCGACGCAGTCCTCAGCGGTGACCGGATCGCCGTCGTGCCATCGAAGCCCCTCGCGCAGCGTGAAGGTGTAGACGAACCCCTTGTCGCCGACTTCGTAGGTGTCCACCATCTGGGGTCGGACGATGAAATTCTCGTCCATGCCGAACAGGGTGTCGTACACCATGAAACCATGGCTGCGCGCGGCGTAGGCCGTGGTCCAGATGGGGTCGATGTGCTTGATACCCGAGTCGAGCTTGGCCCGGAGCACCGTCTCGGCGGCGGCCGGCGGCAGGCCGGCGGCCAGGGTCAGCGCGGCTGCCGCCGCCCACGCTCGGGCTAACGCTTTTGTTCTCATCTTCTTCTCCTCCTTCTCGGTGATTGCGGGCCGCGGCCCGAGGCGGATGCGGGGGCTCCGAATCTCCGCCTTCCGGCACATGATATACCCGTTGGGGGCGCAAGTTCATAATGGGCGGCGGGTTCGATCCCGGGACGAGGAAGGAGCTCATGGCACGCATCGCTGTCGGCGGTTGGCAGCACGAGACCAATACCTTCGCGCCCGTTCGGGCCGACTACGCCGCATTCGAGCGCGCCGACGAATGGCCCGGGCTGTGTCGCGGCCCGGATCTGTTCGCCGAGGTCGAAGGCGTGCATCTGCCGGTGGCGGGCGCCATCGAGGCGCTGCGCGCGCGGGGGCACACGCTCGCGCCGTTGCTCTGGTGCGGGGCCACGCCGTCCGCCCACGTGACCCGGGAAGCCTTCGAGCGCATCGCGGGCATGCTGCTGGACGATCTGGCGCGAGCCATGCCCGTCGACGGGGTGTACCTGGATCTGCACGGGGCGATGGTGTGCGAGCACCTCGAGGACGGGGACGGGGAGATCCTGCGCCGGGTGCGCGCCGCCGTGGGTGCGGCGGTGCCGGTGGTCGCCAGCCTGGATCTGCACGCCAACGTCACGCCGGCGATGGTGGAGCACGCCGACGCCCTGGACATCTACCGCACCTACCCGCACGTGGACATGGGCGTGACCGGGGCGCGCGCCGCGGGCCACCTGCACGCGCTGCTCACCCGGGGATCCCGGTGGCACAAGGCCTTGCGGCGTCCCGACTTTCTCATTCCCCTCAACTGGGGATGCACGCTGCACGAGCCGGCGCAGGGCTTGTACGCGCGCCTGCCGGAGCTCGTCGGGGGCGAGGTCACGGCGCTCGGGCTGGCCTGCGGCTTTCCGCTCTCCGACATCGCCGAGGCCGGTCCGGCCGTGGTCGCCTACGGCCTTTCCGAGAGCGCGGCGGCCGCGGCGGCGGAGGCCCTGCTGGCCGAGGTCGGCGCCCGCGAGCCGGAGTTCCGGGGGGTGCTCTACGACCCGGACGCAGCGGTCGCGGAAGCCGTGCGCCGCGCGCGGGATGCACACGGCCCGGTCATTCTCGCCGACACCCAGGACAATCCCGGGGGCGGCGGCCCCGGCGATACGACCGGTCTGCTGCGCGCGCTCATCGAAGGGGGCGCACGCGGGGCGGTGATCGGGGTGCTCGCCGGCGCCGAGGCGGCGGCGCGGGCGCACGCGGCCGGCCGCGGCGCCGAGCTGCGGATCCGGCTCGGCGACAAGTCCGGGATGCCCGGTCATCAGCCCCAGGAGGGCGCCTTCAAGGTGCTCGCGCTGGGCGACGGGCGTTTTACCGCGACCGGTCCCATGT
This sequence comes from uncultured Ectothiorhodospiraceae bacterium, assembly GCA_964585725.1. GTDB lineage: Bacteria > Pseudomonadota > Gammaproteobacteria > HK1 > HK1 > CAZPFD01. Next base: position 4,557 of record CAZPFD010000037.1, on the reverse strand, counting down.
ATCGCGGCGCGCGCATGCAGCTCGGCCCGATGGCCCTTGTGGAGATCGCCGGGGTGCGCGTGCTGGTGGCCTCCAAGGCGGCTCAGGCCGCCGATCAGTCGATGTTCCGGCACCTCGGCGTCGAGCCCGCCCGGGAGCGCGTCCTGGGCCTCAAGAGCTCGGTGCATTTCCGCAACGACTTCCAGGACATGGCCGCCGCCATCCTGCTGGTTACCGCCCCCGGCCCCGTGCATGCCGATCCCGGTGGGCTCGACTTCCGCAACCTCCGGCCCGGCGTGCGCCGCCGGCCCCGGGCCGAGCCGCGCCGGGCATCGGACAGGGGCTGAGATCGCGCCATCCTCCACGAACCTCCGTTGCCCCGCGCAGCCGCGCGTCGCGGGCCGTCCGCTGGTGCTTTGACATCCAGGCACCGGCTTGACAGAGTCGGACATCGGGCTCGGACCGCTGCGGCACGAAGGACGCTGGCTGCACAGCCCGCATGACAAACAGAGGAGCCGACATGAGGCGAATACTTCCGATGCTTTTTCTTCTGTGGCCCCTGGCGGGCTGGAGCCAAAGCGATTCCCCGTACGTGGGGTCGGCTCCCCTGCGCATGGGAGAAGCGCTGCTGAAATGGTGCGAGACCGAGGACGAGGCCGACATGTTTCTGTGCATGGGCTATCTCGCCGGGGTCTCTGACGCGCTCGAAGCGATATCGTTCACCGCCGGTTGGGGCACCAGCGGGGTGTGCCGCCCGCGCGGCACGACCCTGGGCAAGGTGCGCGACGAGGTCATCGCGTGGGCGAAGGACAATCCGCGGATGCAGGGCCGGGCCGGCAGCGTGATGGTCATCTCGGCGCTTCAGGACGCGTTCCCTTGCGAGAGGGACGATGCGTCCGGGCGGGAATAGCCGGCAACGGCCGGACCGCGGTGCGCGCCCTCGCTTGACCCACCGGCGAGACAGACGGGCCAGGATCGGGCCGTCCGTCCCACCAGCGGGCGGTGAAGAGGGGTCCGGTCTACTCCAGCTTGGAAGGGGGAAGTCGGTTCCTCTGCATCTTGAACTGAAGACTCTGCGCATCGCGCTCGCGGCGCATGGTCTGGTCCCGGGCTCGATCCGGCGATGTGAGGTCCGGGTGCTGGCTCTGCTCGCGGCGCGACGCCGCCCGCTCGCGCGTGAGCTGGCGCTCTTGCAGGCGCTCCTGATCGAGCCGCTCGCGCTCGAGCTGGCGCTCCAGCGCCCGCTGCTCCGTGGGCGGCAGCGACTCGGAGTCGAGGCTTCGCCGGTAGCGCTCCTGTGACCTATCGAGCTCGAGGGCATCCTCGGCCTGCTCGGACTTCAGGCGCGGCACGTCACCCGATTCGCCGAGCGCCGGCGATGCGAGCAGAAGGCCCGCGAGGGCGATGAGCAGGCTGTTCGGGCGGTGCGTCACGGTGTACTCCGAAGCATGGTCATGCATTGAGAAATTGATCGGTGAGTGCCCATCCAACGCGCCTGCCGTCTTTACAGCGCGGAGCTTTCCGGGTGCTCGAACCAATTTTACCGTTCCCGGCCGGGGAGGAGGCGGATAGCGCCATGGAAGAAGGTAAACGCCTTTCGCGACGTGACGTGTTCGACGGACGCATCGTGCGCCTTTCCGTGGATCGTGTGCGTCTGCCCAACGGCAACGTCGTGGAGCTCGAGCTCATCCGCCATCCCGGCGCGGCGGCGGTCGTGGCGCTCGATGCACGCGGGCACGTGCTCCTCATTCGTCAGTATCGCTACGCCAGCGGCGGATGGTTGCTCGAGGTGCCTGCGGGCAAGCTCGATGGGGGCGAGGCGCCCGAGTCCTGCGCGCTGCGCGAGCTCGAGGAGGAGACCGGGCATCGGGCCTCACACCTCGTCCCCATGGGACGCATTTGGACCACGCCGGGATTCACGGACGAGCAGATCTGGCTGTTTCTCGCCAGCGGGCTCACCGAGACCGCGGCCTCACCCCAAGGCGACGAGGTCATCACTGTGGAGCGCATGCCGCTGGAGCGCGCCGTCGACATGGCGGCTCGGGGCGATATCGCCGACGCCAAGTCCGTGTGCGCCCTGCTGCGAGCCCCGCACTTCGCGCCGCGCTGAGGCGGGGCCGGCCCCGGCAAGGGCCGCGCCCGTTCAGGCTTTGAGCTTCTCTCTCTTCTCGGCGTAGAGCTCCAGGGCCTTGT
>CAZPFD010000037.1:0-2285 GCA_964585725.1 uncultured Ectothiorhodospiraceae bacterium | reverse complement strand
CGCCGTCCGATGCATCCCGCTCGCGCGGACCGGGAACAGGGTTCCCGGCCCTCCGGCGCCCGGACCCCGGTCGGGTGCCGGGAGGGGGACGTTCAAGCCCCACCCTTGGGTGGACGACACAAGGATGTGGAACGCACGCTGCGCAGCCAAAGAAGCTCGGGCGCCGACGGAATCGGTTCGGTGAGCGACAACAAGCACGGCGGCTTCACGCTGGTGGAGGTCGCCATCGTGCTGGTCGTTATCGGTTTGCTGCTGGGGGCAATCCTCAAAGGCCAGGAGCTCATACAGGCGGGCCGCGTGCGTACGCTCGCCGACGCCACCACCACGCTTCAGGCGGCCTACTTCGGGTTCCTCGACCGCTATCACCAGGTCCCGGGGGACTGGCAGGCCGCCCGGGCCTCGCAGGCGATCGGCGTTCCCATCACCGGCGGCGGGAACAACGATGGCTGGCTGACCAATGTGCCGGGCAGCCCCGCCGTGTACGACGAGGCGAACGCGCTGTGGGAGCAGCTCGCCGCGGCGCGGTTCATTCCCGGGTCTTACAGCGGGACCGCGGGGGTCGAGCCGACCACCGACAACGGTCTCGCACCCCTCAATGCGTACAACCGGGTAGTGGTGATCGGCCGCACCGACGATTATCAGGGCGAGAACCCGATCCGGCTGCACCTGGTCATCGGGCGGGGCGTTCCGGTCGGCATCATGCGCGAGCTCGACACCAAGGTGGACGACGGCCGCCCGCAGACCGGACGCGTGCGCGCGAGCGTGGCGGACGCGGACGTGACCTACTTCGGGCTGAGCAACAGCTGGGGCGGTCAGAACGCCGCTTGCGTGGACCCCGGCGGCACCTTCTGGGACGTGGAGGGGGGCGCCGGGGATTGCAACGCGGTCTATCTCTTTTGACCTGCGGGGGTAGCGATGAGAACACTGAGGCATCTTCTGGCCGGGCTGGTCGTGGGCATGGCGCTGGGCCTTTGGTTCGGCGTCAATGTCGGGAAGGACAAGGGGCTGCTGAGCAATCCGTTCGCGGAGCCCACCGTGCAGGAGCGGGTCAAGCGCACGGGCGAGAACCTCCTCGATAAAAGCGGCCAGGCGCTCGAGAAGGGCGGCCGCGCCTTGCAGGACAAGATGGCAGAGTGAGGTTGGGACAGATGTATTTTTCCTGGAAGCACGTCAACCCGCAGATCCCGGGCCGAAAAATAGATCCGTCCTCTTTCGGTTTGGCCACGGGCGGAGTAGAGCCTTACAATGCCGCAAGCCCGTCCGCTGGGAATCCGACCCGCACATCGACGATGAACCAGGGCTCGAACTGGCTGCGCCACGACCACCGCAAGTACGAGGCGGTTCTCGAGGACTGCCGCGTCGCCGTCGAGCGCGAGGAGTGGCGAGCCGCCAGGCACTTGTTCGAGGAGTTCCTGTCCCACCTCAAGCTGCACATGCGCATGGAGGAGGAGATCGTCTACCCGGCCTACGACGACGCCAAGGGCGGACCCCAGGAAGCCACGCAGGCGATGCGCGAGGAGCATGACGAGATCGTGCGTCTGCTGAGGGATCTGTCGTGGATCTTGAAGACGAACGACTCCGAGCACTTTCTCGAGTCGCTCGTGCCGTTGCGGCACGCGATGTTGGAGCATCACAAGCACGAGGAGCAGGCGTTCCTGCCCCTGGCGGAAGAGGTGTTACTCGATCGCCGCGACGAGATCCTGAAGAAGCTCGAGGAGTTCGGCGAGGCGCACGCCGGTAGAACTTGGGATTTCTAGATCTTCAGGATCTTCTCCCCTCCTTAGCCTTGCAGCCTGCGCGTCCCTCCTTGGTCAATCCCCTTTCTTCGTGCGGCGCTTGAGGATCTCGCGCACGCGATAGGACATGACCGTCTCACCGCGCTGATTGGCCGCGCTCAGCACCAGGTCCACGTACCCCCGATCGTCGCGCGAGCCGGAAGGGCGGGTCTCCGTCACCTCCAGGCGGACGCTCACCTCGTCGCCGGGGCGCACCGGCTTCATCCATCGGACCTCGTCGATGCCCGGCGAGCCCATGCCTCCGCCGCGCAGGAAGCCGGCGTCGATCAGCGCCCGGAAGGTGGCCGAGAGCACGTGCCAGCCGCTGGCGATCAGCCCGCCGTAGATGGTGCGTGCCGCGGCCTGCGCGTCGATGTGAAAGACCTGGGGATCGAACTGACGCGCGAATGCGATGATCCCCTCCTCGCTGAAGAACACCGGCCCGGCCCGATACTCGTCACCCACCGCAAAATCCTCGAAGTACTGCTCCTGGCCGAATTCCTTGAGCAT
>CAZPFD010000036.1:0-21724 GCA_964585725.1 uncultured Ectothiorhodospiraceae bacterium | reverse complement strand
GAGCTCCTTGCCGGTGCCGTTCTCCCCCTGTATGACGACGTCGACAGGCGTGGTGCTGACCATGCGCACCATCTCCAGCACGTTGCGCATGGCTTCGCTCTCCGCGATGAAGCGCGTGTTGCCGAGATAGGCGTTGTGATACTGCGTCAGCTCCCGGTCGAGGGCGCTCGAGAGCGCCAGCACCTCGCGGTTGATGGAGATGTTGTCCAGAGCCATGGACAGATAGGCGGCGAACTCCTGGATCATCTCCGCGTCCTTGGGGCCGAAGACGCCGTCGTGCTTGTTCAGAACTTCAATGGCGCCGATCACACGCTCGCCTATCACGCTCTTGACGGGCGCGCAGATCACGCTGCGGGTCACGAAACCCGTCTTCTCGTCCGCGGTGCGGTGGAAGCCGGAGCGGCGATCGAGCTCGTTGTCGATGACGGGCTCGCCGCTGGAGATAACGTATCCGACGACGCTGCCCTCGAGCGGCGCCTCGATGTCCCCCTCGCCGAGCTCCGTGCCCACCTTGGAGAGGATCTGGCGCGTGACCGGATCCATGGTGAAGATCGCGCAGCGCTCCGCGTGCAGCAGCTTCGGCACGATGTTCACGTAGAAGCGCAGCAGCGCCTCGTAGTTGTCGACGGTCCAGGCCCGATTGACGTAGTGCAGCCGGACGCGCAGCTCGTCGAGGGACCGCGAGAGTCGTTCGGAAGGTTGGGTCCGCAAGGCTTCTCACCGTAAACGGGGTTTGCACCGAGGCACGCTCGTGGGCACGGAACGGCGTGGATCTGTAACGGCCGTTTACGTTTGCGGTTATCGGCTGCCCCCTGGGGCGACATTAGGGTCACCCCGTTGCGCGAGGCCGCGAAAAGGCGCGCGCCGGCAACCACGGGCCGCGGCGAGCGAAAACCATTCCCTTCCCGGCCCGCGGCTCCCCACAAATCGGGACACCCATCATTCACGAGTCGGCACGAATCGGGACACCCACCATTTGCTTCCGCGCCTGGGACCGCCCGCCGGCAGACGGGCGGTCCCAGGCGGTGGCTGTCCTCTCGCCCCTTTCGGCCCTCGGAAATGATGGGTGTCCCGTTTTGGGACCTGGGACCAAATGATGGGTGTCCCGTTTTGGCGGGGACCCGGGACTAAATGATGGGTGTCCCGTTTTGGGGGGCGAAATGGTGGGTGTCCCGTTTTACTCCTCGCGGAGGGCGAGGGCCGGGGGAGTGGCCGCCATCCTGAGCGCGGGGTAGATACCTGCGATCAGTGCTGCCCCCACCGCGAGAGCGAGGGCCTGGAGAAGGATCACGGGGTCGACGGCCAGGTCCAGGCTCCACCCGAACGAGCGCCGGTTGATGACCAGAGTGAGCACCAGCGCCATGACCAGGCCCAGGGGCAGGGACAGGAGACCCGCCATGAACCCCATGATGCCCGTCTGCGCGCTCACCACCCCCCAGACCTGACCCTGGGTGAGCCCTTGCGCGCGCAGCACGGCCACCTCCCGCGCCCGCTCGAGCTGCAACGCCATGAGCGCGCTCAGCACGCCGACGAACGCCACCACGGTGGCCAGCAGGCGCAGCACCAGGGTCACCGTGAAGGTGCGATCGAACACCTCGAGCGACGCTTGGCGGATGGCGCGATTGGAGCGGATGCGCACCGCTTGGCCGCCGGCGGCGGCCTCGCGCAGCGTCTCGACCAGACGATCGGGCTCGACGCCCGCGGCCGCGTAGATGCCCAGCGATGTGGCTCCGGATGCATCCCAGTGACGCTCGAAGGTGGCGCGGCTCATCACCACCACCCCCTGATCGGAGCCGTAGCTGCGAAAGACACCCGCGATGGCGAACGCTCGCGGTCCGCGGTCGGTGTGCAGCGTCACTGCGTCGCCCACGCTCACCCGCCGCCGCCAGGCGTAAGGCTCCGACACGAGCACGGCGCCCTCCTCGTCGAACGCGTGCCAGGCGCGCTCGGGGTCGCCCTCGATGAAGTGAAACCCGGCGTAGCTGCCGGGTGCCATCTGCAGCGCGACCACCTGCGAAGGAGCGCCTTCCCCGCTCTCCACCGTCACCGCACGCCGTTCGGCCACGTGGGCGATGCCCGGCACGCGCACCAGGCGCCGCACCAGGTCGGGGTCCAGGGTGGCGGTGCCCGCGGGCTCCGGCAGCGACACATACACGTCGGCGGTCAGGGTGGTGTGCAGCCAGCGCGCCACCGACTCCCGGAAGCTGTCCACCATCACGCCGACCCCGACCGTGGCCGCGAGCGCGACCATCAGCGCCGCGATGGCGATGGCGGTGCGGCTCAGACTGGCGGCGACGCCGCGCACGGAGAGACGCCCAAGCGCCCCCCCACAGATGCGGGCCGGGGGTTGCAGCAACCGCACCAGCAGCAGGGTCGCGCCCGGAGCCAGCAGCGTGAAGCCGACGATGATCGCGAGGAGCGCGGCGAACCCCGCCCCGAGCCCGCCGCCCGGCCATGCCAGCAGCGCCGTCCCCGCCGCCAGCACCGCGACGCCGCCGACGGCGGCCACCGGCACCAGACGATGCGTCCGGGCCTCGATGACCGAGCGCGCGATGGCGGCGCGCGGCGGAACCCGCGTGGCCTCCACGGCCGGCACCGCGGCCGCGAGCGCGGCCGCACCGAGGCCGAGCCCCAGTCCCTTCCACAGCACGACGGGAGCGAGGGTCACCTCGCGTACGTTCAGCGTGAAATAGAGATCGTTGATGGTGCGCGTGACCAGCGCCAGCAGCCACTCCGCGAGCACCACGCCCAGCGCGAGACCGAGCAGCGTGCCCGCGAGCCCGACCAGCGCCGCCTCGAGCAGCACCTGCGCCAGGATCTGGCGGCGACTCACGCCGATGGCGCGCAGCGTGCCGATGAGCGATCGGCGCTGGATGACCGAGAAGGTCATGGTGTTGTAGATGAGGAACATGCCGACCACGAGCGCGAGCAGGCTGAGCATCGTCAGATTGAGCTCGAAGGCGCGCGTCATCTGCTGGGCGGTGCGCGAGCGCGCGCCCGCGTCGATCACCGTGGCCCCGGAGGGCAGATGCTCGCGGATGCGGGTGAGCACCCGCCGGCCCGCCTCGCCCTCGGGCACGATGAGGTCGATACGGGTCAGCCGTCCCGTCATTCCCAGCAGGATCTGGGCGGTGGCGATGTCGGCGACGACGAGATCGTCGAGAGCGCGCCGGGTGGCGGCGTCGGCCGGCTGCACCACGCCGAGCAGGGTGACCTCGAAGCGCCGCCCGGAGGTCTCCAGCACGAACTCGTCCCCCGGCTCGAGGGCCAGCCTGGCCGCCAGGGACCCGGACAGCAGCACGGTGTTCGGCCGCGTGAGCAACCCGGCCACCGCCCCTTCCCCGTTCCCCGTAAGTCCTTCGAGGTAAGGTCTGAACGGCCGCTCCGCGAAAGGGTCCACCCCGAGCAAGGTGAGCGTGAACCCGGGCGCCCGCGGGGTCGCCACATGCCCCTCGACGATGGGCGCCGCGCGGCGGGTGATGCCCTCCCGGCGCAGGCGCACATACGTCTCCTCGGGAATGCCCGACGGGCCGCCGCTCACCTGGTGGGTGGTGCGTCCGAACACGGCCTCGCGCGAGAGGGCGAACGCCCGGTGGGCGCTCTCATTGGAGAGATCGATGGCCACGACCACGGCGACCCCGAGCGCCACCCCGAGCACCGAGAGGCCGAACTGCCACCGGTGGCGCAGCGCGTAGCGCAGGCTGGCGCGCGAGAGGATGCTCACGCCGACGGGTTGCTCCGCGACCGGGCCTCGCGCCGGGTCACCAGGCGCCCGCCCTCTATCGCCAGCACGCGCTCGGCGAGATCCGCCGCCTCCGTGCTGTGGGTGACCAGGAGCAGGGTCTTGTCGCCGTCGCGCGTGAGGCCGGCGAGGAGCGCCAGCACCTCGCGCCCCGTCTCCGCATCCAGGTTACCGGTGGGCTCGTCGGCCAGCACCAGCGGGGGTTCGTGCACCAGCGCGCGCGCGATGGCGATGCGCTGCTGCTCGCCCCCCGAGAGGCGATCCGGAAACGCCTTCGCGCGCTCCTCCAGCGCGACCCGGGCGAGCATGGCATGAACGCGCTCGCGCGCCGCATCCCGCGGCCAGGCGAGAAGCTCCAGGGGCAGGAGCAGGTTCTCCTCCACCGTGAGGGTGGGAATCAGATTGAAGAACTGGAACACGAAACCGACCGCGCGCCGCCGGCACAGGGTGCGCTCTCTGTCCGAGAGCCGGTTCAGCACCGTGCCGTCGAGGGAGATCTCCCCGCTGTCCGGCAGATCGATGCCGCTGATGAGATTCAACAGGGTGGTCTTCCCCGTGCCGCTGCGTCCCATGAGCGCGGTGAATTCGCCGCGCGCGAAGTGCGCGTGGAGATCATGGAAGATCGTGCGGCGGCGCTCGCCTTCCTGATAGGTCTTGGTCACGCCGCGAAGCGCGACCTGGGCGCGGGTGGCATCCATTTCCATGCTGAAGTCTAACCACGCAACGCGTGGAGGACACAGGGTAAAGAAAAAACGCTCTTCACGGATTTCCGGGAGACCTTGCCGACGAGCTCGCTAGCAGATGGGTCCCGGCGGTATGTGCAGCGGAGTCGCAAGCCCCGCACGGCGGGGCCGAGCGTCAACCCGAGCGCCATGGGAACCCGCGCCTGCTCGAGCGAAGCCCGCGCAACGTGCAGCGAGCACGGCGCGGCCCCGCGTGCGCTCCTGGTTGCCGGGGTCGTTTCGGGGCTTGCGACGAGGAGGCGCATACCCCGGGACCCGGCGTCGGCCCGACAAACCACCCATGTCCCGGAAATCCGCGAAGAAACCGGAAGGCCGGTGCGCGCCGTAGCTCAGCAGGCGCGAACCTCCGTCCGCTTGCGCCACACCAGGGTGCGGTTGTTGGCCGGCATCGGATGATCGTGCTCGAGCGCGAGGCCGCCCTCGCGGGCCAGGGCGTCCACGGACTCGAAGTCGCGAATGCCGCTCGACGGGTCGCGACTCCGCAGCGAGACGTCGAAGCGGGCGTTGCTCGGGCTGGTGTGCTCGCCGCCGTACTTGAACGGCCCGTAGAGCACGAAGGTCCCGTCCGGCGCGAGCACGCGCCCAACGCCCGCGAACATGGCGACCACGCCGTCCCAGGCCATGATGTGCGCCGTGTTGGCGCTGAACACCGCGTCCACCGAGCGCACGGGCCAATCCGGCGCGTGCACGTCCAGCGCCAGCGGCGGACGCAGGTTGGGCAGCTTCGCGTCCGCGATCCATGCGCGGATGCCCGGATGGTTCGCCGGGAGGTCGCTCGGCTGCCAGGCGAGATGGGGCAGATGGGCGGCGAAGTACACCGCGTGCTGCCCGGTGCCGCTCCCGATCTCCAGCACGTCCCGCGCGCTCGCGAAGGCCTCGCGCAGGACCGCCAGGATGGGCTCCTTGTTGCGCTCACACGCTTCCGAGAACGGCTTCACCGGCCCTCCCTCCACCCGACGCCCACCCCACTTTTCCCTGGCGGGGCAATACCCGAGTGATTTAGTATAGTATTTCGATTATGGCGGTACTGTATCTCCCGGATGAAGCCCGCGCCGAGCTGGAGGCGCGGGTGCGCGAGGGCTACCCGCACGAGACCTGCGGGCTGCTGCTCGGCGCCCAGTCCGAGGGAAGCGCGCGGGTGCTGCGGGTGACCCAGGCGCGCAATCTGAACACGGAGCGGGCCCACGACCGCTACGAGCTCGACCCGAAGGACTTTCTGGCCGCCGACGCGTCGGCGCGGGCCGAGGGGATCGAGCTCATCGGCGTGTGGCACTCGCACCCCGACCACCCGGCGCTGCCGTCGGAGACCGACCGCGCGGCGGCCTGGCCCGGGTGGTCGTACGTCATACTGTCGGTCACGAAAGACGGCGTCGCGGACCTGCGCTCGTGGCGCCTGGATGGCGAGGAATTCGAACCGGAGGCGGTGCACCCATGCCCACAGTGACAGTCAGGATCCCGACACCGCTGCGCTCGTTCACGAGCGGCGCCGATCAGGTCCAGGCCGAGGGCGCCACCGTCGGCGAGGCCCTGGCGACCCTGCGTTCGTCCCACGAGGGACTGGTGGAGAATGTGCTGGGACCCGACGGCGAGCTGCGCAATTTCGTCAATGTCTTCGTCGGCAGCGACAACGTGCGCTCCCTGCAGGGCCTGAAGACGCCCCTGTCCGAGGGAGACGTGCTGGCCATCGTCCCTGCCGTCGCCGGAGGTGCGTCATGAGAGCCCGAGACCGCCGCCTCTCCGAGCTGAAGAGCGCCATCCCGGAGATCACCCCGGCGCAGGCGTACGAGCTGCAACGCCAGGGCGCGGCTCTCCTCGACGTGCGCGAGGCCGACGAGATCGCGCAGGGCAGCCCGAAAGGGGCGCGCCGCATCGGACGCGGCTTCCTCGAGCTGCGCGTCGAGGAGCAGGTCCCCGACACCGAGCAGCCGGTGCTCCTGATGTGCGGGAGCGGCATGCGCTCGCTGTTCGCGGCCGATGCCCTGCGCCAGCTCGGCTACCGCAACGTGCACAACGTGGCCGGGGGCTTCACGCGCTGGAAGAACGAGGGCCTGCCTTTCGAGATCCCCCACCAGCTCGACGCCGACGCCCGGGCGCGCTACTCGCGGCACCTGATGATGCCCGAGGTGGGCGAGGAAGGGCAGGTGAAGCTGCTCGAGAGCAAGGTGCTGTGCATCGGCGCCGGCGGCCTCGGCTCGCCGGCGGCGTTCTATCTCGCCGCGGCGGGCGTGGGGACCATCGGCATGGTGGATCACGACGTCGTGGATCGCAGCAATCTCCAGCGCCAGATCCTCCACACCGACGATCGGGTCGGCACCTCCAAGGTGGAGTCCGCGCGCGCCACGCTCCAGGGGCTCAACCCCTCGCTCAAGTTCGACGCCATCGAGGCGCGCCTGAGCAGCGGCAACGTGGAGGAGATCCTCTCGCCCTACGACGTGGTGGTGGACGGCTCGGACAACTTCCCCACGCGCTATCTCATCAACGACGCCTGTGTGAAGCTGGGCAAACCCAACGTTCACGGTGCGGTGTATCGCTTCGAAGGCCAGGCGTCGGTGTTCTGGCCGGCCTACCCGAAGCGGCCCGGGCCCTGCTACCGCTGCCTCTACCCCGAACCCCCGCCCCCGGAGCTCGCGCCCTCGTGCGCCGACGCCGGCGTGCTGGGCGTGCTGCCCGGCGTCATCGGGCTGCTCGAAGCCATCGAGGCCATCAAGATCATCCTCGACATCGGCGATCCGCTGGTCGGGCGCATGCTGCACTACGACGCCCTGCCGGTGCGCTTCATGGAGTTCAAGGTCGAGCGCAACCCGAACTGCCCCTACTGCGGGGACCACGCGGAGTTCCCCGGGTACGTGGACTACGAGCAGTTCTGCGCCGCGGCCGGCGCGTGAGCGTCCCGTTCACATGAACGACACCAGCGTCATCACTCGCGAGCGCCCGAGCGATCTGCTCGCCGCCATCGGCAACACGCCGCTGGTGGAGCTGGATCTCGTGCGCGAGGTCGCCCCCGGCGTGCGCCTCTTCGCCAAGCTGGAGAGCGTGAACCCGGGCGGCTCCATCAAGGACCGCCCCTCGGCGCGCATGCTGACCCGGGCCGCGGCGGCGGGAATGTTCGAGGGCGGGCGGCGCCTGCTCGATTCGTCCTCGGGCAACGCCGGCATCTCCTACGCCATGATGGCGGCGGCCATGGGCATTCCGGTGACCCTCATCGTACCGGGCAACGCGAGCCGCGAGCGCCTCGATCGCATCGCCGCCCACGGCGCCGAGCTGATCCTGACCGACCCCATCGAGGGCTACGACTTCACGCTGCGCGAGGCCGCGCGCCTGGCCGCGGAGCGCCCCGATCGCTACTGGTACTGCAACCAGTACGCGAACGACGACAACTGGCGCGCGCACTACGAGGGCACAGGCGCCGAGATCCTGGCCCAGGTGCACGAGCGCGCGGGCGCGGCGCCGGATGCGTTCGTGGCGGGCGTGGGCACCGGCGGCACCATCACCGGCGTGGGGCGGCGCCTGCGCGAGGCGCGCTCGGACGTGCACCTCGCCATCGTCGTCCCCGAGACCTTCCCCGGCATCGAGGGGCTGAAGCCGCTGGGCCACCCCGGCGACATCGTCCCCAAGATCCTGGACGAAGCGCTCATCGACCAGCGCTTCGGCGTGAGCATCGACGAGGCCCTCGTCATGTGCAAGCGCCTCGCCGCGCAGGGACTGTTCGTGGGCCCCTCCTCGGGCGCCTACGTGCACGGCGCGCTCGAGCTCGCCGCCACCGGGCGCTTTCGCAACATCGTCACCGTGCTCTCCGACACCGGCGAGCGCTACGGCTCCACCGGCATGTGGCACCGAAAAGACTAAGTAAAGAATTAACCACAGAGCACACAGAGGAACAGCACAGAGGACACAGAGTAAAAGATTCGATTCTTATTGTGTTGCGCTCCGTTGAGGCGCGACGGCTAACCGCGGGGGCCGGATCGTCCATCCGCTCGCAGCCAAGCGAACATAGTTAATGCAGGCGTCGGGCTGTAACACTAACCTGAGGCGGTTCACCCTTCTATAAATAATATTTTCTCTGTGTCCTCTGTGCTGTTCCTCTGTGTCCTCTGTGGTGAGATCTTTTTTGGTTAGCCGCCCTTGAGCCAGGCGTCGCGGCGGGCGGCGACGTCGGGGTCCACGTCGTCCATCAGGGTGAGGACCACGGTGTCCTCGGGCGCGGCGGCGACGGTGAGCTCGAAGCGCAGCAGCTCGTCGCCGCGGAACGCGTGCACGGGCACCTGCGTGCCGGGCGCGTAGCTGGCGACCAGCTTCTCGAGACCGCTGCGGGTCGCCCGGATGCCGTCCACCGCCACCACGACGTCGTCAGGGGTGAGGCCCGCGGCCTGCGCGGGCCCGCCGTCGAGCACGCTCACCACGCGCGGCTCACTCTCGGTGCCGCCGAGGACGATGCCGAGCACACCGCGCGCCTGCACCGGCGGGGTTGCGTCAGGGGGCAACGGCCCGCCCTTGTCCTCCTGCGACTGCGCGGGGCGCAGCTCGAACGCCACGCCGAACTCCGCGAGCAGCTCACTCAGGGGCAGATCCCCGGTGCCGTGCACCGCGTCCTCCAGCAACGCACCCAGATCGAGCCCCGTCACCTCTTGGATCAATGCCGGCATGCCCGCCTCGGGCAAGCCGTCACCGCCCTGCCCGAAACGCGCCCACAGCGCGCGCATGACGTCGTCCAGGGAATGCCGCCCATCGCTGTGGCGACGAATGCTCAGATCCAGCGCGAGCCCGATGAGGGCGCCCTTGGCGTAGTAGCTGACGATGGCGTTGGGCGCGTTCTCGTCCTGGCGGTAGAACTTGGTCCATGCGTCGAAGCTCGACTCCGCCACGCTCTGGCGGTGGCGCCCGGGGTTGCGCCATACGCGCGTCGCCACCTGCGCCAGCAGCTCCAGATAGCTCGGTGCGTCCACGAGCCCGCTGCGCACCAGGGCCAGGTCGTCGTAGTAGGAGGTGATGCCCTCGAAGACCCACAGCAGCGTAGTGTGAACTTCACGGGAAAGATCGAAAGGCACGAAGGCGCGCGGGCGGATGCGTTTGACATTCCAGGTATGGAAGTACTCGTGACTGCACAGCGCGAGAAAACCCCGATACTCCTTGCTCATCGCGGGGGCGGTACCGCGCACCAGGCTCACGCGCGGACACAGCAGAGCGCACGACGCGCGGTGCTCGAGACCGCCGTAACCCTCGCCCACGGCGCGCACCAGGAACACGTAGCGCTGCATGGGCGCCGGCTCGCCGAAGAGCCGGATGTGGTGCCGGCACAGGACCTCGAGGTCGGCGCAGATGCGCGCGAGATCGGCGTGGTGGCGCCCGGTCACCACCACGTCGTGGGGCACGCCGCAGGCCTCGAAGCCGGCGATCTCGAAGGCGCCCATCTCCACCGGGTGATCGACAAGCTCCTCGTAGTCGCCCGCGCGGTAGCGGCCGAACGACCACGGTGCCGCGCCGTCGCGCTGCATCGCCGTCGCCACCCGCCAACCGCCGCCCTGCGGATGCCCGGGGGCCTCGATGTCGAGCACGCACGGGTGCGTCTCGCACCCGTGGACCTTCAGAAAGACGCTGGTGCCGTTGAAGAATCCGCGCGTCGTATCCAGGTAGGCGGCGCGGATGGAGGGGTCCCGGGCGTAGACCTCGTAGTCGACGCTGAGCGCTCCCTGGCACGGCGCGCAGCGCCAGGTCTGCTTGTCGAGCTTCTCCACCGGCACCGGCCGCTCATCCGCCCGCGCGCGCAGGCTCACGATGTGGCGCGCGAAGTCACGGATCATGTAGCTGCCGGGGATCCAGGCCGGCAGCGACAGCATCTGCCCGTTCGGATCGGGGTCGGGAACCTCGCAGGTCACTTCGAACAGATGCGCGCCCGCATCCTTCACGGCGATGCGATAGCGAATCGCGGCTTGCATGGAGGGCGAACGCGGGGGCGCTATTTGCGGCGGCTCGTCTCGTCGCGCAGCTCGCGCGCGAAGCGCTCGCTCAATTCGCGAAAGCGCGGAGTCGGACCGGCATCGGCGTAGATGGGATCGCCCTGATCATCCTCGGAGATGATGCGCGATCCCTGCACGTAGGGAAGGGCCTCCTCGACCTCGTCGAGCGCCGCGCTCAGCAGATCGGTGATGATCTGCTCGACGGTTCGGGTCTGATAGATCTCGGCGAGCGCCATCACGCGCGCCGCTTCCTTCACCGGCAGCCGGAACTTGAACTCGCGGGCCGCCATCGTATCCGCGGCGGTCTCTTCCCAGTGCTTGATCAGGTCTCTGACTCGCATTCTCGACCTCGATGGTGTTCAACAACCGGGGTTGCATCACGCCCGTGTTCGGCGGGATTGCGCCGCGCCTCGTGTTCGGCGGGATTTCATCCCGCCCTACAGGTGCGCCCGGGCATTGTACAGTGGAAGAGCGTCCGCAGCGGCGGCGGTCATCGGGCAGGGAGGCTGCGCACGAAGGCCAGCATGTCCCGGGCGTGCCTGCCCGGGGAGACGCCGTAGTGCGCGTAGCGCACGATACCGTCACGATCGATGACGAATGTCGAACGTACGATGCCCACGCGCCGGATGCCGTTTCTCTCCTTCTCGCGCAGCACGCCGTAGCTGGTGCACGCCTCGCCATCGACGTCCGAGAGCAGCATGATCTTCAGCCCGTGCTTGTCGCGAAAAGCCTGATGACTGAAGCAGTCGTCCTGACTCACACCGGCCACGCGCGCACCCGCGCGGCTGAAGCGGCCCACCATCTCCGAGAAGTCCGTGGCCTGAAGCGTGCAGCCCGGTGTGTCGTCTCTTGGATAGAAATAGAGCACGAGGACCTTGTCGGTGAGCTCGCTCAGGGAGCGGAGCTGCATCTCCGCATCCGGCAGGACGAAGTCCGGCGCCACATCCCCCAGGCGGACCGTCGGCGGCTGCGTGCCGGTGCAAGGAGATACGTGGCTCTCGATCACCTGCGTCGTCGCTGCTCCAGGCGAGATGCCGGCGCGCCCGCGAGACAACGACGCGTTCCCGCGGCGCGGGCGTGCACTCTGTTCAGTGACTGGCGGGAACCGGGCACCGCATCTTCTCCCCGCCGCCCGGCGGCGTATCCGGGCGATTCGGCCGCTGTGGCCGCCGCCATCAGCGTGTCCATTGACACCGGCTGAAGCAAAGCGTAGTTAATGCCGCGCACAGATGCAAAACGACGATGACAGCACGCAACCGGATGCGCACGGCGCCTCCGCGAAGAGCGCAGCCGTGTGTCTCTATCTCGGTGAGGGACTGAGGAACTATCACTTCGGCACCGAGCATCCGTTCGGTCCGGGTCGGGTGGACGCGTTCTGGCAGGAAGCCCGCCGGGCGGGCCTGGAGTCGGCGGTACGGGTGCTCGAGCCGCGGGCCGCGGATCCGGAACTGCTCGAGCGCTTTCACGATCCCGAGTACGTGCGATTCGTGCGCCGGCAAGTCCAGTTCGGCGTCGGCTATCTGGATGCGGGGGACACGCCGGCCAGACCCTGGATCTACGAAGCCGCGTGCCACGTGGTCGGCACCACGGTGGATGCGTGCCACCGCATCCTGCACGGCGAGTGCCGGCGTGTCTTCATCCCGGTGGCGGGTTTGCATCACGGGCGCCGCGCCGCGGCCGGCGGCTTCTGCGTGTTCAACGACTGCGGGGTCGCCATCGAAGTGCTGCTTCGCGACTACGGCCTGGACCGCGTGGCCTACGTCGACATCGACGCGCATCACGGCGACGGCGTGTACTACGAGTTCGAGGACGATCCGCGGGTCTTCATCGCCGACCTGCACGAGGACGGCCGCTTCCTCTACCCGGGCACCGGGAGCGCCGAGGAGAGCGGACGCGGCGCCGCAGCCGGAACCAAGCTGAATATTCCCATGCCCCCCGAGAGCGACGACGACGCCTTCCGGGCCGCGTGGTCGCGGGTGGAGGAGTACCTGCATCGGATACGCCCGCAATTTATACTCTTCCAATGCGGCGCAGACAGCATTGCGGGCGATCCTCTCACGCACCTGCGCTACACCCCTGCCGCGCACGCCGAGGCCGCGCGGCGCCTGTGCGCCATTGCCGACGAGCACTGCGAGGGGCGCCTGCTGGCCATGGGCGGCGGCGGCTACAACCACCGCAGCCTGGCGCTGGCGTGGACCGCAGTGCTGCGGGCGCTGCTGGAGAGCTGATCCTGACTCCGAATCGGGCGTACCCCAGGGACGAGGTTGCAGAGCAGGGCGGCCTCCTGGCCCTCGCCCCGCGACGGCGGCCGGTGTCGCATCAGCCGGCGCCCGCGCGCCTCTCGCCACGGCGGGCGCTGACGACGATGGTCCCGCACATCCGGCGGCGCGACGGGCTCTGAGGCTCATGCACTGTCCCTTCTGTGCAGCGAAAGATACGCGGGTGGTGGACTCGCGCCTGTTCGGCGGGGGCGACCAGGTCCGGCGCCGGCGGGAATGCACCGCCTGCAAGGAGCGGTTCACCACCTACGAGCAGGCGGAGCTGAGCCTCCCGCGGGTGATCAAGCGCGACGGCACGCGGGTGCCTTTCGACGAAGGCAAGCTGCGCTCCGGGATGCTGCGGGCCCTGGAGAAGCGCCCCGTGCCCAGCGACGCCATCGAGGCCGCCATCAGCCGCATCAAGCACGACCTGGTGGTCAAGGGCGAGCGCGACGTGCGCTCGCGCGAGATCGGCGAGCGGGTCATGGAGGCGCTGCGCGGCCTCGACGAGGTCGCCTACGTGCGCTTCGCCTCGGTCTACCGCCGCTTCCAGGACGTGAACGCCTTCCGCGAGGAGATCGAGCGCCTGGAGAACGAGCCCTCCCCCGAGATCAAGCGCCACCAATACCCGCTGCTGCCCAACAAGTGAAACCGAACGGCGCGACCCACCGGACTCCCGACGAGGCGGCGCCGGCATTCAGCGCCGCCGAGCATCGCTACATGGCGCGTGCGCTCCAGCTCGCACGCCGCGGGCTGTACACGGCGGATCCGAACCCGCGGGTGGGGTGCGTGGTGGTGCGCGACGATCGCATCGTGGGCGAGGGCTGGCACGAGCGCGCGGGGGAAGCGCACGCCGAGATCAACGCCCTGCACCAAGCGGGCGCAGCGGCCTCCGGCGCGAGCGTCTATGTGACCCTGGAGCCCTGCTGTCATCGGGGCCGCACGGGGGCGTGCACCGAAGCTCTGGTCGCGGCCGGCGCGGGGGAGGTGGTCGCGGCCACCCAGGATCCCAATCCGCAGGTCGCCGGCCGCGGCCTGGAGATCCTGCGCCGCGCGGGGCTGCGGGTACGCTCGGGCCTCATGCAGGCCGAGGCCGAGGCCGTGAACCCGGGCTTCATCAGCCGCATGCGCCGCGGCCGGCCGTTCGTGCGCGTCAAGCTCGCGGCGAGCCTGGATGGGCGCACCGCGCTCGCCTCGGGGGCGAGCCGGTGGATCACCGGCCCCGCGGCGCGAGCGGACGTGCACCGGCTGCGCGCGCGCAGCTCCGCCGTTCTCACCGGAATCGGGACGGTGCTGGCGGACGATCCGTCGCTGACCGTGCGCCTCGAGGATCTGCCCGCCCCGCCTCGCCAGCCCCTGCGGGTGATCGCGGACCCGGGGCTCAGGCTGCCTGCGAGCGCGAAGATGCTGGGTCTTCCCGGACGCACGCTCGTGGTCTGCGCGCGCGCGGAGGCCGGGCGCGTGGACGAGCTCACCGGGGCCGGCGCCGAGGTCGCGACCCTGCCGGACCGCGACGGGCGCATCGATCTCGCGCAGCTCATGCGCCATCTGGCCGCCGCAGAGGTGAACGAGGTTCTGGTCGAGAGCGGACCCACCTTGAGCGGCGCCTTGCTGCGCGCGGGCCTGGTCGACGAGCTGGTGCTGTATCTGGCCCCCACCCTGCTCGGCGACGGCGCAAGGGGGCTGTTCCATCTCCCGGAGATTCAGCGCATGGACCAGCAGCTCGCCCTGCACATCGTGGAGTGGCGCGCGCTCGGCGCCGACTGGCGCATCACCGCGCGCATCCGCTCGGGCGACGCGCCTGCCTGAGCGCCCGGAGAGCGGAGCGTGTTCACCGGGATCGTCCAAGCCGTCGGCACCGTGACCGCGCTGGAGCCCCACGGGGCCGATATGCGGATACATATCGATCCGGGTAAACTGGGCCTGCGCGATGTACCGCTGGGCGGGTCCATCGCCGTGAACGGCGTGTGCCTGAGCGCGAGCCAGGTCAGCGGGGCGGGCTTCGCCGCGGACGTCTCCCGCGAAACGCTGGCGCGCACCACCTGCGGCGAGCTCGCGATCGGCGCGCGGGTGAATCTCGAGAAGCCGCTGACGCCGTCCAGCGCCCTCGGCGGCCACCTGGTCAGCGGCCACGTGGACGGCACCGGCACCGTGCGCGAGCGCCGCGACGAGGGCCGCTCGGTGCGCCTGCGCATCGCGGCGCCGCCGCGGCTCATGCGCTACATCGCGGAGAAGGGCTCCATCTGCGTGGACGGGGTGAGCCTGACCGTGAACGCGGTGGAGGACGACGGGTTCGAGGTGAACATCGTGCCCCACACGCTGCAGGCCACGACCATCGGCGAATACTGCGCCGGCCGGCGCGTCAACCTGGAGGTCGACATCATCGCTCGCTATCTGGAACGATTGCTCACGGGCGCAACGGGGAAGGAGTGAGACGCAGTCGCCATGCCATTCGCGAAGATCGAAGAGCTCGTTGAGGATTTCCGCCAGGGCAAGATGGTCATCATGATGGATGACGAGGATCGCGAGAACGAAGGCGACCTCATGATGGCGGCGGCCCTGGTGCGCCCGGAGGACATCAACTTCATGGCCCGCTACGGGCGCGGCCTCATCTGTCTCACGATGTCGCGCGAGCGCTGCCAGCAGCTCGGCCTGCCGCTGATGGTGCGCGACAACTTCGGCACCGCCGCCACCAAGTTCACGGTCTCGGTGGACGCCGCGCAGAACGTCTCCACCGGGATCTCGGCCACCGATCGCGCCACCACCATCCGCACCGCCGTAGCTCCCCACGCCAAGCCGTCGGATCTCATGCAGCCCGGGCACATCTTCCCGCTCATGGCCGAAGCGGGCGGCGTGCTCACGCGCGCGGGACACACCGAGGCCGGGTGCGACCTCGCGCGGCTGGCCGGGCTCGAGCCCGCCGCGACCATCGTCGAGGTGCTGAACGAGGACGGCAGCATGGCGCGCCGCCCCGATCTGGAAGAGTTCTCCCGACAGCACGGCGTCAAGATCGGCACCATCGCCGATCTCATCCACTACCGGATGCTGCACGAGAAGACCGTCGAGCGCGTCGCCGAATGCGACATGCCCACGGAGTACGGGAAGTTCCGTCTGGCCGCCTTCCGCGACACCATCGACGGCGCGGTGCACCTGGCCCTGGTGATGGGGGACATCCATCCCGAGGAGCCGACCTTGATCCGGGTGCAGGTGCTCGATTCGCTGTGCGACGTCATCCCCAATCAGCGCGGCGACGACCGCGGGTGGTCCCTGCACGACGCGCTGCGCCGGGTGGCCGAGGAGCGCACCGGGGTGGTGGTGGTCCTGCGCTACGACGAGCCGGCGGACGAGATCGTGCACCGCATTCACCGCTACGCGGAGCAGGACCGCGGCGCCGACGTCCCCTCCGGGGAGAAGAGCGAGACCTTGCGCACCTACGGCGTGGGCGCGCAGATCCTGCTCGATCTCGGCGTGCGGCGCATGCGCGTGCTGAGCGCCCCCAAGAAGCTCCTCGGGATCTCCGGCTTCGGGCTCGAGGTGGTGGAATATGTGGGGTGACCTGCGGCTCACCCGCCCGGGGGCCTGATCGGCCCTCCCTCCCCCGACACGCATGGCCAGATTCGACCTCCACGAAGGCGAGTACTCGATCGGCGATGCGCGCCTCGCGGTGGTCGCCTCGCGCTTCAACCAGCCCATCGCCGACCGGCTCTTGCAGGGAGCGCTCGCAGCGCTCGGGCGCCACGGCATCCCCGAGCAGGACCTCACCGTGGTGCGCGTGCCCGGCGCCTTCGAGATCCCCCTCGCGGCGCAGCGCCTCGCCGCCTGCGGGCGCTTCGACGCCATCATCACCCTCGGCGCCGTGGTGCGCGGGGACACCCCGCACTTCGACTACGTGGCCGGCGAATGCGCCCGCGGCGTGGCGAACGTGGGCCTGAAATACGACCTCCCCGTCATCTTCGGCGTCCTCACCACCGACAACGTGAAGCAGGCCATGGCGCGGGCCGGCGGCGAGCACGGCAACAAGGGAGAGGAAGCGGCGCTGGCCGCGCTCGAGATGGTGAGCCTCCTGCGCCGCCTGCGCGATCCTTCCGGCTCATGAACAAGCCCAGCGCGCGGACCCTGGCCCGGCGCGCCGCCCTGCAAGCCCTCTACCAGTGGCAGGTGACGCACCAGCCGCCCGCCGAGATCGAGGCGCAGTTTCTCTCCCCCGGGCGCATGCGCCACGCCGACCTCCCGTACTTCAAGGACCTCCTCCACAACGTCCCCGCCCACCTCGAGGATCTGGACGAGGTGCTCGTGCCGCTGCTGGACCGTCCCGTCCGCCAGCTCGACCCGGTGACGCGGGCGATCCTGCGCATGGGCACCTTCGAGCTCCGGCACCGGCCCGACATCCCCTGGCGCGTGGTCATCGACGAGGCGGTCGAGCTCGCGCGGGTGTTCGGCGCCGAGCAGAGCCACCGCTACGTCAACGGCATCCTGGACAAGGTCGCGCGCGCCGCGCGCCCCGAGGAAACGCCTGGCGGCGCTCGCGAACCCACGACTTCCCGCAGCGGCCAGGATTAGTCCTCCAGACCCCGTTCTTCGCGGAACGCCGGGAAGGCCGGTGGCGTCTTCGTACTTTGGTGGGGTTCCGGGCACGCGCCTCCTCGTCGCAAGCGCCGAAAAGGCCGTGCCCTACCGAGTGCGGGGCCGAGCCGTGCAGGACGACGCCTCGTACGGTTCCCGCGCATGCTTGCGGCGTGAACGGCGCGGTGCCGCGGCTGCACGGCCCCGCATTGCGGCGCTTGCGACTCCGCTGCACGTGCCGCGGAACCCCCATTGAGTCGAGACACGTCGGCCCCTTTCACGGCGATCCGCGAAGGACCCGGTCCGGTAGCTCCCCGGGACGCCGTCTGCTGGTAGACTGTGTAGAATCTACCCAGGGTGGACGAGCCCCGCCGCTCGCGAGGAGGAGGGAGGGCGCCGTGCGTTCCCATCCGGACAAGAGCCGGTACCTGGACAGCGTGGTCCTGGTGGTGCTGTTCACCGCCTTCGTCTTCCTGCCCCCTTTCGTCAGCGTATGGGCCACGCCCACCTTCCCCTGGTACATGCCCTATCTCATCTGGGCGGGCGTGGTGGTGCTGATTGCGCTCGTGCAGAGCATGCGTGATCGCCATGAGCTTTGAGCTCGGGCATCTGTTCTTCGCCGGCGTCGTCTACCTGCTGCTGCTGTTCTTCATCGCCTACGCCACCGAGCAGGGATGGGTGCCGCGCAGCGTCGCGCGCCATCCGCTCACCTACGCGCTCTCCCTCGGCGTCTACGCGACCTCGTGGAGCTTCTACGGCAGCGTCGGGTTCGCGAAGATACAGGGGTTCAACTTCCTGACCATCTATCTGGGGGTGACCCTGGCCTTCGCCCTCACCCCGCTGCTGCTCGCACCGATCCTGCGCGTCGCGCGCGACTACCAGCTCACCTCCCTGGCCGACGTGTTCGCGTTCCGCTACCGCAGCCAGCTCGCGGGCGTGCTGGTGACCCTGTTCATGCTCTGCGGCGCGTTTCCCTACATCGCGCTCCAAATCCTGGCGGTGACCGAGTCGGTGCAGATCCTCACCCAGGAGGCGACCCCCCAGGTGCTCGCGCTCGGCTTCTGCTTGACCTTGACCGCCTTCGCCATCCTCTTCGGGGCCCGCCACATCTCGCCCCGGGAGAAGCACGAGGGGCTGGTGGTGGCCATCGCCTTCGAGTCGCTGGTCAAGCTATCGGCCCTGTGCGCCGTCGGACTCTTCGCCGTGTACGGATTCTTCGGCGGCTTCGGCGGCATGGAGCGCTGGCTCGACGCCCACCCGGAGGCGCTGGAAGCCCTTTACGCGCCGGTGCACGAGGGCCCGTGGACCACGCTCATGCTGCTCGCCTTCTGCGCCGCCTTCCTGCTGCCGCGCCAGTTCCACATGGCCTTCACCGAGAGCATCCGCGGGCAGTCGCTGTTCACCGCGGCGTGGGCCTTCCCGCTGTTCCTGCTGCTGCTGAACCTGTTCATCCCGGCGATCCTGTGGGCGGGCGATGCGCTGCTCGCGGGCATGAACCCCGACTACTACGTGCTCGGCATCACCCTGTGGAGCGAGAGCCGCGTGCTGCCCACGTTCGCCTTCATCGGCGGCGTCTCGGCGGCCAGCGCCATGATGATCGTCACCACGCTCGCGCTCTCCTCGATGTGCCTCAATCACCTGCTGCTGCCCGCGCGCTATCCGGACCCGGGCAGCGACCTGTACAAGTGGCTGCTGTGGGGGCGGCGCACGATGATCGCCCTCATCATCCTCGCGAGCTACGGGTTCTATCTCGTGCTCGAGCACAACTCGGGGCTGGTGCAGCTCGGCCTCATCTCGTTCGTGGCCGTGGCGCAGTTCCTGCCCGGCGTGTTCGGCCTGCTGTACTGGCCGCGCGCCACGCGCGCGGGATTCGTGGCCGGGCTCATCGGCGGGATGAGCGTGTGGGCGGTGACGCTCATGCTGCCCCTGCTCCAGCGCTCGGGCATCATCAGCGAGCACGTGGAGTTCATCCGTCTGATCGCCGTCACCGAGAGCGAGATGAACCCCTGGTCGTTCTCCACCTTCACCACGCTCTCGGTCAACACGCTGCTGTTCTTCGGCGTATCGCTGCTCACCAAGCCCAGCGAAGAGGAGCTGGATGCGGCCGACGCCTGCCGCATGACCGCCGTGACCATGCCCAGCGGCGTGGTCCTCGGCGCCTCCTCACCGGCGCAGTTCAAGGATCAGCTCGCGCGCATCCTCGGCCCCCAGGCGGCCGACTCCGAGGTGCGCCAGGCCCTGCACGATCTGGAAATGGACGAGGACGAGGAGGATCCGCGCGAGCTGCGGCGCCTGCGCGAGCGCATCGAGCGCAACCTCTCCGGGCTCATGGGCCCCATGATCGCGCACATGATCGTCGACGAGCGCCTGCAGATGGATCCCGACGCACGCACCGCGCTGGCGGACAACATCCGCTTCATCGAGGAGCGCCTCGAGCACTCCGAGACGCGGCTGCAGGGGCTCGCGGCCGAGCTCGACAGCCTGCGCCGTTATCACCAGCAGATCCTGCGCGATCTGCCGCTCGGCGTGTGCTCCGTCGGCCCGGACGGGAAGGTGGTGAGCTGGAATCTGGCAATGCAGATCCTCGCCCAGATCGACGGGCGCGCGGCGCGCGGCAAGCGCATCAGCCGCCTGCCCGAGCCCTGGGCGGGGCTGTTCTCACGCCTGCTCGAAGGCGACGACAGCCACCTGCACAAGGTTCAGGTGACGGTTCGCGGTCTGCCCCGCTGGTTCAACCTGCACAAGGCGGCCATCGGCGATCCGTCCGCCTCCGGCCAGACCGGGGGCACCGTGATCCTGGTCGAGGACCTCACCGATCTGCAGACCCTGGAGGCCGAGCTCGCCCACAGCGAGCGGCTGGCGTCCATCGGACGGCTCGCTGCAGGCGTCGCCCACGAAGTCGGCAACCCGGTCACCGGCATCGCGTGCCTGGCCCAGAACCTGCGCTCCGAGACCGCGGACGGCAACGCGCGCGAAGTGAGCGAGCAGATCCTGTCCCAGACGCAGCGCATCAGCGACATCGTGCAGTCGCTGGTGAAGTTCAGCCACAGCGGCAGCATGGCCGACGGCACCTTCGCCCCCATCGAGCTGCGCGAGTGCGTGGACGAGGCGGCGCGCCTGGTGCAGCTCAGCCGCGCCGGACGCCAGGTGAGCTGCCACAACGATTGCCCGTCCGACATTCAGATCTTCGGCGACCGCCCGCGCATCCTCCAGGTGTTCGTGAACCTGCTGACCAACGCCTGCGACGCGTCCACGCCCGGATCGAGCGTGGTGATCACCGCTGAGGCCGAGCGGGAGAACGTGTCCGTGGAGATCACGGACCGCGGCGAAGGCATTCCCGCGGAGCTGCTGGACAAGGTCTTCGAGCCCTTCGTCACCACCAAGGCGCCGGGCAAGGGGACGGGGCTCGGCCTGGCCCTGGTCTATCGCATCGTCCACGACCACGGCGGCGGCATCACCATCGACAGCTCCCCCGGCGAGGGCACGCGGGTCTCGGTGAGCCTGCCCCGCGCGCTGCCGGTGGCGGGCCGGGCGGCCGCCGCCAGCGGGAGCCCGCCGTCATGAGCCGCATCCTGGTCATCGAGGACGAGCTGGTGATTCGCACGGCGGTGAGCCGGCTGCTCCAGCGCAACGGCTACGAGATCACCGAGGCGGAGTCGGTGGAGGCGGCGCGATCGGTGCTCGAGAGGACGGGCGTCGATCTCGTCATCGCCGACGTGCGCCTGCCCGGCGCCGCGGGGACGGACATCATCACCGAGTATCCCGGGATCCCGGTGCTGGTGATGACCAGCTACGCGAGCGTGCGCTCGGCGGTGGAAGCCATGAAGCTCGGCGCCGTCGACTACATCGCGAAGCCGTTCGATCACGACGAGATGCTGCTGTGCGTGGACCGCATCCTCAAGCATCATCGCATGGAGCGCCAGAACCAGGCGCTCAAATCCGACGTCGCCCGCAGCTACCCCATTGCAGGCATGATCGGGCGCTGCAACGCCATGCGGGAGGTGTTCGCGCGCATCGACAAGGTGGCCCCCACCGATACCACGGTGCTCATCCTCGGCGAGTCCGGAACGGGCAAGGAACTGGTGGCGCGGGCGCTGCACGAGAAGAGCGAGCGCCGCGATGCCCCCATGATCACGGTCAACTGCGCGGCCATTCCGGGCGGACTCATCGAGAACGAGCTCTTCGGTCACGAGAAGGGCTCGTTCACCGGGGCGGTGGGAGTGCAGCAGGGGCTGGTGGAGGCCGCCGACGGAGGCACCTTGTTCCTCGACGAGATCGGCGAGCTGCCGCTGGACGCCCAGGCGCGTCTGCTGCGAGTGCTCCAGGACGGAGAGATACGGCGCGTGGGCGCGTCGCGCCCCCGCCGCGTGAACATCCGGCTCATCGCCGCCACCCACCGCGACCTGCCCGCCCTGGTGCGCGAGGGACGCTTCCGCGACGACCTCTACTTCCGCCTGCGGGTCA
>CAZPFD010000035.1:0-22100 GCA_964585725.1 uncultured Ectothiorhodospiraceae bacterium | reverse complement strand
TCACCGCCGCCTGCCGCCAGCACGACATTCCGCTGCCTGCCGACAACCCTTACGCTTAGGCCGCGTCCATTCCGACGACGGGGTTCCATCCTGCCCGCGTTCGGCGGGATTGCATCCCGCCCTACGGCGCTCGCAACAGTCGCGGGCTGGTGTCCGCTCCCATACAAGTGCATAGTCCGCAATCCGGACAGCGGACCGCCTCACACTGACGTGCTCGCACATCACTCCGGCCGGCCGATCCGCACCGCGGAGGACGCGGCGAGCTTCCTGCACTCGCTCATCCGTCCCGATTTCAGGCCTTACGCGGAGCGCGCCCCGCACGCCCTGGCATCCGTCGCCCGCCTCCTCGAGCGCGCGGGCAATCCCCACCGCGGCCTGCCCGTCATTCACATTGCGGGCTCCAAGGGAAAGGGCTCGACGGCGCTGATGGCGGAGGCCGTGCTCGAGGCCGCGGGCCACAGGTCCGGGACGTTCACCTCACCCCACCTCCGCCGCTGGACCGAGCGCTTCCGCACCGGCGGACGCGAGATCCCCGATCACCTCCTCGCCGAGACCCTGGAGACGCTGCGCCCCCACGTGGAAGCGCTCTGCGCCGAGCATCCGCAGAATCCTCCGAGCTTCTTCGATGTCCTGACCGCCGCGGCTCTGTGCCTGTTCAGAGCGAGCCGCGTGGACTGCGCGCTGGTGGAGGTGGGCATCGGGGGCCGCTTCGATGCCACCAACATCGTCCAGCCCGCGGTCGCCTGCATCACCGGCATCGAGCTCGAGCACGCCGACAAGCTCGGCGCCGACCTCGCCGCCATCGCGCATCACAAAGCCGGCATCATCAAGCCGTCCGTCCCGGTCATCGTGCCCCCGCTGCCGCCGGCGGCGGCCGGGGTGATCGCCGCATGCGCGGCGGCGCAGGGTGCGCCGCTCCTGTGCCTCGGGCGGGAGATCGGGTTCGAGGTTCTGGCCGAGCATGCCTCGGGCTCGGTATTCGCGCTCGAGCTGGCGCAGCGCCGACTGGAGATCGAGCTGCCGCTGCCGGGGCGGCACCAGGCGCAGAACGCGGCGCTGGCGCTGGCCTGCGTGGACCGCCTGCTCGGAGCGATCCCGGCCGCGCGGACACGGGCGGCGCGCTCGGCGCTGGCAGGCATCGCGCTTCCCGGGCGCAACGAGCTCCTGAGGCGCGCCCCCTGGGTGGTGGTGGATGCCGCGCACACCCCAGACTCGTTTCGAGCACTGGGGCAAATGCTGGACGCCCTCCCCGCCCGTACCCGCCACCTGGTCCTGTCACTGTCGGCGGGCCGGGACCCGGGGGCGCTGTGCGCGCCGCTGCTGCGCAGCGCCGCACGCGTGACCATCACCCGCGCCGAGCCCATGCGCTCCGACGAGCCCCGGCGCATCGCGGCCCGGGTGCGCGAGTGCGCGCCGGGCACGGACGTACGCGTGGAGCCCGATCCGCAACAGGCGATCCGTGAGGCCTACCGCGCGCTCGGGCGCGACGATCTGCTCTGCGCCACGGGATCCGTGTACATGGCCGGCCTCGCCCGCACCCTGTTCCTCGAAGAGCTCGGCGACTCCGGACACGGCAGTGCCCTTAGACACGCAGCTCTTTAACACGAAGGACACGAAGATCACACGAAGAGCACGAAGATTTCTAAAGTCACAGCACCAAACGCCTGATACCCACCTTCAGCACGGGGACGTTGAAGTTAATCAGCAACCCTACCTTGACACCGGCGAGGCGCATATACGTCAGAACCTGCGCCTCATGTAGATTCGATAGAGCATCCACACTCTTCAGTTCCAGAATGAGCTTGTTGTCAAGCAGGAAATCCAGTCTGTACCCGCATTCGAGATAGAGGCCTTTGTAGCTGATCGCCACGGGCGCTTCGCGCTGGAATGATATCTGCCTCAAAGTCAACTCTCTCGCGACGCATTGCTGGTAAGCAGATTCGAGAAGACCGGGCCCCAACGCCCGGTGGACCTCCAGCGCACAATGTATGACCTTCCCGGACAAATCGTCGAATTCCATTTCGACCCTTCTCCTTTCTTCGTGCTCTTCGTGTGATCTTCGTGTCCTTCGTGTTAGGAATCGGCCTGGGGAGAGACTCCCAGGGCTTCGATGAGGGGGGCGAGGTGTTTCTCGTAGCGCCGCCAGCGGCCCACGGAGGACGCGTACAGCGGCTGGCGCACCTGCCAGAAGCTCGCGGTGCCCACGTTGCGCGCCTGCTCGTGGAACAGGAGGCAGCGCTCGTCCCAGGGCAGCCCCAGAAACTCGATGAGCTCGCGGCTCACCCGCTCCAGGTCGCCCACCAGGGCCTCGTAGCGCACGTCCAGCATCCGCATCGGCAGGACCTCGCGCCAGTGCGCCATGAGCCGCTCGTACCCGCGATAGGCGATGCCGAGATGCTCCATGTCGTAGGTGAAGCGCAGGCCGTTGGCGAAGTGCTGCAGATAGCACGATACGCAGGTGTCGAGGGGGTCGCGCCGGCAATGAATGACCCGCGCGCGGGGGAACAGCAGCGCAATCAGCCCCAGGCGCTGAAAGTTGCCGAGCATCTTGTCGGTCACGCGAAGCGCGCCTTGCGCGCGCCCGCGCAGCGCCTCGAGGTAGCCTTCGGCGAGGCGCCGCGCGGGCGGCGCCTCGAGCAGCGAGACGCACTCGGGGAAGGGCTGCGACGTTCCCAGCATCTCGGGCAACTTTCCGGCCATCATGCGCATGTCCTGCAGCTCGCCGGCGCCGGCGACGCCGGGGTGGCTCGCCAGGATCTGCTCCACCAGCGTCGATCCGGAGCGGGGCATGCCGACGACGAAGACGGGGACCTCGCTGTCGACGCCGAACCCCTCTCTCTGCGCGAAGAACGCGGCGTCGAAGGTCGCGATGATCCGGTTCGTGTAGCTCGTGTACTCCTCCGGATCGAAGGGCAGACGATGCGCCTTGAGATCGTTGGCGGAGCGGAACAGCTCGAATGCGGCATCGATGTCGCCCCGTGCATCGCGAACCTGCGCGAGGGCGAAGCTCAGGCTGATGCGCGCGTCGGGCGGCAGGTCGCTCCGCTCGAGGAGCGCGCTCATCGCGCGCACCTCCTCGTCGCTCGGCCGGTAGCTCTTGATCGACACGAGGTTGAGGTATGCATCGGCGAGCTCGGGGTCGAGGGCCAGCGCGCGGCGATGCGCCGCGATGGCCTCATCGAAGCGCCCCTGATTCTGGAGATGCATGCCGATGTTGGCATGGACCTCGGCGCGCTCGGGCGCGAGCTCCAGGGCGCGCTGGAAATGCTCCATGGCCTCGGCGGGCCGGCCGATCTGCTCCAGGCAATAGCCGGCGTGGTTGTGGGCCTGTACCGACTCCGGCTCGAGGGCGAGCACCTTGCGGCAGGCGTCGAGAGCCTGCTCGTAGTCCTGGGCGGCGCGCAGCTGCCGGACCAGCCGAAGCAGGGCAGGCACCGAGTCCGGCCGAAGCTGCACCGCCGAGCGGTAGCTGCCCAGGGCGCCCCCGTGCTCCTCGGCCGCGGCCAGCGCGTCACCGAGATTGATCCAGGCGTCGAAGTAGGCGGGCTGCGCGCGCACGGCGGCGCGGTAGTGATCGATCGCCCCCCTCGCATCGTCCATCTCGGCGAGAGCGTTCGCGAGGTTGTTGTGAAGCTCGGCGTCCTCCGGGCTCAGGGCCAGCCCCCGCCGATAGGCGGCGGCCGCCTCCTCCCATCGCCGCTGCTCGAAGAGCACGTTGCCGAGGCCGTACCAGGCATCCGCCTGGCCCGGGTCCAGCGACAAGGCCTTGCGGTAGGCGGCCACCGCATCCTCGCAGGCCCCCTGCGCCCGCAGCGCCTCTCCCAGGTGATGGTGATAGACCGGATTGCCGCCGTCGAGGGCGATGGCCCGTTGCAGGAGAGAGGCCGCCTCCGCATCGTCGCCGCGCTCGTGGGTCACCACGGCCAGCAGGTGCAGCAGCCTGGGCTGATCCGCCCGCGCCGCCAGCGCCTGCCGGCACAGGCGCTCGGCCTCCTCGCTCCGCCCGGCCTCGTAGCAGGCGACGGCTTCCTGGAAGACCGAAAGCTTTCCCGGCGCCGGGTGGCCCCGGCGCTGACGCGCTCTCTTCTCCTTGCGAGCCTTGTGGCGCCGCCCGGAAGCCATTTCGAACCCTTACCGAATTGAAGGGTTCAGTTTAATGAAAGTTCGACCGCACATAAAAAGGCCCCCGCAGCTCGCGCTGCGGGGGCCAATTCGGATCAGGCTCTCGCCTGTTTGTTGTTGTTAAAGCCTAGAAGCGGTACTGCGCACCGAACTGCACGCGGTGGTGATCCGTGCCGGACGTCCCTGCGGGTGAGTTGTCCACGTTGAGAATACCGTACTGGTACTCCAGCCCCAGGGTCACCCGCGGCACCGGATGCCACATGTAGTTCACGTGCAGCGACTTGGTCTTCTCGATGGCGTTGGGTCCACCGTCATCGGAGTCCTCGTTGGTGTACTGGCCCCAGACGATGTTGCTCTCGGCGGTGTCGCTCCAGACGTGGGTGAAGCTGACGTTGTAGCCCCACATCTCGATGGCCTCGAGGTCGCCGCCCACGATCTGGGTGTCGCCGATGACGCCGTTCAAATAGCTGCCGATGCCCTGGCCCCAGGTGAACTCGCCGTAGACGGTGTCACGGCCGAGCACCTGCTGCGAGAGGCCGACGTGCAGGCCGTACCCGGTGTCGTCGTCATCGGTCGCCCCGTTGTCGAAGTACAGCTTGCGCAGGATGCCGCCCACGCTGGCGCTGGTGCCGCCGGCGTTGTAGTCGGCCATGATCACGAGGTCCGGCAGCTCGTCGATGGAGCCGGACGGCCCGACGGTTTCGGCGCCGCCGTTGGGCCCCAGGTTCTCCGCGTTCTCGATGGACGCGGCGATCTGGAGGTTGGGGCCGGCGTCGAAGGTGTAGCGCACCTGGCCCTGACGTTTGAACAGCGCGCCCTGCGGGCCGAAGAAGTCGACCGTCCCCGCATAGTGGAAGCGGGTGAAGTTCGACCAGGTCTGGCCGACCAGCAACGGGCCCAGGCTGCCGTAGGCGTGGCGCAGACGGAAGCTGGTCGAGTTGGATACGAACTCGTTGCCGGTGCCGCCGTAGAAGTCGCCCTCGATGTAGGTCTTCAGGTCGCCGAAGGCGGTGTCGGTGCTGGTGGTAATGCGGAAGCGCGACTGCTTGGCGTGCGCCCGGAAATGGCCGTCGAGGTCATCCTTCGCCGTACCCTCGAGACCGATGTTGGACACCGCGAGGCTGTCGCCGATGAAGCCGCCACTGAAGTCGTAGATGGCGTCACCCTTGACATAGCCGCTGACCTCGACCTCCGTTTGCGCCTGCGCCGGTGCTGCAGCCACCAGCAGCGCTACCGCGGAAGCTGAACCCAGCAGTGCGGTCTTGCGTGTGGTTCCAAGCATGAATACACCCCTCTGGTTCTAATTGCTATCTATAACAAGCTTGTTATAAATCAGCCACGCCTCCCTCTAACTAACGCGAGACCGCGGCTGCAGGACTGAGGTACGGCGCCTCCCTGTCGCTCCCCGGCAGTCCGACCGGGGCACCGACGGCGTCCGTACCGAGCGAGAGTCTAGAACAGGGGCTGCAAGATTACAACAACGCGTGCGACTCGCGCTTGCCGCTGCTCGAAAAATCCTTTCAGCACCGGCACATGCCACAAGGTGAGCAGCGCGCGGGGTTGTTGTGTTTTTGCAACACGTGCCACGTGCTCGTGCCGACGCGAAACCGGCCCGGCGCAAATCCCGCATGTTTGATCGCGCCTGCGAAAGCAGCGCGAATTCAGCATGTTGCAAGGGCGATTGTTGACGGCGCGCGGCCGAGTGAAGCGGCGGACGGAGTGCTACGTTACCAAGTGCTTAATTTATTATGCGCTGAGTTTCTCACGCGCAATGTTACTGCCTCATGATACCGGTCGCGGCCGCAGCTCCGGAGCGCCTCGACAGGCGACGGTCCCGATCTCACACGCGAGGGCGACGGCGAACCGCCGCCGGCCCCGCTACCATGATTTCGATCAGCGCAACCATCGGGCCCGATGGCATACATCACATCGCTACATCCCCGGCACCCCCGGGTGCGTGCCCAAGCGC
Source organism: uncultured Ectothiorhodospiraceae bacterium (assembly GCA_964585725.1). GTDB lineage: Bacteria > Pseudomonadota > Gammaproteobacteria > HK1 > HK1 > CAZPFD01. Next base: position 16,009 of record CAZPFD010000035.1, on the reverse strand, counting down.
TTCACGGCTTCGCTGTCGTTGGGGTCGCGGCCCTGAAAGAAGAACGCCCTCGCCAGCGGGGGGAGCCGGCGCGGCTCCGCCGAAGGGGTCCCTAGTGCCGCAAACTGCTGGGGGGCCCGGTGCTGGGCCTGCTGCCCGTGCGGCGGCGTGCCGTTGACCGGCGCAGTGGCGCTCATGTAACCCTCGGCCGCCGCGGGCGGCGATGTGAGGACCAGTGCAGCCGCCGCGAGCAGTCCCGCTGCACCGGTGCTGTACAACGTGTGGCGCAATGCAGATATTCGCATGTTCGTCTCCTCGAATTGAAAATGACCCGTTGTCGTCGGTGCCGGTGGACTTCGATGCGCTGGTCGCACCGTGCGACTTACTCATACAGACCGGGGAGGTGGCGCTGTTCTTACAGTGAGGAGGGGTCGTTTCGGAGTCAGTCAGTATTCGGCGGGATTTCATCCCGCCCTACGTGCGGGTCGCATCACGCACGTGTTCGGCGGGATTACGCTGCGCTCCATCCCGCCCTACGAGAGGTCGAAGGGTTGGGGGTGGCGGTCGTAGATACGATTGAGGATGGTTTTCTCGCGTTGCACGATGGTGTCGAGCAGCCTGTCGGCCCCGCGCATGTTGCGGAACGCCGTGAAACCCCGCTCCAGAAAGTCCTGCAAATCTCCCAGGCCCGCCAGGCGCGCGGGCCCGCGCGCAAGCCTGAGAGCCGCGTGCACCAGTCTCTTGTGAACCAAGTGGTCGAGGTCCGCTCCCACCTCGCGTACCAGCTCTATCTGGCGGAGGCGGCGGTCGTAGTTGTCGCAGCGCCGGTATGCTTCGGCGTATGCATCCTCGCTGATCCCGTTGGTGACGCCGAGATCCTCGACGAGCACGCGAAGCAAGTCCATGTCCAGCTCGCCGGTCAGCGCGTCGAACTCGACGGCCTGCGCCACCGTGTTCAACACGTCGGACGGCAGAAGCCTGACCATCACCGGATAGATGTGGTCGAAATGATGCTCGTGGAGCTGGAAGTTCTTCGGGCCGTACAGGTCATCGAGAAAGAACTCCACCGCGGGGCCGTAGCGGGAATGCCGGCGGAGGTCGGCGTAGGTGCGCACCAGCCTCTCGCGCTGCCATCGCTCCAGCGAGCGGCGCACGCTCTCTGATTCGGGCGATAATTCGGGCCCGCGCAGCAGCGCATCGTTGCGGATGTACTTCTCCAGCAGCCGGGCCGCGCGCTGCCTCTTCTGCCGGTGATCGGGCATCGTTACGTGCGCTTTTTCGTCGTCCTCGCGCCGGTTCTCGCCGTACGCTTCCTGGCCGCGGGCCTCGCGGTCCTTTCACCGGCTCCTGTCTGAAACTCCTTGAGCGTCTTCTCCAGGCGCTCGATGCGTTTGGACAGGGCCTCCAGATCGGTTCTGCGCGGCACGCCGAGTCTGTCCAGCGCCTTCGACAGCCGATCCTCGATCAGGTGCTCGAACCGATCCCAGCTGACGGCCGCCTTCTCCCTCACCTCTTCGGCCTTCTCGCCCAGCTCGAAGCGCCTCTCCGCCGGAGCGCCCTCGCGGGTCTCCTCGCGGCGGGATTCGACCTCGCGCCCGGTGCGCACCAGGCTCTGGAACACCTTGCCGCCCTCCTCCTGGGCCTTGGTGAATGCGCCGACGCCGGCCAGCCAGATCTCGTGGGCCGACTCCAGAATACCACCGGCGCCCTGCTGCTTCGCCGATTTCCCGCCCGGTCGCTCTGCCATGGCCATACCCTCGTGTGGACGCCCCTGTGTCATTTTAAAGGCTGCGCAGAGGGGCTCACCCGGTGGGGAATGCGACGGCGCGCCCGGGCGCGGGATCAGAAAGGGGCGAAACGGCGGCTGTCAGCGCCGTCTCGCCCCTCTCTCATGCACTCGGGGGGTGGAAGCTTACTGCAGCCAGGCCTCCACCTGCTTCGGATGCGTCTCGACCCAGCGCTTGGCCGTATCGTAGGGGTACGCACCCTCCATCTGATTCCAGATCAGGACCTGCCCCATGTCGTCGGGAGTCCAGCGGAAATTGTCCAGGAAGCGGTAGACCTCGGAGGGGACGTCGTTCTCCAGGCCCTCGCGCACCATGGTGTGGATGGACTCGGCCTCTCCGTAGATGCCCTTGGGATCCTCGAGGAACTTCAGCCGCCAGCGCGCGAACTTCCAGTGCGGGACCCAGCCGGTGACCACCACCCAACGGCGCTTGGCGATGGCCTCGGCGAGCACGTCGGTCATGGCGTCCTCGCTGCCCGGCACGAGCTCGAGCTCGAGGCCGTAGGCCTGGATGGCCTCGCGGGTCTGCTTCATGATCCCGGCTGCCGGATCGATGCCGATGATCTTGCCCCCGAACCTGCCCACATACTCGTTCAGATCCGATATCGAATCGGCCTTGATGTAGGACTCGGTCTCCAGCCCCGTCACCGTGGTCTGGCGCTGGCTGGAGATGTCCGGCACCACCAGGCCCGTGCGCGCTCCTTCCAGGTTGGGCCCGAGGTCCACCATGCTGTGGCCGAAGCGATCGAGGTAGTGACCGTGGGTGCTCGGCAGCCACGCGGACAGCATGGCGTCGGCGTGGCCTTCCGACACCGAGCGCCACATGTCGTCCGCCGTCATCGCGGTCAGCTCCACGCGATAGCCCAGCCGCTCCTGGAGCACCGCCTTGACCACGTTGCTGGCGGCCGTGGACGAGGACCAGGTCACATAGGCGATGCGCAAGGAGCCCTGACCCTGCGCCTGAAGCGCGTTGCCGAAGCCCATCACAGCCGCCAAAACGGCGGCGCCGGCCAGCGGCACGAGCAGACGAGTTCGCATTGTCGTTTTCATCATCCCTCCTCCTTGTCGTCAGCTCTCGCCGCGTGCAGCGGCCCCGGCAGCCTGCTTCGCGCCTGCGGCCACGCCGACTTCTCGATCATAGGCCTGAAGACCCTTGGTCAGGCTGTAGCACAACAACAGGAGCACGATGCAGAAGGGCAGACCCGTGGTGATCGCCGCCGTTTGCAGGGCCACCAGTCCGCCGCCCCAGAGCAGCGCCGCGGCCACCACGCCCTCGGTCACGGCCCAGAAAATGCGCTGGACCACCGGGGGGTCCTGTTTGCCGCCCGCGGTGATGATGTCGATCACCAGCGAGCCCGAGTCCGAGGAGGTCACGAAGAACGTCACCACGATGAGCGTCGCCAGAAGCGAGGTCAGAGTCGAAAGCGGGAACTGCTCCAGGAAGAAGAACAGCGACTTCGGCACGTTCTCCTGCACCGCCTTGGCGATGCCGCCCGCGCCGAACATCTCCACCTGGATGGCGCCGTCGCCCATGACCGTCAGCCACAGGAACGTCACCAGGGTCGGCGCGAGCAGCACCCCGGCGATGAACTGGCGAATGGTGCGGCCCTTGGACACGCGTGCGATGAACATGCCGACGAATGGCGACCACGCGATCCACCAGCCCCAGTAGAACACCGTCCAGCCGTTCTGCCAGTCCCCTCCGGTGTAGGTCTCGTTCCAGAACGCGAGGAAGAAGAAGTCCTGCAGGTAGTTCCCGACGTTCTCGACGAACCCGTTCAGGATGAACAGAGTCGGACCGCCGATGAACACGAACACCAGCAGGATGATCGCGAGAATCATGTTGAGGTTGCTGAGGCGCTTGATGCCGGCCTTGAGGCCGAGCACCACGGACACGGTGGCGATGGCGGTGATGATCGCGATCAGAACGGTCTGGATGAACGGGTTCTGCTCGACGCCGAACAGATAGTTGAGCCCGGCGTTCACCTGGCTCACCCCGAGGCCGAGAGAGGTCGCCACGCCGAAGAGCGTCGCCACCGTGGCCAGGACGTCGATGACGTTGCCCCAGAATCCGTGGATCTTCTCGCCCAGCACCGGGTAGAACAGCGACCGGATGGAGAGCGGCGCCCCGCGGTTGTAGGCGAAGAACGCGAGCCCCAGCCCGACCAGCGTATACACGGCCCACGGATGCAGCCCCCAGTGCAGGAAGGTGGTCTTCATGGCGTCGACGCCCGCGCCAGGGGTGCCAGGCTCCGCGCCGTGGGGCGGCGCCACCAAGTGATACATGGGCTCGGCCACGCCGTAGAAGAGAAGCCCGATGCCCATGCCCGCGCTGAACAGCATGGCGAACCAGGCAGGCAGGCTGAACTCGGGCTCGGCGTCCGGGCCGCCCAGGCGGATGTTGCCCCAGTGGGTGAACATGACGACGACGACGTAGACCAGGAATATGTTCATCGAGAGGACGAACAGCCAGCCCGTGCCGTTCGCGATCCAGGCCTGGATGGCGCCGAAAGCCTCCGACATCACGTCCAGGAATACGAAGCTGCCGACCACGAACAGGAGGATCAGCGCGCTGCTGATGAAGAAGACATAGGGGTTGATATCGATGAAGGCCGATCCATCCGGCCTCTTGATGGTGATGTTCTGATCCATGATTCTCCCCTCTGGCTGGCTTAGCGCGTTCTTTGTTCTGTTGCTGAGGCCGGCTGGAGCTGCGCAGGGGAGCGCACCGGCAGCAAGACTCTACTATACCCAAGCGCCGGCCCACGAGTCGAAGGGTGCGCCCATGCGACACGGATTTGCCTGTGAGCGTCAACATCTGTTCCGCTGTCGGCATGAGCGGCGGTGCACGCCCCGGCGGCCAGCGAATCTCCAAGACGCGGGAATGTCAAAACAAGAGATGGTGATTCTCGGATAAGCGACGTGCGTACCGAGCGAGCGATGCAGCGCCGCATGAAGATTGGCTGGATGCTGCTCTGCGTGATGGCGAGTGCCGCAGTCCCCGCGGCGCCGGGCGAGGTGCGCTGGGGCACGCGCCCGTATGAGCAGGAGCAGCCCCGCTACGAGAGCTTGGTGGAGACGCTCGAGGAGCAGGTGCACGACCTGGAGCAGCGCCAGGCACGCCTGCAAGAGGAGCGCCGGCGCTACTGGTCCGAGTGGAGCAGGAAAGAGCGCGAGGCGGCCCGCGAGTGGTTCGAGTCCTCGTCGTACTTCGAGCCGGAAGTGAAGGGCGAGCTCGATGCCGCGCGGCGCGCCTACGAGCACGCCTGGCGGCGGTGGAGCACGCAGCGCATCCTGACGCTGAGCATCGACGTGAAGGCGGAGACTCCGGTGGCGCGGGCCGCGCGGCGCTTCCTGTGGCGCTACAACCTGGAGCGGCTGCGCGCCCGGGTTCGCTACCTGGATGCGGCGCTGGCCTACGCGCGGCTGGAGCTCAGGGCCGTCCGCCAGTACGCGCCGCCGGCGTCCTGACGATTCGGCCCGTCGCAGGCCCCTTTCTTCACCCGCCTTTGGGACAGCACCCCCGGCCGCGGCCGGGGGTGCCGTTGGAAGGTCCTTCGGGATCCCCCGCGCGGGTCAGTCGGCGTAGCGATCGTGGTTGAACACGTAGTCGCCGCCCGGCGCCCCCGTGTGGCATGCGATGCATCCCGCGTTCATGCCCTTGGCCACGCGGCCCGCGAGGGCCGCGCCCTTGGGGTTCTTGTCCAGGCTCCCGTCGGGCAGGTACTTGGCCCAGAACCAGTTCTTGTTGTCCGGGTCGTAGCCTGATTCACGCTTGAACATCACGGTGACGGCGCCGAGCCAGCGGTCGGGGTCGTTGTACACCTTGTCGATGCTCACGCCCTCGCCCCCGTAGTTGCGCTTCACGATGAGCGTGCCGGTGTGCCCGCCCACGCTGAGCGTGCCCTCGATGGTGTCGAGCACGGCGCCGTGCGGGTGCTGCCCCTGGTAGGGCTTGGAGACAAGGGCGCCGGGGCCCGCGAGATCGGCCGCCTCCATGGCGCTCCACAGCCGCTCGGCGTAGCGGATGCTGTCCTCGTCCCCGAAGGGCTGCATCTGGCTGCTGGCGGTGGTGGCGCAGGCGGCCAGCACGGCGGCGCACGCCGACAACGCGATGGTTTTTCTCGACTGCCTCATTCCCTTACCTCCTCTCTGTCGAATGAATGACTCGGTTTCCGTATGCCATCATCGAATAGACCGCCGGAGCAGGAGATTTCTTTCAGCTTCCTCCAGCGCCGGGGAAACCGTCGCCGGCCAGGACGCCAGACCTCCGTCCGACGAAAAAACCAGCGCTCCGGTGCTCGAGGCCATCGGACTGGCGATGAGCTCCACGCGTTCGCGGCGCTGCCAGAGGAGATTGCCCGTCTCGAGCTCGAACGAAGCCACCCGTCCCTGCTCGTCCCCGACGAGAACCGCGTCTGCGCTGACGCGCGGCGGAAAGGACAGCTTCCGCCCCAGGCGCCGTTGCCAGAGCAGGCGGCCGTCGACGATGCGCCGCGCCTTGAGCGTTCCGCCGAAAGATCCGGTGAGAAGGCGATCACCGGCGACCGTCGGGGGAAACGCCGGGGTCATGTCCCGCCGTCGCCAGATGACGCGCCCATCCGCGGCGGCGACCCGTGCGATGTCCGGTGCGAACGTGGTCACGATGATCCCGCTGTGCCCCGCGCTCACGGGCCGGTACACGAGCTCCTGGGAGAGAGGTCGAGTCCAGCGAGTGTGCCCGCTCACGGCGTCCACGCCGTGGAGCACGGCGCCGCTGCCGCCCGCGATGACCACGCCGTCCACCACGGCGGGCGGGTAGATCCAGCCTTCGAAGCGCCGCGTCCACAGAATCTCGCCCGTGTCGACGGCCACTGCCCGCAGCGATCCGTCCTCGGCTCCGACGTAGGCGGTGCCTGCCATCGCGGCCGGCGAGAACAGCGTGTGCTCAGGGGCAAGGCGCCATAGAACGTCGCCCGATGCAGGGGCGAGCGCATACAGCCCCTGGGTGCTCCCTACCAGGATGGCGCCCGGGGTGAGCACCGGTTCGAACGTGTTCACGCCGGCCAATGCCCGCCAGCTTTTCTGCAATGTGCGGCGGTCGAAGCGCGTCACGCCCCCGGACGAGACGTAGATGGCAGTTTCATTTACGGAGGGATTGAGGGGATAAGCGGCGGCCGCGGTCTGCCCGCCCGCCTGCGCGCCGGGAGCGGAAGCGAGGAGGGTCAGGGCCAGGCCGAGCAGCGCGGCGGCGTGGAGGCGGCTCATGGGTAGACGCGTCACCCGATCTGGACACCAATCGAGTCCAGGAACTTGTTGAAGCCGGCGAAGGTCTCCATGACGCCGTAGGCCTCCACTATCTCGGCATCGGAGTATCCGGCCGAGCGCAGCGCATCGAACTCCGCGGGCGAGACCTCATGGGGCGATCGATTGGCCTTGCGCATCAGCTCGACCAGCTTGAGCTCCCGATCCTCGAAGCCCGCCTCGGCGAGCGCTCCCTCTCGAATGGCTTCCAGTGTCCGTTCGTCCACACCGAGCGAACGCAGGGCTCCGCTGTGGGCCTGGATGCAGTACTCGCAGCCGTTGTCCTGACTGACCAGAAGCGCGATGACCTCTTTGAGCTTGCGCGAGAGAGCGCCCTGCATCATGGTCGCCTTGAGCTTCTCCCAGTTGGCCCGGAGCAGGGGCGGGTGGTGCGCATAGGTTCGGAACAGATTGGGGCGCCGCCCCATCGTGCGCTCGATCTCATCCAGGATCTCCTCCGCCTCCGGTGACAATCTGTCCTCGGCCACGGTGTGGATGCTCGGCATCGTGAACCTCCCAATCGTGCAATCGCGTCAGCTATCCGTGTCTTGCGCCGCCGGGCCGCTCGGCTCCGGCCGGGAACACCGCTCGAGGCGGTGCCCGCGCTCAGATCTCCCAGCGCACGGCGGCGCGCACATTTTGCTCCACGGGCTCGAACGGCTCGCCCGGCCGCCCCAGGATGGCCAGGGTGCCCTCCTCGCCCATGGGCACCAGGACGCCGATGAGCTCGTCGCTCTGGATGCGCCGCGTGCGCTCCACCCTCTGGCCCGGCATGAGCAGAATGGTCACCCGCCCGCGCAGCCCTTCCACCACCAGGTGCGCAGCCACTTTGCTGTTCACAACGCACAGGTGGGCGAAGGTGATGTCGCCGAGGAGCGCCCGCTCACCGGCGAGGCGGAGATTCGCCTGCTCCAGGATGGAGACCAGCTGCGCGTCCTCCACCCGCTCGGTGCGCGTGAGCGCATAGGGCTCGGAGGCCATGCGCGCGAGCACGCCCTGCTCGATGGGGTGGCCGCGGGGCGGCACCAGGAACGCCGCGCTCAGCGCAAGCGCGAGGATCACGCCGGCGGCCGCGGCGTAGAGCGGCGCGCGGCGCCACCACGGGCGCCGGTGATGCGGCTTGAACGACTGGCGCAGGAGGATGCGCGAGGCGAGGTCCTCGGGCACCTCGACCTTGAGCGCGCGCTGGAGCTGCTGCTCGAGCTCCGCCGCGCGCGCGCTGACTGCGGCGCAGGCCGCGCACTCCTGGCGGTGGCGCAGCACCGCCGGATCCCGGCTGCTCGGGTCGGCCTGCACGATGCGTCGAAACTCCAGACAGTTCATCCCGCGTTCACCCGCCTCGGCTTCTGCTCTTCCTCGATGATCTCGCGCAGCCGCTGCCGCGCGCGGAACAGCCGCGTCATGACCGCCTGGGGCGAGAGATCCAGCAGCTGTGCAATCTCGTTGGCGCTGTACCCGCCGAGGACCTGGAGCACCAGGGGCTCGCGGTACTTGCGCGAGATCCGTCCGAGTGCGCGGCGCATCAGCCATACGTCCGGATCCGGGTCGCCGCGATCTCCCGGCAGATGGTCGAGCTCGAGGTCCTCGTACTCCGGGCGGTAGCGCTCGAATTGGCGCGCGTGCTCGCGGCGCAGGGTGGTGATGAGCCAGCTCTTGGCCTTGCGCTCGTCGCGCAGCTGATCGAACGCCCGCCAGGCGCGCATGAAGGTCTCCTGCACCAGCTCCTCGGCCAGGGCGCGCTCCCCGCACACCCAGTAGGCGTAGCGGTAGAGATCCCCCGAGAACGCGTGGACCATCGCCTCGAACCGCTTGTGCGCCCCGTCCATCGGTGCCGTTCCGTGTGCGGCTCTCCGTGTGCCCTTCTTCTATAGACCGCCGCGGGGCCCGATTTCTTTCAGCTCCCCGCCACGCGCGCAAGCGGGGGTCGGGCCGGAGAGGCGACTCCGGCACCCGTCCCGTTTGCCGCCTCGGCCCCCGGGCCCTAAATTGCGGTTTTTCCTCGTGGAGGCGCCGTGACCGGTCCCTCGCGTAGACGCCCGCCCGAGCAGCCCACCCGTATGCAGATGTTCATCGGTATGGCCGCCATCGCTGCGGCCGTGTTCTTCTTCGTGCTGCTGGTGTGGGTGGGCATCGAGGGCGCCATGCAGGCCCGCGATGCGGAGGTGGTGCCCGGCAGACCCGCTACCCTACCCTGATATCGGTTTAGAAAATCTCATCTACAGAGCGTACTCGCGGAAGCCGGGCTCCCTTGCATGAAACCTTTGTGGCTACTACATTGTGCATTGCAGCGAGAGACCAGAGCTTGGGCCTCTTGTGCACCGAGATTGTTTAGATTTTGTTAAGCAGGCCGGAGGCAGCGATGCGCATCAGGTGGGAGTTGGTGCTCGGCAAGGCGCTCATTCTGGGAGCCTGGCTGCTGTTCGCCCAGATCGTGTGGGTCGGGGTCGAGGCGGGCATGGAGGCGAACCGGACCGCCACCGAGAGCGAGCCTGCGCGCGTGGAGGCGAGCCGGGGGACGTCCTAGTTCCGACGGGCCATACGGCGGGTAACGCCCTATGACCGACGACTCAGTAGGGCTCTTCCCACAGCCGCCCCTCGTTCTCCAGCAGCGCTTCGATGGTGGCCCTGGCCACGGTTCGCCCCGCGTCGCTCAGGCGACCGGCATTGTGGCACAGGGGGTCACGGCTCGCCGAAGGCTCCGCGGCCTGGGGAACGTGGGACGCCACGGGCGGCCCCTCGCCGCCCGCCAGGCGTGAGAGCGCCTGCCGGTTCGCCGCCGCCTCCGCCAGCAGGCCCCCGTCGCCGAACAACCCGAAGGTCCCGACCTCGCCGCGCGCGATGCGCTCCGCGTCCTCCGCAGCCGTGCGCGCGACGCGCACGGCCTCGCGCGCGGCCAACCCGTCCAGCGCCGAGAGCGTCTCGCGCCCCACGGGTCCGGCCAGAACCTCGACCGCGGTGTACTCCACGCGCCGCCCCCTGGCGTCGAACGCCGCCGCACGCGTGCCGACGAGACACCGCACGCCGTGCGAATCGGCCACCAGGTACACCGTCCAGTCCCCGGCCTCCCCCAGCCGCGCTTGCAGCCATTCGGCGCATCCGGCATCCGTGCTGCGGTGCTCCACCAGGAACGCGGGCTCCGCACCCGTCAGCAGCCACGAGAGGCTCACGTTCTCCGCGTGCTGGATCGCGCACAGCGTCTCCCAGCGCGGGATCTCCCCCTGGAACATCCGATAGATGGTGCCTTTGTTGGATCCCAGCCGCTCGCCCCAGGGGGTCTGCCGCCGCCCTCCCAGCAGCGTATGCAGGCGCGCCACGAAGGCCTCGGGAGACTCGTTTTCGTGTCTATCTCCGTTGACGTGTAACATTTTCGTGACTATCCTGTGCTCCGAAGGCAGTTTAGCACTTCGGGCAAGGCCCCAAGGGACCGGGTCGGAGGGCGCTTGCGGAGGGACCCTACCCTTCAGCGGCTGGTGGTCGCGGGCAACCTGATGGCGGAGCGCCTGCGGCAAACCGCCGACGAGCTGGACCGGGTCGCAGGGCGCGTTCCGGACCGGCCGGAGCGTCGGCTGGCGGAGCTATGGGACGAGGCGGTGGAGCGCATGCGCCGGGAACGCCGCCGGAATTCGTAGGGTTTCACGGCGGGATTGCGCTGCGCTCCATCCCGCCCTACGTCTTTGTCCAGCGGCGTTTCACCCGCGGTACTCGCGGGCCGCGTCCTCCAGCCACTGCCAGAGGTAGTCGGCGAAGCTTCGGCGCACCACGATCTCGAAGGCCGGCGACTCGTCGGTCTGGCGGATCAGCGCGGCGGACTTGGCGATGCGGCTCTGGGCGCAGCGTCCCGGTCCGAACGCCCGCGGGTGCAGATCCAGCGTGCACCCCTTGGCGAGCACCTCGCGCGCGCGCTTCCCCGAGAGCGTGATCACGGTCTGGCCGCCGCTCACGTCGGTGACCGCGCCGAAGCGATCGGCCAGGGCGCCGCGCAGGCGCTCGAGCACGCCGCCCTGCGCGTCGGGCGGGGTCAGCACCAGCCACTCGTCGGGGCCGAGCCAGAGCAGCGCGTGCTCGCCCTGCTCGGCGACGATGTTCGGCTCCAGCGGCGGCGCCACGCCCAGGACCTCGCTCACCGCGCTCACGAACTGCGCGTCGGCCGCATCCCCCCGCAGATTCAAGTGGCCCAGGAACGGGCGCTCGCCCAGCATCACCTCTGCCTCGCCGGGCGCCGCATCGGCCGCGCGGCGGGCCGCGTCGAAGCGCACCAGCGGGCTCTCGCGGCGAACGCTCTCAGACATTCTGGCGTGTCCCCTCGGGATCGTAGAACACGGGCTTGGTGATGCGCGCGGCGATGGTGCGCCCGCCGGCGAGCGGCGCGTGCAGGGTCTGGCCCATGCGCGCGCGCCCCCCTTTCATCATGGCCAGGGCGATGGAATGGCCGAGGCACGCGCTGTAGTAGCTGGAGGTCACGTGCCCCAGCATGGGCAGCGGGCGCTCCCCGGACATCTTCTCGACCAGCTGCGCGCCCTCTGGCAGCACGTCGCGCGGGTTCTCGGTCAACAGACCCACGAGCTGCTTTCGATCCTCGCGCAGCATGTCCGGGCGCGACAGGGAACGCCTGCCGAGGAAGTCCTTGTGCCTGGCCAGGATCCACTCCATGCCGAGATCCACCGGGTTCACCGAGCCGTCGGTGTCCTGGCCCACGATGACGAAGCCCTTCTCCGCGCGCAGCACGTGCATGGTCTCCGTGCCGTAGGGGGTGATGTCGTGGGGCTCGCCCGCCTCCATGACCGCTTCCCAGACGTGGCGCCCGTAGTTCGCGCATACGTTGATCTCGTAGGCCAGCTCGCCGCTGAAGCTGATGCGGAAAACCCGCGCCTCGACCCCGGCCACGGTCCCTTCACGGAACGACATGAAGGGAAACGCCTCGCCCGAGAAGTCGATGTCCTTGCACAGCGCGCTCACCACCTCCCGGCTCTTGGGGCCCGCGACGGCGACGGTGGCCCAGTGGTCGGTCACCGACGTCAGGTGGACCCTGAGCTCCGGCCACTCGGTCTGGAGCCAGCGCTCGAGCCATGACAGCACCGCGGCGGCGCCGCCCGTGGTGGTGGTCATCAGGTAATGATGCTCCCCCAGGCGCGCGCTCACGCCGTCGTCCATGACCATGCCGTCCTCGCCGAGCATCAGGCCGTAGCGGCAGCGTCCGGTACGCAGCTTCTTCCAGCCGTTGGTGTACACGCGGTCCAGCAGCTCGGCCGCATCCGGTCCCTGAATGTCGATCTTGCCGAGGGTGGATGCGTCGAGCACGCCGACGCCGTTGCGCGCCGCCAGGCATTCGCGGTTGACGGCGTCGCGCATGCTCTCGCCCGCGCGCGGGTAGTACCACGGGCGCTTCCACTGCCCCACGTCCTCGAACGCCGCGCCGGCCTGCACGTGCCATTCGTGGATGGCCGTCTTGCGCACCGGGTCGTAGAGGGCGCCGGTCTCGTCGCCCGCGACCGCGCCGAAGGTCACCGGCGTGTACGGCGGCCTGAACGTGGTCGTGCCCGTGCTGGCCACGTCATTGCCCAGCGTCATGGCCAGAAACGCCGCGCCGTTGATGTTGCCGAGCTTGCCCTGGTCGGTGCCGAACCCGAGCAGCGTGTAGCGCTTGCAGTGCTCGACGTTCTCGTAGCCCTCGCGCACCGCGAGCGCGATGTCGGAGGTGCTCACATCGTTCTGGAGATCCACGAACTGCTTGGGACGCCGCTCCACCGGGGCGCGCGCGGGCGCCACCCAGAACGGCTCGAGCGGCTCGCTGCCGATGGCGCCGGCCTCGGGCGCCTTGCGCCCCCGGCGCGCCGTCAGGCCCGCGGCCTTCGCCGCCTCGCCGCCCGCGGCGAAGCCCTCGGCGAGGCAATCCCGCAGCCCGAAGCTGCCGTTGCACGCCCCCGCCGAGCGCTCGGCCTGCACCGATTCGCCCGGGACGAAGCATGCTCTGTGTTCGTCGAACACCGCCCGCGCGCCCGACTGCGCGTGCAGATGAACCGCCGGATTCCACCCTCCCGACAGCGCGACCAGATCGCAGTCGAGCGAGCGAGCGGTCACGCCGAGAGCCTTGCCCTCCTCGTCCAGGCGCATGATCTCGACGCTGCGCACCGCCTTCGCGCCGCGCGCATCGACCACGGCGTGCCCCGCGATGATCTCGATGTTCTTCTCGCGCGCCCGCTCGGGCAGCTCCCCGCGGGGATTCTGCCTGACGTCCACCACGCACGCCGGAACGCCCGCGCCCGCCAGATCGAGGGCCGTGGCGTATGCGCCGTCGTTGTTGGTGAACACCACGGCGCGCGAGCCGGGTGCGACCGCGTAGCGGTGAAGATAGGTCGAGACGGCCGAGGCGAGCATGACGCCGGGGCGATCGTTGTTGCAGAACACCAGCGGCCGCTCGATGGCGCCGGCGGCGATGACCACCTGCTTCGCGCGCACCCGCCACAAGCGCTGGCGCGGCGCGGTGGCGCCGGCAGTGCCCGGGGGCAGATGATCCGTGAGCCGCTGCACGATGCCGAGGAAGTTGTGATCGTAGTATCCGAAGACCGTGCTGCGCTCGAGCACGCGCACGTCCTCCATGCCGTGCAGCTCCTCCACGGCGGCGGCGACCCACTCCAGGGCGGGGCGCCCGTCGATGGTCTCGGCGCGTCCCAGAAGCGCGCCGCCGGGCTCGTTCTGCTCATCGGCGAGAATCACGCGTGCGCCCGCGCGCCCGGCCGCCAGCGCCGCCGCAAGACCCGCAGGGCCCGCCCCCGCCACCAGCACGTCGCAGTGGGCGTGCATCTTGTCGTAGCGGTCGGGATCGGCGGCCGCCGGCGAGACGCCGAACCCCGCCGCCCGCCGAATGAAGCGCTCGTAGATCGGCCAGGCGCGTCCGGGCCCCATGAAGGTCTTGTAGTAGAACCCGGCGGGAATGAAGCGCGACAGGAGATTGTTGACGCCGCCCGCGTCGAAGCGGAGGCTCGGCCAGCGATTGACGCTGCGCGCGCGCAGCCCCTCGTAGAGCTCGGTCTGGGTGGCGCGCAGGTTGGGCACGGTGTACGCGCCCTCCTCGAGCTGAAGCAGCGCGTTGGGCTCCTCGGCACCGCCGCCCACGATGCCCCGCGGCCGGTGGTACTTGAAGCTGCGCGCGACCACGCGCACGCCGTTGGCGAGCAGGGCCGACGCCACCGTGTCGCCCTGATAGCCCTGGAAGCGCTTGCCGTCGAACGTAAAGCCGAGCGGCCTGCCGCGGTCGATGCGGCCGCCGCTGGCAAGGCGGTGGCGCTGCGTCACGTGTCCCCTCCCGGCGGGCGCTCCCCCATCTTGTAGACGGATCTGATTCGATAGCTCACGGTGTCCCGCTCGACGTTGAACCAGCGGCGGCAGCCGTGCGCATGCACCCACTGCTCGAGGTGGCGCCCGCGGGGGTTCTTGCGCATGAAGAGGTAGTCCGCCCACTCCTCGTCGCCGAGAGCATCGGGGTCCTTCGGGCGCGCGATGTGGGCTTCACCGCCGTAGCTGAACTCGCTCTCGTCTCGAGGCCCGCACCAGGGGCAGGGGATCAACAACATCGTTTAACGCCTCGTGGCAAGGTTAAATTCCGCTATCTAACACGAAGGACACGAAGATCACACGAAGGACACGAAGAAATAATTTGTGAATGTTTCTTGTAAAGACCTCCTCGCAAAATGCTCGGACCGAAGAGGTTTCGCTTATCACCGCACTGTTCAGCGAAGGGATTCCGCGTCAAAGCACCCGGATTGAACTGTCAGAATAACTAACTCTTCAACTCTCAATCTTTCTTCGTGACCTTCGTGTGATCTTCGTGAGCTTCGTGTTATAAGGCGGCGCTCAATGGGCCACCGCGGCGGCGCCGTGCTCGTCGATGAGCGCGCCGGTGGCGAAGCGCTCGAGGGAGAACGGCGCATTGAGCGGGTGCGGCTCCTCGCGGGCGATGGTGTGCGCGAAGACCCAGCCCGATCCCGGCGTGGCCTTGAAGCCTCCCGTGCCCCAGCCACAGTTGAAGTACAGCCCCTCGACCGGCATCTTGCCGATGATCGGACAGGCGTCGGGGCACACGTCCACGGTGCCGCCCCAGTGCCGCATCAGCCGCATGCGGCTGAACACGGGATACAGCTCGAGCACGGCGGCGATGGTCTCCTCGATGACCGCGAAGCCTCCCCGTTGACCGTAGCCGTTGTAGGAGTCGATGCCCGCGCCGATGACGAGCTCGCCCTTGTCCGACTGGCTGACGTAGGCGTGCACGGCGTTGGACATGACCACCGTGTCGAAGATCGGCTTGACCGGCTCGGACACCAGCGCCTGAAGGGGATGGCTTTCGATGGGAAGGCGCAGATCCGCCATGGCGGCGAGCACGCTCGAGTTGCCGGCCGTGACCACCCCGATCTTGCCGGCCTGGATGAACCCCCGGCTGGTCTCGACCCCGGTCACCCGGCCCCCCTCGCGGCGGATGCCGGTGACCTCGCACTGCTGGATGATGTCGACCCCGAAGGCGTCGGCGCCGCGCGCGAAGCCCCAGGCCACCGCGTCGTGGCGCGCCACGCCGGCGCGCCTCTGCAACGAGGCGCCCAGCACGGGATAGCGTCCGTCGAGCCTGATGATCGGCACCGCCTTCTTGATCTGCTCGGGGGTCGCCACCTCCGCGTCGATGCCGTTCAGGCGGTTGGCGTTCACGCGCCGCTCGATATCGCGCATATCCTGGAGCGTGTGCCCCAGGTTGTACACGCCGCGCTGGCTGAACATGACGTTGAAGTTCAGCTCCCGGCTCAACGTCTCCCACAGCTTCAGGGCGTGCTCGTAGAGATGCGCCGACTCGTCCCAAAGGTAGTTGGAGCGCACGATGGTCGTGTTGCGGCCGGTGTTGCCCCCGCCCAGCCATCCCCTCTCGATGACCGCCACGTTGGTGATCCCGTGCTCCTTGGCGAGGTAGTAGGCCGTGGC
>CAZPFD010000034.1:18078-22128 GCA_964585725.1 uncultured Ectothiorhodospiraceae bacterium | reverse complement strand
GGTGGCACGGCTCATCGGCGCCCCGCCTGGCTACGTGGGCTACGAGGAGGGCGGTCATCTGACCGAGATCGTGCGCCGCAAACCCTATTCGGTGATCCTGCTCGACGAGATCGAGAAGGCCCATCCGGACGTATTCAACATCCTGCTTCAGGTGCTGGACGACGGGCGCCTGACCGACGGACACGGGCGCACCGTCGACTTTCGCAACTGCGTCGTGGTCATGACGTCCAATCTGGGCTCGCAGCTCATCCAGGAGATGGCGGGCGAGGAACATTACGACGCCATGAAGACGGCGGTCATGGAGATCGTGGGCAAGCATTTCCGGCCCGAGTTCATCAACCGCGTCGACGAGGTGGTGGTCTTCCATCCGCTCACGCGCTCGCAGATCCGCGCCATCGCGGGTCTCCAGGTCGAGTACCTGCGCGAGCGCCTGCGCGCCCGCCACATGGACCTGGAGCTCACCGAGGCGGCGCTCGACAAGCTGGGCGAGGCCGGCTACGACCCCGTCTACGGGGCCCGCCCGCTCAAGCGGGCCATCCAGCAGCGCATCGAGAACCCGCTGGCGCAGGCCATCCTGAGCGGGCGCTTCGCTCCGGGCGACACCATCCGCGTCGACTGGAAGGACGAGCGAATCAACTTCGAGAAGGCGAGCGCCAAAGCGGCCTGACGCACACCCGCGGCTCGCGCGCGGCGGCGCACCGCGCCGTGCGCGCGAGCCGCGGGAACCCCTTTCCCGCGCCTTTCCCCCGCATTCCACACCGGCGCGCGAAGCTCCACTCGCCTACTCGGCTCGGCCGGCGGTGAGAACGGGCTTCCCGCGCGGCCGACGTCTCGCCTGCGCGCCGTCCGGAGGCCCCGTAAAGTTGGGCCGCTAAAACCCGATAACTAGAAGGTTCCAGGCGGTAGGCGGGCCGGCTCGCGGCCGGACGATCTTCAGCCCGAGGCGCCGCCGCGGCCGAGAGTTCGCCTCAGGCTCAGGTTCCGGCAACCAATATTTCGAGGGATTTCCCCACTGATGGCGGCCACGAGTGAGAAGGTTCAGTTGGGCGGTCTCGCCCGCAAGCTGGTCATGGACGGCCTCATCGCCGAGGATGTCGCCGCTCGGGCTTTTCAGGAATCGGTCAAGGAGAAGATCCCCTTCATCAGCCACGTCGTGGAGAAGGGGCTCGCCGATGCGAAGAGGATCGCGCAGACCGCAGCGGAAGAGTTCGGTGTACCTCTTCTCGATCTCAGCGCGGTTGAGATCGATTCGGAAGTAACCAAGCTGGTCGAAGAGAAACTCATCCGCCGGCATCACGCCCTGCCCGTTTTCAAGCGTGGCAACCGCCTGTTCATCGCCGTATCGGATCCGACCAATCTGCAGGCCCTGGACGAGATCAAGTTTCACACCGGCACCAACACGGAACCGATTCTGGTCGAGGAGAACAAGCTCGTCGAGATCATCGAGAGCGCACTCGACGCCGCGGATCCCTCCATGGCGGCGCTGGGCAGCGAGGACGAGCTGGATGATCTGGAGGGACTCGAGGTCGGCGGCGATGAGCAGGAAAACGAAGATACCGGCGTCGATGTGGACGATGCACCGGTCGTACGTTTCGTCAACAAGATCCTGCTCGACGCCATCAAGAAGGGCGCCTCGGACATACACGTCGAACCGTACGAGAAGTTCTGCCGCGTGCGCTTTCGCATGGACGGAGTGCTCAAGGAGGTGGCGAAGCCGCCGCTCATACTCTCGCCCAAGATAGTCGCGCGCATCAAGGTGATGTCACGGCTGGACGTCTCCGAACGGCGCGTGCCCCAGGACGGACGGATCAAGCTCAAGATCACGAAGAGCAAATCCATCGACTTTCGTGTGAGCACCTGCCCGACGCTCTATGGGGAGAAGGTCGTGATGCGTATCCTCGACTCCTCGAGCGCAAAGCTGGCCATCGATATCCTGGGCTACGAGGACTTTCAAAAGGAGCTGTTCCTGAAGGAGCTCAAGCGCCCTTACGGCATGTTCCTGGTCACGGGACCGACCGGTAGCGGTAAGACCGTATCCCTGTACACGGGGATCAACATCCTCAACCAGCCAGGGGTCAACATCTCCACGGTCGAGGACCCGGTTGAAATCAACCTGCCGGGCGTCAACCAGGTGCAGATGAACGAGCGCACCGGTCTCACATTCTCGGAAGCCCTCAAGTCCTTCCTGCGCCAGGACCCCGACATCATTCTCGTGGGCGAGATCCGCGACATAGAGACCGGCGGCATCGCCATCAAGGCCGCGCAGACGGGCCATATGGTCATGTCCACGCTGCACACCAACGATGCTCCGAAGACGCTCACCCGCATGGTCGATATGGGCATTCCGCCTTTTGCCATCGCGAGCACGGTGAACCTGATCACGGCCCAGCGTCTCGCGCGGCGCCTGTGCCCCAACTGCCGGCGCCCGATGGACATTCCCAAGGAAGCCCTTCGGGCCGAGGGCTTCTCCGACGAGGAGCTGGATGCCGGGCTGACCATTTACGAGGCCGTGGGCTGCGACAAGTGCAACGACGGATACAAGGGCCGCACGGGCATCTATCAGGTCATGCCCATCTCGGAGGAGATGAAGCGGATGATCATGGAAGGGCGCAATTCCATCGATCTGGCCCAGCAGGCCGCACGCGAAGGTATATGGGACCTACGAAAGTCCGGCCGCAAGAAGGTCAAAGACGGCATCATCGACCTCGCAGAGCTCAACCGCGTAACGCAGGAGTAACTCATGCCAGAAGCCGCTGCCAAAGGCGCCATGTTCGTCTGGGAGGGGACGGACAAGTCCGGTAAGCGCGTCAGAGGGGAGATGTCCGGCAACAGCGATGCGCTGGTGAAGGCCGTTCTCCGGCGCCAGGGAATCAATCCCGTCAAGGTCAAGAAGAAGTCGAAACCGCTCCTCGGCGCGGCTGGAAAGAAGATCACCCCGAAGGACATCGCCGTCTTCAGTCGCCAGCTCGCGACCATGATGTCGTCGGGCGTGCCCCTCGTGCAGGCGTTCGAGATCATCGGGCGCGGGCACGAGAACCCCAGAATGCAGGATTTGATCTTGGCCGTCAAAGCCGACGTCGAGGCGGGCAATACCCTCGCTGACTCCCTCGCCAAGCGCCCGCTCCAGTTCGACGAGCTCTACGTGAACCTCGTGCGCGCCGGTGAGGCAGGCGGTATCCTCGAGACCCTGCTCGACAAGATCGCCACATACAAAGAGAAGACGGAGGCCATCAAAGGCAAGATCAAGAAAGCGCTCTTCTACCCAGCCGCTATCATCGTGATGGCGTTCATAGTGACTGCCGTCTTGATGATCTTCGTCATTCCCCAGTTCGCGAGCCTGTTCGAGGGCTTCGGAGCCGACCTGCCGGCCATGACCCAGATGGTCATCAACCTCTCCGACATCTTCGTCGCGTACTGGTACGCCATATTCGGAGGCATCGGACTTGCGTTCTATGGCTTCATCGAAGGACGAAAGCGTTTTCCCCCGTTTCGCCATGTGATCGAGCGCGCGATGCTGAAAGCCCCGATCTTCGGGGACATCCTGGTCAAAGCAACCATCGCCCGCTACGCGCGTACCCTGGCCACCATGTTCTCGGCGGGGGTGCCCCTGGTGGAAGCCATGAACTCTGTCGCCGGGGCGGCGGGCAACATCGTCTACAGCGATGCCATCTACAAGATGCGCGATGAGATCGCGACCGGGACGCAGCTCCAGGTGGCGATGCGCGAGACCAAGCTGTTTCCGAACATGGTCGTGCAGATGGTGGCCATCGGCGAGGAATCGGGCTCCATCGATACGATGCTCGGAAAGATCGCCGACTTCTACGAAGAGGAAGTAGACAACGCCGTGGACGCCCTGAGCAGCCTGATGGAGCCGATCATCATGGCGGTGTTGGGCGTGCTGATCGGCGGACTGGTCGTGGCGATGTACCTGCCCATCTTCAAGATGGGTGAGGTGGTCTGACCCGCGGCTCTCTACCGCGCGCGGGGTGAGGCGCGTTCGGGCAACCGAGAAATGCGGGCTAGCCGCGGGGTGCCACTCGCTTCATAATG
>CAZPFD010000034.1:0-17978 GCA_964585725.1 uncultured Ectothiorhodospiraceae bacterium | reverse complement strand
CGGCCATCCGCTTCTCTCATACTTCATGATCGTGGTCGAGTATCTCCAGGCGCATTCCGCCGGCTTTTTCGTGCTCGCCGCCCTGCTCGGGCTCATCGTCGGCAGCTTTCTCAACGTCGTGATCGCGCGCTTGCCGATCATGATGGAGCGCGAGTGGCGGGATCAGTGTACGGAGCTCATGGAGGCGTCGCCGCCGCCGGATGAGACCGGCGAATTCAATCTCGTGTTCCCCCGGTCCCGCTGCCTCGCCTGCGGGCATGCCATCACCGCGCTCGAGAACATACCTCTCGTCAGCTACCTGTGGCTGCGGGGACGATGCTCCGCCTGCAACAGCCGCATTTCTCTTCGCTATCCCATCGTCGAGCTCGTGAGCGGCGTGCTGGCGGTGATCGCGGCTTGGCGCTTCGGGGTCACCGTACAGGCCGCCGGCGCCATGCTCCTGACCTGGGCGCTGGTCGCGCTCTCCGCCATCGACCTCGACCGGCGCCTGCTTCCGGACAACATCACACTGCCCTTTCTCTGGCTGGGCCTGCTGTTCAACCTGTTCGGCACTTACACCAGCGTCGAATCCAGTCTGCTCGGCGCGATGGCCGGATACGGTATCCTGTGGCTCGTGTATCAGCTCTTTCGGCTCGCAACGGGCAAGGAAGGCATGGGCTACGGCGATTTCAAGCTGCTCGCCATGCTGGGCGCCTGGCTCGGCTGGCAGGCGCTTCCGGCCGTCATCCTGCTCTCGTCCCTGGTCGGCGCGGGTGTGGGCGTCGCGCTCATCGTGTTGCGCGGGCACGACCGGGATGTTCCCATCCCTTTCGGACCCTATATCGCCGCTGCGGGCTGGATAACACTCCTCTGGGGTGATCAGCTCACGCAGATGTATCTTTCCGTCGCCGGCTATCGCTGAACGCGCGGCGGGGCACCCCGGGATTGACCGCCATGTCCGCCGACGACAGTCACGCCCCCGATTCGCGCTCACACCGGCCCCGACTCGTCGTCGGGCTCACCGGCGGCATCGGCAGCGGTAAAAGCGCGGTCTCGGAGCACTTCGCGCGACTCGGCGTCCCCGTCATCGACGCCGATGCGGTGGCCCGCGACGTCGTCGCTCCGGGTCGAGCAGCGTTGAGCGAGATCGTGGACGCCTTCGGACCCGACCTGTTGACGCCGGAAGGGATCCTGGACAGGCGCCGCCTGCGCGAGCGCGTATTTCGCGAACCGCGGGAGCGACGCCGTCTCGAGGCTATCCTTCACCCACGCATTCGGGACGAGATGCTGCGCAGGCTGCGAGCTGTCGAGGCGCCCTACTGCGTGCTGTGCATACCGCTGCTGCTGGAGACGGATCAGCGCGACCTCGTTGACCGGGTGCTCGTGGTGGATACGTCGCCGCAGCACCAGATCGAGCGTACCCAGGCGCGGGACGGAAGCCCCCGCGAAACCATCGAGCGCATCATGCGCAGCCAGCTCGGTCGCGAGGAGCGTCTTGCTGCGGCGGACGACGTCATAGAGAACGACGGCACGCTCGAGCAGCTGCGGACACGCGTGGTGGCGCTGCACGAGCGGTATTTGAGCATGGTGGAGAGTGAATCGGGGCCCCATTTGCCACCCAAGAACAACTCATAGAAAATCAGGCCGTCAGGAGCAGCCCGGCCGCGGACTCCATGCCCGAGCAGTACGACAGCCTTGTCTTCTATGAGCAACCGTTGAACGAACGAGTTCGCTCCTTCCTGCGCCTCGAGCATCTCTTCGAGCGTACCGCGCACCAGCTTCAGGGCCGCGACACCTGGTCCAGCCGCGACACCCTGGAAACGGTGATCGACATCATGGCCCTGCTCAGCCGGAGCGACTTCAAGGCGGAGGTCATCAAGGAGCTGGAGCGCCATGCTGCGACGCTCGACGGGCTGTCCCGGAATCCGGGGGTCGACCCGGGGCGGTTGAACGAGGTGCTGAGCCAGGTGCGGGGGCTGCTCCAGACTCTGCGCACGTCGGAGAGCCCGGGCTCGGAGCTGCGCCACAACGAGCTGCTCAACGCCGTACGCCAGCGCTACAGCATCCCCGCGGGTACCTGCGACTTCGACCTGCCGGGGCTGCACTTCTGGCTGCGAAATCCGCCGGAGCGCCGGAGCGAGCAGCTGCGCCAATGGGTCTCGGCGTTCGACGCCCTGCGCGATGCCATCTCGCTGTGCCTCAGACTGGTGCGCGAGAGTGCCCACGGCACCCGCGAAATCGCGTTTCGCGGATTCTTCCAGCAGAACCTCGAGAGCAGCGCACCGTGCCAGCTGGTGCGCGTTGCGGTTTCAGCGGACGCGCCCTGGTACCCTGAGATCAGCGCCGGGCGGCACCGGTTCACCGTGCGCTTCATGTGCCCCGGTGACCTTCAGACACGGCCGGTGCAGACCCAGGAGGACGTGGTATTCAACCTGCTACGCTGCGCGATATGAGAAAGCCCGTCAAATGCCCCACGTGCGGCAGAGCCATCGAGTGGTCTCGGGAGCAGCGTTGGCGCCCCTTCTGCAGCGCACGCTGTCGGCTCATCGACCTCGGGGAATGGCTCGACGGCGAGCGCCGCATCCCGGGGACGCCTGACGCCGCCGACAAGCGCCCCCCCGAGCACTGAGCGCACGGCACGCGGCGCAGTGCGCATGGCCCGGAGCGGGTGCGCGGGCCAAGGGGGGATGCACGACACCGGAGAAGCCGGGATGCAGGAGTCCTCGTCTTTGGCCACGAGCGTTGGAGCGGAGCGCTTCGGCAGCGACGTCATCGAAGCCTCGGAGCGTGTACCGGTGCTGGTCGACTTCTGGGCACCTTGGTGCGCTCCGTGCCGCATGCTGGCGCCGATCCTGGCGGGACTGGCCCGCGAGTATGCGGGGAAGATGGTGCTGGTGAAGGTCAACACGGACGAGGAGCCGGAGCTGGCGAGAGCTCACGACATTCGCGCCCTGCCCACGGTCAAGCTGTTCCGTCACGGCGCGGTGGTCGAGGAGTTCTACGGTGTGCAGACCGAATCCACCATCCGCGAGATCCTGGAGCGCCACCTGGAGCGCGCCTCCGATCGCCTCCTCGCCCAGGCGCACGAGGCGCGGGCGAGCGGCGACGGCGCGCGCGCCCTGGCGCTGCTGCGGCAGGCGCACGAGCAAGACCCCCGGAACCACCGCGTGCATCCGGAGCTGGCGCGGATGCTGCTGGAGGCGGAGGAGCCCGAGGAAGCACAGCAAGTGCTGGGGACGCTGCCCCCCGATGAGCGCGAGACCCCCGAGATCCGCGCCCTCGCCGCCCGCGCGCACATTGTCCGGGAGGCGCGGGACGCGCCGCCGATCCCGACGCTGGAGCAGACGCTGGCCGGCAACCCCGGTGACTGTGAGGCGCGCTATCGCCTGGGCATGCGCCACGCCGCCCGTGGCGACTACGAGGCGGCGATGGAGCAGCTTTTCGAGGTCATGCGCCGTGACCGCGGGTTTCGGGACGACGCCGGGCGCAGAGGGCTGCTGGCGGTCTTCGACGTGCTCGGCGGGCACGGCGCGCTGGTCGCCCGCTACCGTTCCCTCATGGCCTCCGCCCTGCACTGAGCGGGGCGTCGTTCCGGCTTGCCACGAACCTGACCCCTCCGCGAGATTCCAGCTGCCGGAGCGCGAGCCCTTGCGAGGGTGACGGGCGGAGCGCGGCCCGTGCGCGGCGAGATCCGCGGAGCCTTGGAGCCCGTCGCGGCGGGCTCGCCGTCCCGGCAGGAGAGGGCCGAGCTTCAGGGGGTAATCAGGCTCCACATTCAACGTATCTGCCCGAGCAGGCTGTCGATCATGCGCTCGGCCTGGGCCGCGTACCCCCCGCCGAAGAGATTCGCGTGGTTCAGCACGTGATAGAGCTGGTACAGCGTCCTGCGCACCGCGTAGCCCGCCTCCGGGGGCCAGGCTTCGCGGTAGGCATCGTAGAAGGGTGCGGGAAATCCGCCGAAGAGCTCGGTCATCGCCAGATCCGACTCCCGGTCGCCGTAGTACACGGCAGGGTCGAACAGGACCGGATTGCCGGTGTCGTCCGCCGCCCAGTTGCCGCTCCAGAGGTCGCCGTGGAGCAGGCTCGGCACCGGCGCATGGCCGGCGAAGAAAGCCTCCAGGTTCTCGGCCAGGCGCTGCCCGCGGCCCTGCAGGGTGCGGTAACCGGCCTCAGCCGCCAGCGAGAGCTGAAACAGCAGCCGCCGCTCGCGGTAGAAGCTCACCCAGTCGTGCATGGGGCCGTTCGGCTGCGGCGTGGAGCCGATGGTGTTGTCCATGTGCCACCCGTGTTGCGGCGCATGGGTGCGGTGCAGGCTGGCGAGCTGGCGGCCGAGCTGCGCGCCCACCGCCGGGGTCACCGGGCCCAGCGGGACGTATTCCAGGACCAGGAACGCGGTTCCCGCCGCGGCGCCCCAGCACACCGGAGCGGGCACGCGCAGCGCCCCCGCCGCGGCCAGCTCGCGCAGGCCGGCGGCTTCCGCTTCGAACATGGGCTCCCGCCGAGCCTCGTTGAGCTTCGCGAAGAAGCGGCGCCCGCAGCCCTCGATCACATAGGCGGCATTGATGCAGCCGCCGCCGGCACGGCGTCGCGCCTCGACGACGAAGTCGCGCCCGATGGCCGCCCCGATCCGCGCTCCGATGGTCTCCCAAAGCCCGCCGCTCATCCGACACGCCGCCTCATGAGGACACGAAGATCACACGAAGGCGAGGCGGCGAAGGGAGACTCACGCGGGAGGATCGTCGCCGAGATCGAGCTCCGGCTCGCGCTCGAGGGCGCTCACGGCACGTGCGGCGGCCTGGTAGGCCTCATCGTGCCCCAGCGCCTCCCAGGACACCGCCCGCCGTCCATGCAGGCGGGCCAGGCGCGCGCGCGAGACGGCGTCCGCCGGCCATTCCAGAGTCTCGACCAGGCGCGCGGCGCCGTCCGCATCGTTGCACACGAGGACCACGTCGCAGCCGGCCCCCAGCGCGGCCTCCGCGCGCGCGCGCAGATCTCCCGCCGCCGCGGCTCCGGCCATGCTCAGGTCATCGCTGAAGACGGCGCCCCCGAAGCCGAGCTCCCCGCGCAGGACGTCCGTCAGCCACACGCGCGAGAAGCTGGCCGGCTGGCGATCGACCTCGGGGTAACGCACGTGCGCCGCCATCACCGCGCCCAACCCGAAGTGGATCATCCGCTCGAACGCCACGAGATCGTGCATGCGCAGCTCTGCCAGCGGTCGCAGGTCCACCGGCAGCGCAACGTGGGAATCCTCGCGCACCCCCCCGTGACCCGGGAAATGCTTGCCCACGGCGGCCATGCCCGCCCGGTGCATGCCGCGCATGAAGGCGCGCCCGAGCTCCGCCACGACCTCGGGATCGCGGTGGAAGGCCCGATCCCCGATGACGGCGCTGCGCCCGCGGTCGAGGTCGAGGACGGGGGCGAAGCTGAGATCGACATCCAGGCTGCGCAGCTCCAGCGCCATCACCCAGCCGCAGGTCTCCGCGAGCCCGCATGCCTCCGGGGCATCCCGCTGGAAACGCCGGCCGAAGTGCGCCGCCGCCGGGAGGCGGGTGAAAGGATCCTTGAAGCGCTGCACGCGCCCGCCCTCCTGGTCGACGGCGATGAGCAGACGCGGCTCGCGCAGCCCGTGGATGGCGGCGGTGAGCGCGCGCAGCTGCTCGGGCCCGGTGAAGTTGCGGGCAAACAGGACGACGCCGCCCACGTTCGGATGACACAGGAGCTCCGCCTCGGCGGTAGACAGCTCCGGGCCCTCCAGATCGAGCATGACGGGGCCGAGGGGCATGGTGATGAGTCTAGCCCGCATTGCTCCCCGGCGCGCGCAGCCGGGGGCCGCGCAGATGTCCTCGGATGCAAGCCCGCGAAGAGCCGGAACCTCAGGCTCGGGTCCTGACGTCGAGACGGTCGCGCAGGCGGTCACCGAGCAGGTTGACCGAGAGCACGACGACGGCCAGGGCGATGCCCGGTGCGAGCACCAGGTGCGGCGCCACCAGCATGTAGCGCGTGCCGTCGCGGATCATGCTGCCCCAGGAGGGGGCCGGCGGCTGCACCCCGAGGCCCAGAAACGACAGCCCCGCCTCGGCAATCACCGCAGCCGCGACGCCGAAGGTGGCCTCCACGATGAGCGGGGCCGCAAGCAGCGGCAGGAGATGGCGGCGGATGATTCGCGGCGTGCGCGCTCCGAGCGCGATAGCGGCCTGAATGTGCTCGCGCCCCTTCAGCGAGAGGGCCTGGGCACGCGCCAGGCGCGCGAAACCGACCCAGCCCACCGCCGCCAAGGCGATGACCACGTTCTCGATGCCGGGCCCGAGGATCCCCGCCAGCGCGATCGCGAGCAGCATGCCGGGAAAGGCCAGGAAGATGTCGATGATCCGCACCACGACGTGGTCCCAGACACCGCCCATCCAGGCGCTCAAGGTGCCGACGAGGGCGCCGACGGCGACGGACAGGGTGACGACCGCCAGCGCCACCAGCAACGACGTGCGTCCGCCCACCGCCAAACGCGCCAGCACCGGACGACCCAGGTCGTCGTAGCCGAGCCACTCGCCGGCGCCCGGGCCGCGCAGCACGTGGGGCAGATCGATGGCGTTGGGCGACGTGACCAGGAACGGTCCCAGCGCCGCCGTGAGCGCCCACAAGGCGAGCAGCGCCGCCGGGGCCCAGGCCCGCATCACGACCCCCCCTGCAGGCGAATGCGCGGATCGAGCCAGGCGTAAGCGAGGTCGGTGAGCGTGTTCACGGCCACGTAGGACAGACTGATCACCAGGACGCACGCCTGCAACACGGGGTAGTCGCGGCGCTGGATCGCCTCGATGGTGAGGCTCCCGATGCCGGGCCAGGAGAACACGATCTCCGTGATCACGGCCCCTCCGAGCAGCGTCCCGAGCTGGAGCCCGAGGACGGTGATCACGGGCAGCGCCGCGTTGCGCAGCGCATGCCGCAGCAACACCGTGCGCTCGTCCAGTCCCTTGGCGCGTGCGGTGCGGACGTAGTCCTCGCCCAGCACCTCCAGCAGCGCCGAGCGCACCATGCGCGAGAGGATGGCCGCCAGCGCCGTCCCCAGGGTCAGCGCGGGGAGCACCAGCGAGGCCGGACCGCTGCGGCCGCTCACCGGCAGCCAGCCCAGGAAGACCGAAAAGATCAGCACCAGCACGGGGCCCATCACGAAATTCGGAATCGACACGCCGAGGACCGAGAAGCCCACGGCGCCGAGGTCCCAGTTGCTGTCGCGCCGGTGAGCGGCCAGCGTCCCCAGGGGCAGCGCCACGATCAGAGCGACGGCGAGCGCCGCGAGGGCAAGCTCGGCAGTCGCAGGCATGCGCTCGAGGAGCATCTCGGCGATGGGTTGGCGCGAGTGCAGGGAGACCCCCAGATCGAGCCGCAGCAGATCACCCAGATACCCCAAGAGCTGGACGTGGACGGGCTGATCGAGCCCGAGCGCCCGGCGCAGCGCCGCGCGGTCGGCCGCGCGCGCGGACTCCCCGAGCATGACCTCGACCGGATCCCCCGGCACCAGATGGATGAGAAGAAACACCAGGCACGCGACGCCGAGCACGACGACGAGGGCGCTCAGCAGCCGCGACAGCAGGAACCGGAGCACGCCTATTCCGTGCCCTGCTCGAGGAGGTGGGGCGTGAATTCGAGCCGGCGCGACAGGTGCTCCTGGAGCTGGTCGGCCGTCTCGGCCACGCTCCACCGGATACCCAGATCCGAGAGCTGGGTGACCGCCAGTCCGGGATAGCCGCAGGGATCGATGCGCTGGAAGGGCTCCAGATCCATGGCCACGTTCAGCGCGAGCCCGTGATAGCTGCATCCGCGCCGTACCCGAAGACCGAGCGCCGCCACCTTGCGCCCCTCCACATACACACCGGGGGCGCCCGGTCGCGCCTCGGCGGTGACGCCCTGGGCGGCGAGCAGGTCGACCACCGACCGCTCGAGTGCCCGCACCACGCGCCGCACGCCGAACCCGCGCCGCCGCAGGTCGAGCAGCACGTAGGCCACCAGCTGCCCCGGCCCGTGGTAGGTCACCTGGCCGCCCCGATCCACCTGCACCACCGGGATGTCACCGGGGGCCAGGACGTGCTCGCGCCGAGCGGCCTGTCCGAGGGTGAAGACGGGCGGGTGCTCGAGCAGCCACAGCTCGTCCGGGGTGTCCCATCGCCGGGTTTCGGTGAAATCCCGCATGGCGTGCCAGGTGGACTCGTAGTCGGACATCCCCAGCCGCCGCACGCGCATCGGACTGGCACCAGCCTGTCGACGCTCGCGCCGCATCCTCACACCGGGCGCGCGTAGGGCGCTGGCGGGCGGGGCCTGCGGCGCGGGCGTGAGGCGCCTAGGAGCGTGTAGGGCATTGAACGACCTGCACGCCCCTAGGCGGCGGGCTCGGCCAGACGCTGCTTGTAGGCCTGAAACAGCGCCCGGACCCGCTCCCACATCGGACCCGGGCTGCCGCGGCCCACGGGTCGGCCGTCCAGCTCGACCACGGGCACGACCTCGGTCGTCGAGCTGGTCAGCCAGATTTCGTCCGCCTCGCGCAGCTGCGCCTCGGTGATGGGCGCCTCGGCTACGCTCAGGCCGTTCTCGCGGGCCAGCTCCACGACCACATCCCGGGTGATGCCGGGCAGCAGCAGGTGGCCCTTGGGGGGCGTCACGATGGCGTCGCCCCGGACGACGAAGACGCTCGTTGCCGCCCCCTCGGTGACGAAGCCGTCGCGCAGCAGAATGGCGTCCGCGGCGCCCAGCTCCACCGCCTGCTGGCGCAGCAGCACGTTGGGCAGCAGGGAGGTGGCCTTGATGTCACAGCGCAGCCAGCGAATGTCCTGCAGCGTGATGGCGCGCGCGGGTTGCGGGACCGCCACCTCCTCGACGTGCCGGGTCATGGCGAAGACGGTGGGACGGGCCTGCGGGGGGAAGGCGTGGTCGCGCGGGGCGGCACCGCGCGTGACCTGCACGTAGACGGCCTGGCGCCCGCCGCCGTTTCGGGCCACCAGCGTCTCCAGCATCGACACCCACGCCGCGCGCTCGAGCGGGGGGTCGATGCGAATGGCGGCCATGCTGGCATGGAGGCGGTCCAGGTGCTCGTCGAGACGGAACAACCGCCCCGCGTAGACGGGTATCACCTCGTACACGGCGTCGCCGAAGATGAAGCCGCGATCGAGCGCGGAGACGCGGGTCTCCGCAAGCGGGGCGAAGCGCCCGTCCAGATAGGCGATCTCTCCCAATCCCTCTCCTGTCGTCATGGCTTCACCCGAAGAAAAGGGGACATTCTGGTTCCTGATTACCACGAAACTCAGCCGCTCAAGCGGGGTGGCGAGTCCCTTGCGAGGGGTGACTGGCGGAGCGCGGCGCGCGGGGGCGGATAAGCCCCTGGCCCCGAGAGCCGCAGGCGACGGGCCAGGGGAGCGGGCCAGGGAAGGCCCGCTCCGAGCGTTGAGACAGGGATGTCGAATCGCGAGGCCCGCCCCGTGCGCCGAAATACGCGGAGCCTCGGAACCCATCGCGGTGGCTCGCCGACCCGCAAAGTAAGCTGCGTTTCATGGGTAATCAGGAACCACAATGCCCCCTTTTGTTCAGTGGAAGAGCAGCCTCACCTCGTCCGTCAGGCGCTGCCACAGCCCGCCCTCGGCCACGGACTGCAGCGCGATGAGCGGACGCTCGGTGACCGTATCCTCGCCGAAGCTGATGGTGACCGTGCCCTGGGGCTCGCCGCGCGCGACCGGCGCGATGATCGCCGCGTCCACCTGCATGCGGGCGTTCAGACGCTCGTACTGGCCCCGGGGCACCGTCACGTAGAGGTCGTCCGCCAGACCGACGCCCAGGGTCTGCACGTCGCCCTTCCACACCCGCACGTCGGTGAGCGGCTCGTTCGCTGCGTAGAGTCGGTGGGTCTCGAAGAAGCGGAAGCCGTAGTTGAGCAACGCCTGGGTCTGCTGCAAGCGCGCGTTCTCGCTCTCGGCGCCCATCACCACGGAGATGAGGCGCATGTCGTCGCGCTTCGCGGACGTCACCAGACAGTACCCGGCCGACTCCGTGTGCCCGGTCTTGATGCCGTCGACGGACTCGTCGCGCAGGAGCAGCTCGTTGCGGTTGTACTGCTCGATGCCGTTGTAGCTGTACTTGCGGATGGCGTGCCATTCATAGTACTCGGGGAAATGGTGGATCAGCGCCCGCGCCATGATGGCCATGTCGCGCGCGGTCGTGTAGTGCTCGGGGTCGGGAAGGCCGCTGGCGTTGGCGAAATGCGTCCCGGACATGCCCAGGCGCTGCGCATACTGATTCATGAGCTCTGCGAACGCGCCCTCGTCGCCCGCCACGTGCTCGGCGAGAGCGACGCTCGCGTCGTTTCCCGACTGTACGATGACGCCCTTGAGCAGCGCCTCCACGCTGACTTCGGTATCGACCTCGATGAACATGCGCGAGCCCTGCATGCGCCACGCCTTCTCGCTGACCCACACCTGATCCTTGAGGCCGATATCGCCGTCGCGAAGCGCCGCGAAGGCCACGTACGCGGTCATCATCTTGGTGAGACTCGCCGGCTCCATGCGCTCGTCGGCGTTGCGCTCGGCGAGCACGCGGCCGCTGTAAGAATCCTGGAGAATGTAGGCTTTCGCCTCGATCGCGGGTGGTGAAGGCACCGCTGGAGGCGCGGCCGGAGCGAAGACGGCGTGCAGCCACAAAGCCCCTGCCGCCAGTATTCGGATCGCGTACATCACGGCTGGCAACTCTCTTGGTCGGAGCGAAACGGCGTCGGATCTGCTGGACTCTCCGCGTGCCCGGCACACGGGAGCTCTCTCGAGGAAAGGGTCATTCTACTACGCGGCACCGGGGAGCTGAACGGGGCTGGCTACTCCAGGATCACCCGCACGTCCCCGAGGCCCGTGTCCGCCAGGGTTTGCACGAGTCGATCCGCCTCTTCGACGCCCCCCAGAGGCCCCACCTGGACTCGATAGACCGTTCGGCCCGCGCTCTGCCCTTCCTTAATGCGCACCACCGCGTCGACCAGGGAGTAGAGGCGCGCGCGCATGCGATGGGCGTTGTCCGCTTCCGCGAAGGCGCCGACCTGCAGGTAGAGCGATGGTGTCGCATCGTCCGCGGCGGACGGCAGTCCCGCGTAGATCTGGCGGGGCGCCGCCGGCGCGGCGGCGTCGAGAGCCCGCACCTCCACCAGCCCCGTGCCGCGGCGCACGATGCCGAGCTTCGCTGCGGCCGCGTACGACAGATCGATGATGCGGTTGCCGTGAAAGGGCCCCCGGTCGTTGACGCGCACCACCGCCTGGCGGCCGTTCTCCAGGTTGGTGACTCGCACGTAGGCGGGCAGCGGCAGGCTTCGATGCGCCGCGGTCATGGCGTACATATCGTAGCGCTCGCCGCTCGAGGTCCGCCGCCCGTGGAACTTGGGTCCGTACCACGACGCGATGCCGCGCTCCACGTAGCCCCGTGCCGTCGGCAACGTGTAGTAGCGCTTGCCCCGGACCACGTAAGACCTGGGATTGCCGTACCGGCTGCGGGGCTCCGCGCGGGGCACGGCATCGGGTATCGCAGCGGCGTCGGGGAACGGCAGCGAGGGAACGCCGCGCTCGGGCGCCGCTCCGCAGCCGGCCATCAACCAGAGCACCGGGCCGAGAAGCGCGACCCGTGCCGCCGATCCCCGCAACCCGAACTCCCGCCATTGCATCTCGTCGCCTCCCGAACGCGGTCCCGCCGGGGCTCAGCGATGCGCCCCGCGCGGCGGGGGCGTGCATCGCCGCGCATGCATTCAGCGCGCCTTCGTATCCTGATACGACTCGCGGATGGCCTGCGCCAGCTGGTACACCGCCATGGCGTAGAGGGCGCTGTGGTTGTAACGCGTGATCGCGTAGAAATTCTGAAGCCCCACCCAGTATTCCGTGCGCTCACCTGCATCCAGCGCGATGAGCGCGCCCATCGCGCTCTCGGGCACGGGGTCGGCCAGCTCGAGACCCCGGGCCTTCATGACGCCGATGGAGGTGTGCGGCTTCAACCCGCGCGTCAGGGTCTTCACCTCGCTGCCCTCGGGCACCATCGCCGGCACCACGACGTGCCCCTCGGGCTCCCAGCCGTGCTTGTCCAGGTAGTTGGCGACGCTGCCGATGGCATCGGCGGGATTATTCAACAAATCGCGCCGGTTGTCGCCGTCGAAATCCACGGCGTAGCGCCGGTAGCTGCTGGCGATGAATTGCGGCAAACCCATGGCGCCCGCGTAGGAGCCGCGCAGCGCCAGCGGGTCCAGCGGCTCCTCACGCGTGAGCAGCAGGAACTCCTCGAGCTCGCTCATGAAGAAGCTGCTGCGCCGCGGATACCGGAAGGCCAGCGTCGAGAGCGCATCCAGCACCCGGATCCGGCCGGTATTGTCGCCGTAGCGCGTCTCCACGCCGAGGATGGCCACGATGAACTCCGGACCCACACCGTACTCCGTCGCCGCCCGAGCCAGGATGTCCTGGTGCTGCCGCCAGAACACGGCACCCTTCTCGATGCGGGCCGGGGTCAGGAAGATGGAGCGATACTGGTACCAGGGCTTCGTCTCCGCTGGGCGCGATATCGCTTCCAGCACGTGGGCATCCACGCGCGCAGTGCGAAACAGCGCCTGGAGCCGTGATGGGTCGAACCCGTGGCGCCCCGCCATGTCATCGATGAACCGGTGCACGGCCGGATCGTCGTCCAGACGCTCCGCCGCGCTGGCCGAGACCAGCGCCGGTATCAGGCACGCGAGCAGGAGCGCGCCGAGGCGACCGCGGGGGCGGTCGCGTGCCTGGAGCAACGTGCGCAAAAGGATACGTCTCATCGGAGCCCCACCTCGCTCAAATCGAAAGCAGCCGTCGGTGCGTATGCACCGACATCAGGATACCGAAAGCGGCCATCACCGTAACCAGCGACGTGCCGCCGTAGCTCATCAGGGGCAACGGCAGCCCCACCACCGGAAGCATACCGCTGACCATACCGATATTCACGAATACATAGACAAAGAAGGTCAACACCAGTGCGCCCGCCACCAGGCGACTATAGGTGTCCTGCGCCTGATAGGCGATGTAGAGGCCCCGAAATACGACGAACAGATAGGCGGCCAGCAGCGCCGTGACGCCGAGCAGCCCGAACTCCTCGCTGAACACGGCAAAGACGAAATCGGTGGAGCGTTCGGGGATGAAATCGAGCTGGGACTGCGTCCCGTTCAGCCAGCCCTTGCCGTAGAGCCCGCCCGATCCGATGGCGATCTTGGACTGAATGATGTGATAGCCCGCACCCAGCGGGTCCTGCTCCGGGTCGAGGAAGGTGAGCACCCGACGGCGCTGGTAATCATGCATCGCGTACCACAGAAGCGGCACGCAGGCGGATGCGAGCGCCGCAGCGGCGACGATGTGCCGCCAGGCCAGGCCGGCCAGGAAGACGGCGAACGCGCCGGAGGAGGCGACGAGCACCGCCGTGCCCAGATCCGGCTGCCAGGCGACCAGGCAGGTGGGCAGCAGCACCAGCGCCGCGGCGGCGAGGACCCGCCAGATCCGCGGCGGCAAGGCGCCGTCCGCCAGGTAGTACGCAACCATCATCGGCATCGTGACCTTGACGAGCTCCGAAGGCTGGAAGTTGACCGGGCCCAGTCTCAGCCAGCGCTGGGCCCCCTTCCCGGTGTCGCCCACGAGCAGCACTGCCACGAGCAGCGCCACCCCGGCGACGTAGAGCCACGGCGTCCAGCGCCAAAGGTGGCGAGGCGCCACCTGGGCCAGCGCCAGCATCACGCCGAAGGCGATCATCAGGCGAATACCCTGCCGCACGACCAGCTGCATGTCCTCACCGCCGGCGCTGTAGAGCACCACCAGCCCCAGGCCAGAGAGCAGCAGCAGGCCGACCAGCAAGGGCATGTCCACGTGCAGTCGCTGAGTGATGCTCGAGTGTCCCTGCATGGTCGCGCACCGCGCCCCGCCGCCGGGGCGCCGTTACCTCCCCTCCTGGCGGGGCTCGCCGTCCGAGCGCCGCGCCTCGCTCAACAGCAAACCGTCCTTGGGCCCCCCGTCGGCGCGGAGCAGATAGTGATCCAGGACCGTGCGCGCGATGGGCGCTGCGGTCTTGCTGCCGCTGCCGCCGTTCTCCACGATCACCGCCACCGCGATGCGCGGCTGCGCCGGCGGGGCGAACGCAATGAACAACGCGTGGTCGCGCAGCCGCTTGTCCAGCTCTTCCTCGTCGTATTCCTCGTCCTCGCCCACACCGATGACCTGGGCGGTACCCGTCTTGCCGGCGATCCGGTAACCGCTATCGGTCCCGATGCGCCGCGCCGTGCCGTGCTCACCGTGCACGACGTCGACCATGGCGTCGATCACCGTCACCCACCGCGCCGGATCGCCGAGCTGAACCGTCTCCAAAGGGTCCGGAGCGATGATCGACTCCTCACCGGTCAAGGGGTCCAGGAGGCGATCCACGACGTGCGGCTTGATGCGCTTGCCGTGCATGCTCAGCGTGCCGGCGGCTGCAGCAAGCTGAAGCGGCGTCACCAGCGTGAACCCCTGGCCGATACCCGCGATGAGGGTCTCGCCCGGGAACCAGACCTCGCCGCGAGCGCGGCGCTTCCACTCCCGCGAGGGGTTGAGCCCGGCCACCTCGCCCTTCAGGTCGATCCCGGTCCTGCGCCCGAAACCGAACCTGTCGAGCGCCTTGTGCAGCCGCTCGATCCCCAGCTCGTGCGCGAGCTGATAGAAGTACACGTCGCACGACTCGGCGATGGCCGCGCGCAGATCGACGCGACCGTGACCCCATTCCTTCCAGTCTCGGTAGCGCCGTCGCCCCCCCTCGAGCCGGTACCAGCCCCCGCAGAAGATCTCCGAGGTGGCTTGCTCCACGCCCGCTTCGAGGCCCCCCAGGGCCACGAACGGCTTCACCGTCGAACCGGGCGGATAGCGCCCGTACAGGGCGCGGTTGAACAACGGGCGGTCCGGGGAGGTCAGCAGCGCGCGGTAGTTGGCGGCCTCGATGCCGTCCACGAACTCGTTGGGGTCGAAGCCCGGGACGCTCGCGAAGGCCAGGACGTCGCCGGTCTCGGGCTCGATGGCCACGACCGCGCCGTTCTCCTCCCCGAGAGCCGCCTCGGCGACCGCCTGGAGCGAGACGTCGACGGTCAGAAACACGTGCTTGCCCGGCACCGGCGGCTTGTGCTCGAGCACCCGCAGACGCCGACCCTGGGCGTTGGTCTCGACATGCTCGTAGCCCACCTTGCCGTGCAGCAGGTCCTCGTAGGATTGCTCGACGCCGGTCTTGCCGAACTGGTCCGTGCCCCAGTAATTCGTGCTGTCGACCTGCCTCAGCTCCCGCTCGCTGATGCGCCCCACGTACCCGATCACGTGGACCCCGAGCGAGCCCATGGGATAGTCGCGGCTGAGGCGCGCGCGTATCTCGACGCCCGGGAAGCGGTGGCGGTTGACGGCCAGGCGCGCCACCTCGGCGTCGCTGAGCCGAGAGCGCAGGGGCACGTACTCGAAGCGACGTTTCTCCTCCACGAGGCGGCGAAACCGCCTCTCGTCGACCTCGCGGATCTCCACGAGCCCCCTGAGCTCGGCGAGCACGGCGTCCATGTCGTCCACCGCCTCCGGCAGCACCTCGAGGCTGAAGGTGGGGGTATTCTGCGCGAGCAGTATTCCCTTGCGGTCGAAGATGAGCCCGCGGGTGGGCGCCACGGGGACGATCTTGACCCGATTCTCGTGCGAGAGCGTCTTGAAATGGTCGTACTCCATGATCTGGAGGTTGACCAGGCGGACGAGAAGCGCGACCGACAGACAGACCACCGCCACGAACGCCACCACCACGCGCGTCCGCAGCAGCATGGACTCCCACGCGTTGTTCTTGATGGTCAGCCGAGGTGCCATGAGCCGTGACGACCCCTCACGCGACGCCGTACTTGCGGCGCACGTCGCGCAGAATGATGAACACCCAGGGCCACAGCACCGTGCTGGTGAGCGGGGAGGCCCAGTAGGCGAGCGCCTCCACGGGAATCCCCCGGATGCCGTTGATCCACAACACCAGCAGCTGATAGATGAGCACCAGCGCGAAGACGCTGATGCCCTGCTGCCACAAGGGCAGCACCCGCACCTGCTGATGCAGCTTGTGGGTCACGAAGGCCACGACGCTCAGACCGAGCGCGTGGTGGCCGAGCAGCGTGCCCGTGAGCACGTCGAGAAGCAACCCCACCACCCAGCCCACGCCCACCCCGATGCGCTCGGGGACCGCCATGCACCAGTAGATGAGCACCAGCGCCACCCAGGCGGGACGCCACACCCCCGCCCAATCCGGGACGGGCAAAGCGGTGAGCATCAGCGCCAGCACGAAGCTCGACACGATGGCGATCAGCCCACCGGCGCGCATACCCTACACGCTCCTAGCTGCCCTTGCCGTCGAGGGGGTCGTCCGGGGTCCTGGGGCGCCCGTCGGCGCTTCCACCCGGCCACACCAGGAGCACTTCGCGATTACGCTCCAGCTTGGCGCTGGGCCCCACCAGCACCTTCGCGAAGGGCTGGCGGCTGTCGCGCTCCACACTCACCACCCGCCCTACGGGGTAGCCGGGCGGAAAACGCCCGCCCAGACCCGAGGTGACCAGCAGATCGCCCACGCGCACGTCGGCATTGTTCGGTATGTGCGCGAGCTCGAGCTCGCTCGAGCCGGTGCCCACGGCGATGGAGCGCAGGCCCGTGCGGGTGAGCTGCACCGGCAGGGCGTGGCTGGGATCGGTGATGAGCAGCGCGGTGCTGGTGAAGGGGCCGGCGTGGATCACCTGCCCCATGATCCCGTTGGCGTCGATCAGGGACTGGCCGCTGGTCACCCCGCTCTGGGTGCCCTTGTTCAGGACGATGCGGCGGCTGAAGGGGTCCAGGTCCACCGCCATGAGCTCGGCGATGAGCACGCGCTCCCCGACCTTGGTGGAGGAGTCCAGCAGCTGGCGAAGGCGCCGATTCTCCGACTGCAGGTCGGCGAACTTCTCGAGCCTGGACTGCATGAGCAGCTGCTGCTGGCGCAGGCGGCGGTTCTCCTCGGTAAGAGCCAGGTGCGAGCTCAGCGTCTCCCGCGTCCACTGCACGCCCTGTATGGGGAGGTCCACGGCGTACTGGACGGGGAAGACCACTGTCGAGAGCACGCTGCGCACGAGCTCGAGGTGGTGCGCGCGATGGTCGACGGTCATCAGCACCACCGACGTGATGGCGAACACCACGAGCCGAACCAGGGCCGGCGGGCCGTGTACGAACAGCGGCTTGACCGGTTTTATAGCGTCCTCCCTATCGCCACGATCGACCGGCGACGGGGTCCTGAGAGGGCCAGGACCGACTTACCGGTTATCGTCGTGGCCCGGACCTCCTTTAGAAGGACCGGGCGCGGGCGTTCCCGGCACCTCGCGCGCGGCGGCGGGGCCGGTCCGCTCTCCGGACCCGGCGCACCGACTCATTCGCTGGCGAAGATATCCACCCCTTTCTCGTCCACCATTTCCAGGGCGCGGCCGCCGCCCCGCGCCACGCAGGTCAGGGGGTCGTCGGCGATGATCACCGGGATGCCGGTCTCCTCCATGAGCAGGCGGTCCAGGTCGCGCAGGAGGGCGCCGCCGCCGGTGAGCACCATCCCCCGCTCGGCCACATCCGCCCCGAGCTCGGGGGGCGTCTGCTCCAGGGCCATTTTCACCGCGCTGACGATGCCCGAAAGCGGTTCCTGGAGGGCCTCCAGGATCTCGTTGCTGTTGAGCACGAAGCTCCGCGGCACCCCCTCGGCGAGGTTGCGGCCCCTGACCTCCATCTCCTTGACCTCCTGACCCGGGTATGCCGAGCCGATCTGGTGCTTGATGCGCTCAGCCGTCGCATCCCCGATCAGGGTGCCGTAGTTCCTGCGGACATAGTTGATGATGGCCTCGTCGAAGCGATCCCCGCCCACTCGAATGGACTCGGAGTAGACGATGCCGTTGAGCGAGATGACCGCGACCTCCGTGGTCCCGCCTCCGATATCCAGCACCATGGACCCGCTCGCCT
>CAZPFD010000033.1:1537-22383 GCA_964585725.1 uncultured Ectothiorhodospiraceae bacterium | reverse complement strand
TTTCCGCCTAGCCGTCTTCTTGCGCGGCCGCGGCGGGCACCTCGGGCAGCTCGCGGTGACGCACCAGCACCCCCTCGCGCTGCGCCCGAAAATGCCCTGCCAGGCGTTCCACGAGATACACGGATCGATGCTGGCCGCCCGTGCAGCCGATGGCGATGGTGAGATAAGTGCGATTCTCGGCCTCGAAACGCGGCACCCACAGCTCCAGGAACGACTTGAGGTCGTGGAACATCTCTTCGACCAGGGGCTGCGACTCGAGGAACTCGACGACCGCCGGGTCGAGGCCGGTCAGCGGGCGCAGGCGCGGCACCCAGTGCGGATTGGGCAGGCAGCGGCTGTCGAACACCATGTCCGCATCCGGGGGCACGCCCTGCTTGTAGCCGAATGACTCAAAGAGCAGAGAGAGCGTCTTCTGGGGCCGCCGATCGATGCGCTCGCGCACCAGGTCGCGGAGCTGATGCAGGTGCAGGCGGCTCGTGTCCACGCAGATATCGGCGATGTTGCGCAGGGGCGCGAGAAGCGCGCGTTCGCGCCGGATGGCTTCGGCCAGGGATACGTTGCGCGCGGTCAGCGGATGCTTGCGCCGGGTTTCGCTGAAACGCTTGATCAGGGTGCCCTCGTCCGCTTCCAGGAAGACGAGGTCGTCGACCACCGCGCGCTCGCGCAGCTCGCCGATGATCTTGGGAAGATTGCCCAGCGCCTCCGCCGGAGTACGCGCATCGATAGCCACCGCCGCGCGATCGGAGGCGGGCTGCGTCGCGTCTTCCAGCTCGGCGGCGAGCGCCGGCAGCAGCTTGACCGGCAGATTGTCGATGCAGTAGTAGCCCAGATCCTCCAGCGCATCCATCGCGATGCTCTTGCCCGCGCCCGACAACCCGCTGATGACGATGAGCCTCATGGAGGGTACGACTCACTCCTTCGCCGGAAGGAGACCTCCGATCAGGAAGGGTACGAAGATTGTAATGGCTCTCGCGCCCGCCGGCTCTTTCCCCGTGCCCGCGAAAGCAGTGTCCGTAATCGCGAGCGCGCGATACGGTCGGCGCGGTGGTCCGGGGAGCCCGGAGCCCCGCGGCGCCCAACCCCCCTCAGCTCTGGCGAACGGTGGGTGCCAGGAGCTCGAATACGATCCGCTCGGATTGGGCGCTGCGAAGCTGCTCGCGCAGCGAAGGATCGCCGAACATCTCCGCCAGCTGCGAGAGTATCTGCAAATGCTCGTCGGTTGCGTCCTCCGGCACCACCAGGCCGAATACCAGATCGACCGGCTGCCGGTCCTGGGCGTCGAAATCGACGCCCTGGGTCAAACGCATGAATGCGCCGATGGCGCGCGTGATGCCCTTCATCCGCCCGTGTGGAATGGCTACGCCTTCCTCCAGCCCGGTGCTCCCGAGACGCTCGCGTGCGAGCAGGCAGTCGAACACTGCGTTGGCGGTCAACGAAGGATCGCAGGCCGCTATCATGTCGCTCAAGAGCTCGAGCGTCCGTTTCTTGCTGCGGGCGTCAATGCCGCAGCGTACCTGTTGTGGCGTCAGGATGTCGGATACTTGCATGTTCGTGAATCGAATTGGGCGGCCGGCTCACCGAATCATCGTCACGGATTCACGGCGCCATCACGTGGAGGGGCCGCGCGTATTCCTCTGTGAGCTCGGCATCGGCCTTAAGTTCGTAGCTGTGGCACCGCGACTGATTCAGACCAGACGTTTCCGTTCATTGGACGAGGGGATCAACATGGCCTCGCGGTACTTGGCTACGGTCCTCCGAGCGACGTTGATCCCCTGATCGGCCAGCAGACTGGCGAGCTTGTTGTCGCTGAGAGGCTTGCGGGGGTTTTCGGCCGCGATCAGCTTCTTGAGCAGTGCACGAATCGCAGTGGAAGAGCATTCGCCGCCGGCCGCCGTGGACAGGTGGCTCGAGAAGAAGTACTTGAGCTCGTAGATGCCCCGGGGCGTGTGCATGTATTTCTGCGTGGTGACGCGAGAGACGGTCGACTCGTGCATGTTCACCGCCTCCGCCACGTCGTGCAGGACCATGGGTTTCATGGCTTCCTCGCCGTGCTCGAGGAACGCCTGCTGGCGCTGCACGATGCAGCTCGCTACCTTCAGGAGCGTCTCGCTGCGGCTCTTGAGGCTCTTCAAGAACCAGCGAGCCTCCTGCATGTGGGTCTTCAGACAGTTGTTGTCGGCGCTGTTGTCCGCACGGCGTATGAGACTTGCGTAGTGCGGATTGATGCGCAGTCGCGGCAAGGCTTCCGAATTGAGCTCCACCTGCCATGTCCCGTTGGTCCTGAAGACGTAGACATCGGGGATGACGTACTGCGGCGGAGCGGAGTAAATCTTGTAACCGGGTCGCGGGTCGAGGGACTGGATCAGGGTGACGATTTCGTGTAGCCGCGATTGCTCGATGTTGAGCCGCCGCATGAGCTGCGTGTAGTCGTGCGCAGCGAGCAGATCCAGATGCCGGGCGACCAGCTCGAGTGCGAGCTCTCGCGCCTCGGTCTCTTCGGGCAGCTGCTGGAGCTGGATGGTGAGGCACTCCTGCAGGTCGCGGGCCCCCACCCCCGGAGGGTCGAAGTTCTGGACCTGGTGGAGGATGGCTGCGACCTCATCGAGATCCACCTCGATACCGTCGCGCGTGACGCTTTGCCGGATATCCTCGAGCGAGCCGGTGAGATATCCCTCCTCGTTGATCGAGTCGATGATGGCAGCGGCGACGACCTTGTCGGTGTCGGTGAAATGTCCGAGCCCGAGCTGCCAGTAGAGATAGTCCGCCAGCGTTTCGGTGGTGCCGCGCTGATTCTCCGGCTCCATGCCGTTCGAATCCCCCGCACCGTAGTGGGTGGGGATGCTGTCGTAGATATCCTCCCATCCGCTGTCGACCGCCAGCTCGTTCGGGATGTTCGCGGCGTCCAATTCGGATTCGCCGCTCTCGGCGCGGGCGTCGCCGTTGGACGCTTGCGCGTCTCCGTTCGATTCGGCGTCGGGCCCCGTCTCGTGGTCGTCGTCCGCCTCCTCGAGCATGAGATTCGACTCGAGGGCTTGCTGCACCTCGGCCTGCAACTCGAACGTCGACAGCTGCAACAGGCGTATTGCCTGCTGTAGCTGTGGCGTCATGGTCAGGTGCTGTCCAAGACGCAGTTGCAGGGACTGCTTCATCACGTCATCACACGTTGAGATCGGGCGGGTCGCCGCGGGCGCATCTACAGTCTAGTCCAGCCCGGGTCGTTCATAAACCGCCCAAATCGCCCCAAGACTCCAAGTAATATTAATTTTAAATTATATAACGTAAGTTCCTGTTACATCGTAAATTCGTGTCCGAGGTAAACCTCGCGGACCCGCTCGTCCTGAAGGATGCGCTCGGGGGTTCCTTCGGCGATGATACGCCCTTCATTGACGATGTAGGCGCGATCGCAGATGCCCAGTGTCTCGCGCACATTGTGGTCGGTGATGAGCACGCCGATGCCGCGTTCACTCAGCTGCTTGACGATGCGCTGCACGTCGAGAATGGAGATGGGATCGACGCCGGCGAAGGGTTCGTCGAGCAGCATGAACTGCGGCTCGGCGGCAAGCGCCCGGGCGATCTCGACGCGCCGTCGTTCACCTCCGGACAGGGCGCTGCCGCGCTCGTTGCGCAGGTGGCTGACGTTGAGCTCGCGCAGCAATCTCTCCAGGCGGTTCCGGCGCTCCGCCGCGTCCACGCCGGGACGCGTCTCCAGGATGGCCAGTATGTTCTCGGCCACGCTCAGGCGGCGAAATACCGAAGGTTCCTGCGGCAGGTAACCGAGCCCCAGGCGCGCGCGGGTGTGCATCGCGCAGCCGGTGAGGTCCCGGTCGTCGAGTTGAACGCTACCGCTGTCGCTCGGGATGAGGCCCACGATCATGTAGAAGCTCGTGGTCTTGCCGGCGCCGTTGGGTCCGAGCAGGCCCACCACCTCACCGCTGTGCACCGCGAGGCTCACGTCGTCGACCACCCTGCGGGAGTTGAAGCGCTTGCCCAGGTGCCGGGCCGAGAGCACGCTCATCGTGCCACCGGCCATGGCGCGAGGCGTACCCCGGAGCCCTTCAGCCCGAGCCGACAGCCACCCGGTGCCCGGCTACCCACGAGCCTCGGCCCCGCCGACCCGCGACACGATCGCGGGGTTTCCAGGGTCATCGGGGCCGGGCATTTCGCGAAGCGGCATCTACTCTCGGGGGCATCGGCCGGAGGCATCCTTGTCCTCGTCCGGACAGTCCCGGGGGACGATGGTGACCTGGACGCGGGACTTCCCGGCCCCGGCCTGCTCATCGGTGCCGGCTTGCATGGAGGGCGGCAGCTGGCTGTCGGCGTTCACTCGCCCGTGCCGCGTGTCGTAGACGATGCGCTGGGCCTGGATCCGGTCGCCGCCCTGCCACGACTCCGCGTCGCCCAGCAGAATGATGAGATCGTCATCGGCGTAGTACTCCATGCGCCGGGCTCGGGCCTGCTGATACTCGGTTTCGCCGTCGGGCAGCTGCCGGAAGCGGGCCGGCGCGCCAACCGCCACCATCTTGCTCATCTGGCGCTCGTCGTCGTAGTGGATGGTGACGACGTCACCGGTGATGCGCAGGGTCCCCTGCACGATGACCACGTCGCCGCGATAGATGCTCACTTGCTTCTCGTCGTCGGCCTCGGCACGGTCCGCCTCGATGTGAATGGGCTGGTCGCTGTCGGTGGACAGCGCAAGCGCCGGCGCGCTCGAGACGCACAGAGCGAGCAGCGCGAGCCACGGCATGCGCACCGTCACGCTCAACCTCCCGCCCCGCCTTCGGTCCGGCCCCCGGGTGCCTCCTGCTCCGCGGATCCGCTGCGGGTCGTGCCCCGGTGATATACGGTGTGGACATCGCGCAGCAGCTCGATGCGGTTCTGCGCCAGATGCGCGCGCATGCCCACCCCGCGGGATTCGGTCGTCGCCGTGGTGATGCGCACCGGTTGGTCCGTCTCCCCGTACTCGGTCCGGGGGATCACCCGGAGATCCCGGGTATAGATGTCCATCTCGCGCTCGCCCGTCTCGTCGTTTTGCCAGATATGCACCTTGCCGAGGAGCAGCAGCACCTCGCCTTCCGCGGAGCTCCAGCCGCGCTCGGAGCGCACGTGCCACGGCTGCCCTTCGGCCTTGTACAGGATGAGATAGGGATTAACAAGATCGCTCGCGTCGGTGTCCGGAAAATGCTCCATGTAGTCGGCCTGGAGGCGACGCTTCGGTTGCCCGCCGGCCGCCATCGTCGTGCTGGTGAACTCCTCCATGTACAGATCCGGGGCGTGGGTGGCGCGGGCCTCGGCCTGCGATGGCGGCTCCAGCTCCCGCACCAGCCAGCCGGTGCCGAGTGCCAGTGCCACCAGCACGATGAGCGGACCCCAGCGGGCAATCATGCGAGATACTGCGCGTACAGAGCGTCGAGGCGGCCCTGCGCCCGCAGAATGAACTCGCACACGTCGCGCCCGGCTCCCCGCCCGCCGGCGCTCGGCGTGCGCCAGTGCGCGCGCTCGAGCACCAGAGGGTGGGCGTCGGCGACGGCCACCGCCAGCCCCGCCCGGGCCATAGGGGGCAGGTCCAGCACGTCGTCTCCCACGTAACACACCTGCTCGTCGGCGAGCCCGAGCCCGCCGATGAGCTCATCGAAGGCCTCGAGCTTCTCCAGGCGCC
Organism: uncultured Ectothiorhodospiraceae bacterium; assembly: GCA_964585725.1. Classification (GTDB taxonomy): domain Bacteria; phylum Pseudomonadota; class Gammaproteobacteria; order HK1; family HK1; genus CAZPFD01. The sequence continues at coordinate 16,727 of CAZPFD010000033.1, read as the reverse complement.
CCTGGTAGACGTGGCGGATGTCGAGCGACGCCATGCGCGCATCGACCGCCTTGGCTTCGCGCCCGCTGATGACGCCGACCTCCAGGCCGCCCCTGCGCAGGAGTCGCAGACCGAAGCCGTCGCGCGAGAAGAACGCCTTGTACTCCTCCCCCTGGGGCCCATAGTAGAGCCGCCCGTCGGTGAGGACGCCGTCGACGTCGAAGATCACGAACTTCACGCGCGCGGCGCGTTGCGCGGCATCGGTCACTCATCCTACTCCAGTCTGAACAGATGTGCGCGAATGCGTGACGGCACGAGCCGCAAAGCTCTACTCATTTCCACGCCTGGTTACCCATGAGACAGGGAGCCCTGGTCTCGTGGATCGGCGAGCCCCCGCTCAGGGCTCCGAGGACGCGCGCTTCGGCCCGCCTGCTCAGAGCACGCCCGCACGCAGCAGATCGTGCATGTTCAGCGCGCCGATGAGGCGGTCGTCCTCGTCCACCACGAGCAACGCGTTGATCTTGCGCTGCTGCATGATGTTGAGGCCTTCGGCCGCGAGCATGTCCGGCGCCACGGTGGTGCAGTTGCGCGTCATCACCCGCGAGATGGGGGTGGTGTGCAGATCGACGCCGGCGTCGAGGCTCCGGCGCAGATCGCCGTCGGTGAAGATGCCCAGAATCTTGCCTTCGTCGTCCACGATGGCGGTCATACCGAGGCCCTTGCGCGTCATCTCGAGGATCGCGTCGCCGAACACCACTCCCGTGGTGACGGTAGGAACGGCGTCGCCCTGATGCATGATGTCGCCGATGTGCAGCCACAGGCGCCGCCCCAGGCGCCCGCCGGGGTGCGAGCGCGCAAAGTCCTCGGCCTTGAACCCGCGCGCTTGCAGCAACGCCAGGGCCAGCGCGTCCCCCATGGCGAGCGCCGCGGTGGTGCTCGCCGTGGGCGCGAGCCCGAGCGGGCACGCCTCGCGCTCGACGCTCACGTCGATGTGGGCGTCGGCCTCGCGGGCGAGACGCGACTCCGGGTTGCCGGTGAGCGCGATGAGCGCGACACCCAGGCGCCGGATGAGCGGCAGGATGGTCAGGATCTCGTCGGTCTCCCCCGAGTTCGACAGCGCGAGGACCACGTCGCTCGAGGTGATCATGCCCAGGTCGCCGTGACTGGCCTCCCCCGGATGAAGGAAGAAAGCGGGCGTTCCCGCGCTGGCGAGGGTGGCGGCCACCTTGCGCGCGATGTGTCCCGACTTGCCCATGCCGGTCACGACCACGCGCCCGCGGCAAGCCAGCATGTGCTCGCAGGCCGCTACGAAGGAGGGGCCGATGCGCGGGATGAGAGACTCGAGCGCGCGTGCTTCCGTCTCGATGACGGTGGCGCCCAGCACGCGCAGCGCGTCGCCATCCAGCGTCGCCTCGCCGTCGCGCCGTGGAGGTTCCCGGCGTTCGGGCTTCGCCTCCCCCGCGTCCAGCGGCGGTGTCGGGATGCATTGCGTGTCGGAAGACATAAGCGGAAGGCCCCTGTGGGGTGTGCGCTACCCAGGAACGGACAATTCTACCAACTCTTTAGCCCAAAGTTGCCCGGCTGCGGGCGGCGGCGCCATGTCCGGGTCGCCGTCGCCTCGGGCGCGGGCCGCTCACGCCGTGGTGTAGAGCAGGGTCTGGTAGCCGATGAACCCGAGCAGCAGGCACCCCCCTTCCCAGCGCGCGATGCGGGCTTCACCGCGCCAGGCGAAGGCCATGAGGAAGAGCACGGCGCTGAACAGCATCATGAGCGGGTAATCGCGGTGCAGGACGCCCGCGTCGAGCGGCCCCGGGGCGATCAACCCGGGCAGTGCGAGCACCGGCAGCAGGTTGAACATGTTGGACCCCAGCAGATTCCCGATGGCGAGGTCGGGTTCGCTCTTGAGCGCGCTTGCCACGGAGGCGGCCAGCTCCGGCAGACTGGTGCCTATGGCCACGATGGTGAGCCCGATGACGAGCTCGCTCACCTCCAGCGCCCGGGCGATGGCGATGGCCCCCCACACCACCACCTGCGACGCGGCGAGCAGGGTGATGAGCCCCACCACCAGCCACGCCAGCGCGGCGCGCAAGCTCAAGCCATCGGCGAGCTCGCGCGCGAGCTCCTCCTCCAGCGGGTCGCGGCTCGGCGCCTGGCGCCCGAGCCGGACCATGAGCGCCAGCACTCCCGCGAAAGCGACGCCCAGAACGACGCCGTCGACGCGCTCCAGCGCCTCGTCCGCCAGCAGAACGCCCGCCACCGCGATCACCAGGAACAGAATGGGGAACTCGCGGCGCAGCGTCTGCGAGCGTACGGCGAGCGGCATGACCACCGCCGTGGCCCCGAGCACCAGGCCGATGTTGGCGATGTTCGACCCCACCGCGTTGCCCACGGCCAGGTTCGGGCTTTGCTGCCACGCCGCGAGGGCGGAGACGAGCATCTCGGGGGCCGAGGTGCCCACCCCGATGACGACGAGGCCGATGGTGAGCGGGGAGATACCCGCCTGGCGCGCAGCGGCTGCGGCGCCGGTTACGAACCGGTCCGCGCTCCACACCAGCAGGGCCAATCCGAGGCAGACGGCGAGAGCGGGTACGAGCACCAGTGGCAGAGGACTCCGAAAGAAGATCGTGCGTGAGCCGATATCCATCGACAGCCGACGCAGCATGTTAACCTTAGCGCGCGCCGTGTCACGCCCACTTTGCTCCACCGCCATGTCCGAGCGCATGCAGGCACTGCACGCGTGGCTCGAGCGCGCCCTCGGGGCGCGCGCCGGCGCGCTCGAGCCGGCCTCGGCGGATGCGAGCTTCCGGCGCTACTTCAGGGTGCGAGCGGAAGCGGGCTCCCTGATCGTCATGGACGCGCCCCCGGACAAGGAGGACTGTCGCCGCTACCTGCGCATTGCGGCGCGGCTGCGCGAGGCCGGTCTGCGGGCGCCCGAGGTGCTGGCCGCCGACCCCGAGCTGGGCTTCGTGCTGCTGACCGATTTCGGCAGCACGCCCTATCTGGCGGCCCTGGATGAGAACAGCGCGGACCGCCTCTACGGCCAAGCGCTGGATGCCCTGGTGGTGATGCAAACGCGCGTGCCCGCGGCGGACCTTCCCGAGTACGACGACGCACGGCTGCGCGCGGAGATGGCGCTCTTCCCGCAGTGGCTGCTGCGCGTGCACCTCGGGCTCTCCCTCGACCCCGCCCGGGAAGCGGCGCTGGAGGGGGCGTTCGAGCTGCTTTGCCGCTCGGCCGCGGAGCAGCCCCGGGTGTTCGTGCACCGCGACTATCACTCGCGCAACCTCATGGTGCTCGACGGCGGACCTCCGGGCATCCTCGATTTCCAGGACGCCGTACGCGGCCCGCTGACCTACGATCTCGTGAGCCTGCTGCGCGACGTGTACGTGCGCTGGTCGGATGAACGCGTGCGGGCTTGGGCCTGCGGCTACCGCGAGCGGCTCATCGCCGCCGGCGCCCTCGACGCCTCCCATCGCGGGCGATTCCTGCGCTGGTTCGACCTCATGGGGGTCCAGCGCCACCTCAAGATCGCCGGGATATTCGCGCGCCTGTACCACCGCGACGGCAAGCCCGCTTACCTGCGCGACATTCCGCTCACGCTCGACTACCTGCGCGAGGAATGCGCACCGTACGCGGAGCTGAAACCGCTGGCCGAGCTGCTGGGGACGCTCGAGGTCGGCGCGAGAGTCGCTGCCCGCAACGCGGACCTGCTCAGGGAGTAATCCTTTCCGCCATGCGTGCCATGCTTCTGGCGGCCGGTCGCGGCGAGCGCATGCGGCCCCTCACCGACGAGACGCCGAAGCCGCTGCTCGCAGCCGGCGGCAAGGCCCTCATCGTCCGCCTCATCGAGCGACTGGTGGAAGAGGGCTTCACCGAGCTGGTGATCAACCATGCTCACCTCGGTGAACGCGTGCAGGCCGCCCTCGGCGACGGGCGTGCCTTCGGCGCGCGCATACGCTATTCCGCCGAGCCGCCCGGGGCCCTGGAGACGGGCGGCGGCATCGCGAACGCCCTCCCGCTCCTCGGCCCCGAGCCGTTTCTCGTGGTCAACGGGGACATCTGGACCGACTACCCGTTCGCACGCGTACCGCACCAGCCGCAGGGGCTCGCGCACCTGGTGCTCGTGGACAATCCGCCGCACCATGCGCGGGGAGATTTCGCGCTGCGCGACGGACTGGTCAGCGAGGACGGCGGCGAGCGCCTCACCTTCAGCGGCATTGGCGTCTACCGGCCCGCGCTCTTCGCCGGCCGCCGCGCGCAGCGCTTTCCTCTCGCGCCCCTGCTGCGCCGGGCGGCGGCGCAAGGGCAGGTGAGCGGGGAGCACTACCGCGGCGAGTGGCGGGATATCGGCACGCCGGCACGCCTGGAGGAGCTCGACCGCTACCTGCGGGCTGCGCGCCGGATACCCTGACCCGGCACGAAGGGCGCGCAGGCGGCGCTTAGAGACCGCCCGCGCGGATCCCCCGGACAACAGGGGACAGATCTATTTTTCCTCGAGTCGTGTCAGCTCGTATATCCCGGGACGAAAAATAGATCTGTCCCCTTTGTCCGGGGGTCGGCGACTACTCCGCCGTGAGGTTTGCCCGGTTCTTCTCCAGGGTCTTGGGGCCGATCCCCTGCACGTTGAGCAGATCGTCGACCGAGCTGAACGGGCCGTGGCGTTCGCGGTACTCGACGATGGCCTGTGCGCGCTTGATGCCCGCGCCGCTGATGGCGGTGGCCAGCGTTTCGGCGTCGGCCGTGTTGATGTTCACGGGCTCCACGGCGAAAGCGGTGCCCGCGAGGAGCAGCGTGGCGGCTATGAGTAGATGGCGCAGGGTGGACATGGTTCCCTCCTTGGTCGTTCTTCCATGACGCGCGAATGGTCCCGAGGGCGCGCCCCATGGGACATCCGCCGGTCGGAGCTTAACCCTACGCGGCCCCCGGGTAACTGTCTGCGCAGCCCCGGGTTTGTAGGCAAAGGGCGCGATCGGACGTCGCCCCTGGCGGATGCCGTGTAGTCCTGCGGCGATCTGGCATAAGCTGAGGGACGGACCTGGTGACGGAGGGCGATGCCGTGAAAGCACTGGAGGGAATGACCATCGGCTTCGTCGGCCTCGGCCTCATGGGGCGGCCGATGAGCCTGAACCTGCACGAGGCCGGTGCGAGCATGGTCATCCACAACCGCAGCCGCGGGGTGGTCGACGAGCTGGCCGCGCGGGGCATGGCGCCGGCCTCTTCGCCTCGGGAGGTCGCCGAGCGCGCACCCATCGTGGTGCTCATGGTTTCCGATACCAGCGCCATGGAGGCGGTGCTCTTCGGGCAGGACGGCGTCGTGCACGGATTGCAGCCGGGAGCGCTGCTCGTCGACATGGGGACCACCGAGGTCATGGCCACCCGCCGGTTTGCCGAGCGCGTCGCGCAGGCCGGGGCCGAGTACGTCGATGCGCCGGTGTCGGGGGGGCAGGTCGGCGCCGTGGAGGGCGCCCTGGTCATCATGGCGGGCGGCAGCGACGCGGCCGTGAGGCGCGCGCGGCCGGTGTTCGAGGTTCTGGGCCGGCGCGTCACCCACGTGGGCGGTGTCGGGGCCGGTCAGGTGGCCAAGGCCGCCAACCAGATCATCGTCGGCCTCACCATCGGCGCCGTCGCCGAGGCGCTGACGCTCGCCCGGCGCGCGGGCGTCGACCCTGCGCGGGTGCGCGAGGCCCTCGCCGGGGGATTCGCGGACTCGCGCATCCTCGAGCTCCACGGAAAGCGCATGATCGAGGGGCGCTTCGAGCCGGGGGGCAAGGTGGTGACGCAGCGCAAGGATCTGGCACAGGCGCTCGCCCTGGCAGAAACGCTGGATCTCGCGCTGCCCGCGACGCGGCTCAACCTGGATCTCTACGATCGCCTGATCGCGGACGGCGGCGGCGAGCTCGACCACAGTGCGCTCATCAAGGTGCTGAACGGTGCGCGCGACGCGAATGCGTAGCATTCTTCGATTCCGCCGCAAGTCTTGACTTGGATCACATCGACCCGCACCGATCCCTCGACAATGTCATAGGCGTGTTGACGGAGATCCGACGATGAACGAGGAGCACAAGCTCTACAGCCAGGCGTGCGACGCTTGGCGTGAATATGCGGAGATCAACCGCCGCGCGTGGGCGCGGCTCGCGCAAATCCAGCTGGAGCTGGCGGCGCTTGGTATGGAATCGATGACGCGCCAGCTGCGCATGCTGGGTGAGGCGCGGACGCCTGCAGATTTCTGGCCCGCCGAGTCCGAGCTGTGGGCGCAGCACGCGGAGCGGGTGAACGAGAGCTTTCGCCAGGCCGTGGAGGTGATCTCGGAGCGCCGCGAGCAGGTGATGGCTTGCATCGAGCGGCACGCCGCGCTGCCCGGATCGCCGCCGCGCCGGAGCAGGAGCGCCGCCTGAGCGTGCACCGCCCCGGCCCCCAGCTTTGGGGGTTCTTCCCGGGGTTTTGACGGCGTTCCATCCCGCCCTGCGTCCGGCGAGCGTCACCCGGGATGGGGCCCCGGGGATGCGCCGCGCAGCCGCAAGCCCCGCGAGGCGGGGCCCGGATCGGCGTTGCGCTCGCATTCCGGTGAGTTTCTGCTATAAGTAACACCTTGAGCAAACGCGCGCTTCGCGAAAACACGAACAACAAACAACAACATCCCGACGAACAAAAGAACAAGAGCCGTCCCGTCCCGAGCAGACATTCGATCGGCTGGCAGTGAACCCGTCGGTTCAAGGGTTCCGGCTCGTCAGACGACATAACCACCGTGCTGGCAGCGATCACCGAGGTCCGAACGGTGTGGCCCTATTGGTCTGGTGTTTACTTGAGCAGTCTCATCGCCGAAGAGGCGTTGTGCGTGGCGCTGGCGTGGCTGAGATGGGGCGCACGGGTGGGTTGTGCCTCGTGCCGCCCCTGTCCGCAGGGCGGGCGCGGGCGCTCGGGTGTCCACGTGGTGCGCGACGGCAACGTGTGGCACATCCGCGGGCACCGGCCCTCGGCGGGCGGCGGACGCTACCGGGGCGAAGTCATCCCCCTGTCGAGACGGGCCTTGCGCTGACTCCCGGCGCCCCAGGCGGGCCGGCACCTTGCCAGATTATGAGTCATTGTTTATATTGCACTGCACCATTACAGTGCGTTGGTTTGCCTGCCCTGGCAGTGCGCGCCCCTACGCGGGGACTGCCGGCAAACGCAGACCAGCCATCAGGGGGTACCCATGGCGTACAAGGAGCCGCCCGCCTGCGCTGATGAGGAGCACCGGCACGACCTCCTCTGCACCACCCACAAGCTCACCCGGCACGGGCTGAACGCCACCGTGCGGGCCATGTCGGGCGAGGCCGGCGCGCTGTCCCCGGCGGCCTCCGATCCGCTCAACGTCGGAGGTGCGTTGTGGGAGCTCTCGGCGCGCCTCGCGGCGAACCCGATGAAGCTCGCCGAGGCGCAGCTCTCGCTCTGGGTCGATTTCCTGCGGCTCTCCCAGCGCATGTGGCTGCGCAGCCTCGGTGTTCCGCTCGAGCATCGGATCCAGCCCGATGCGGGCGACCGGCGCTTCCAGGACGAGGCCTGGGACGCGCACCTGCCGTTCGCCTTCATGAAGAAGACGTACCTGCTCATATCCCGCTGGCTGCTGGACACGGTGCGCAGCGTTGACGGCATGGACGACGACACCGCGCGCAAGATCGAGTTCTACATCCAGCAGGTGGTGGACGCGCTCGCGCCGAGCAACTTCGCCATCACCAACCCGGTCGTATGGCGGGCCACCCTCGAGTCGGGGGGGCGCAACCTCCTCGACGGCTTGCACAAGCTGCTCGACGATCTGGAGAAGAACGGCGGGCGCCTGAGCCCCGAGATGACCGACCTCCAGGCGTTCGAGGTGGGACGCAACCTGGCGACGACGCCGGGGAAGGTGGTCTACCAGAACGAACTGATGCAGCTCATCCAGTACGCCCCGGCCACCGAAACCGTGGCGCGCACCCCGCTTCTCATCATCCCCCCGTGGCTGAACAAGTACTACGTCATGGACCTCAGCCCGCGCAATTCCCTGGTGAAGTGGCTGGTGGAGCAGGGGCACACCGTATTCGTCATCTCCTGGGTGAACCCCGACGCGGAGCTCGCGCACAAGGGCTTCGATGACTACCTGCAGGAGGGGCCCCTGGCGGCGCTGGAAGCCATCGAGCGCGCGACGGGCGAGCGCGAGGTGAATGTCGCCGGATATTGCCTCGGGGGCATTCTGCTCGCGTGCACCCTCGCCTACATGGGCGCGCGCGCAGACAAGCGCATCAAGGGCGCCACCTTTCTCACCACCATGGTCGACTTCTCGGATGTCGGCGACATCGCCGTGTTCATGGACGACGCGCAGGTCGAGGCGCTGGAGCGGCGAATGTGCGAGCAGGGGTATCTGGACGGCCACAGCATGGCGAGCACGTTCCGCATGCTGCGCGCGAACGATCTCATCTGGTCGTTCTTCGTGAACAACTATCTCCTCGGCAAGGATCCGCTGCCCTTCGATCTCCTGTACTGGAACTCGGACTCCACGCGCATGCCGGCGGCGATGCACAGCTTCTTCATGCGCAACATGTACATCGAGAACCGCCTGTGCGAGCCCGGGGGCATCACGCTGGCCGGCGTGCCCATCGACGTCACGGCGGTGGAGACGCCCACCTACATTCTCTCCACGCGCGAAGACCACATCGCGCCCTGGCGGACCACCTACGCCACGACCCAGCTGCTCTCGGGGCCGATCGAGTTCGTGCTCGGCGCATCCGGGCACATTGCGGGGGTGATCAACGCCCCGAGCAAGAACAAGTACGGATACTGGACCAACGCCGACCTTCCGCCGGCGCCCGAGGATTGGCTGTCCGGCGCGGAGCACCACTCCGGATCGTGGTGGCCGGACTGGGATCGCTGGCTCAAGGGCTTCAGCAAGGAGGCGGTCGCGGCCCGGGTTCCGGGAGACGGCGAGCTCGCGCCCATCGAGGACGCGCCGGGTTCCTACGTCAAGACGTGACGCTCTTGCGGCTGAAGAACCGCTCCCGGATGGCTGCGATGACGGCCTTGACCGAATTCCCCCTCGAGATCCGCGCGCGCGAGCCGGCAATCACCGACTCCGCACAGCCGCAGCCCTCGCTGATCGCGACGTTCTTGAGGTAGAAGCGCTCGAAGGGCTCGTCCGGTCCGGGTGGCTTGACGTGATGTCGCATATCGGACCGCGAGCCGGGGCGAACCAGTCCGTCCTACGGCTTCTTCTTGTGGATGAACGCGTCGATGCTCTCGGTCGTCTCGGGCGCCATCATGTTGCAGGCCATGACGCCGTTGGCATGGTCGTACGCGGCGGCGAGGTCTTTCTCGATCTGCTCGTAGAACGCGCGCTTGCCCGCCTCCACCGCGACCTGGGGCTTGCGGGCGATGCCCTCGGCGAGCTCCGTCACCGCGTCGTCGAGCTCTTCCGGGGCCACGGCGCGGTTCACCAGGCCGTAGCGCAGCGCGGTCTCGGCGTCGATGAACTGGCCCGTGACCAGCATCTCGAAGGCCTGCTTGCGCGGGACGTTGCGGGCGAGGGCCACGCCCGGCGAGGTGCAGAACAGTCCCAGGTTGACGCCGGAGACGGCGAAGCGGGCGTCGGTTGACGCCACGGCCAGGTCGCAGGTGGCCACGAGCTGGCAGCCCGCCGCGGTCGCGACCCCGTGCACGCGCGCGATGACGGGCTGGGGCAGACGCACGAGGCTCAGCATCATGCGGCCGCACTGCTGGAACAGCCGCTCGTAGTAGGCCTGCTCCGGGGTGGCGCGCATCTCCTTCAGGTCGTGGCCGGCGCAGAACGCCTTGCCCGCGGCGCCGAGGACCACCACGCGCACGGAACGATCCCCGGCGATGGCGTCCAGGGTGGACTGAAGCTCGCCCAGCAGCGCCTCCGACAGCGCGTTGTACTGCGCCGGACGATTCAGCGTCAGCCGCGCGATTCCATCGTGGTCCTCGCGCAGAAGCACGGGCTCCCGGGAGACGTCACGTGCCGCGGTGCTCATGGCCCTTCCTCCTGTGCGGTGGGCGCTCGGGATTTTTTCCAACTCTAAGATCATTCTGCTACTTTTCAACCCCCGCGTCGCGGGGGGCGAACAGCGCAAGGGGGGTGCAAGGGGTGAGCGAAGCACGCATCAGCGTCGCCGAGTTCGAGCGTCTGGCACGCGAGCGCGTGCCCTTCACGCAGTCCATCGGGGCGGTCATCGAGGACATCCAGCCGGGCCGGCTGCGCGCCCGAGCCCCGTACCGGGAAGAGTTCGTGCGCCCCGGGGGGACCATCGCCGGTCCGGTCCTGATGGCGCTCGCCGACCTGTGCATGTACGGGGCGGTGCTCAGCATCATCGGGCCGGTGGAGCTCGCGGTGACCACCAACCTGAACATCAACTTCCTGCGCCGCCCGCCCGCGGGGACGATCGTCGCCGAGGCGAGCATTCTCAAGATGGGCAGGCGCCTGGCGGTGGGCGAGGTACGGTTATACTCGGAGGAAAGTGGCGACCTGGTGGCCCATGTCACCGCCACGTACTCGATCCCGCCCGAGCGCGAGTGAGCCGCCGGGCGCCTCACGGGCTTGTCAGCCGGGGCCGGATCCCGTATTTTTGCTGCAATGCAGCAAGACGCCCCAGGCCAGGGAGGAACGGTCGTGAACGAGCGCAGCACGCCGGATGCCCAGTTTCCGGACCCGGCGGAGGTCAGCAAGACGATGGCGGAGGTGGCCGAGCGCAGCCAGCGCGTGGTCAAGGACTTCCTCGAGCGCCAGGCGAGCGCGCGCGAGGACGGCTACGCGGTCCTCGACCCCTTCGTCATCGGCGAGACGTTCCAGGAGTTCGCCCAGAAGCTGATGGCCGATCCGGCCAAGCTGTGGGAGGCCCAGCTCACGCTCTGGCAGGACTACCTCAAGCTCTGGGAGAGCACCACGCGCCGCATGCTGGGCGAGGAGGAGGCGCCGTCGGCCATCGAGCCGGCGCCGACGGACAAGCGCTTCAAGGACGAGGCGTGGCAGGAGAATCCGGTCTTCGACTACATCAAGCAGTCATACCTGCTCGCGGCGCGCTATCTCCAGAGCTGTGTGCGGGAGGTGGAAGGCCTGGATCCCAAGACCGCCCAGAAAGTGGATTTCTACACGCGCCAGTTCGTGGATGCCATGGCGCCCAGCAACTTCCTCCTGACCAATCCGAAGGTGCTGCGCCGTACCCTGGAGACGGGGGGCGAGAACCTGCTCCAGGGGCTCAACAACCTGCTCGAAGACCTGGAGCGGGGCAAGGGCCGGCTGCGGATCAAGATGACCGATCTCGACGCCTTCGAGCTCGGTGAGAACGTTGCGCTCACGCCGGGCAAGGTCATCTATCAGAACGAGCTGATGCAGCTTCTGCAGTACGAGCCCGCCACCGAGACCGTCTACCGCCGGCCTCTGCTGATCATCCCGCCGTGGATCAACAAGTTCTACATCCTGGACCTGCGGCCCAAGAATTCCTTCATCAAGTGGGCGGTGGAGCAGGGTCATACCGTGTTCGTCGTCTCCTGGGTGAATCCCGACGAGCGGCTCGCGGAGAAGACCTTCGAGGACTACATGTTGCAAGGTCCCCTGGCCGCTCTCGACGCCGTCGAGCAGGCGACGGGCGAGCGCGAGGTCAACGCCATCGGCTACTGCATCGGCGGCACGCTGCTGGCCTCCACCCTGGCCTACATGGCGAAGAAGAAAGACGACCGCATCAAGTCCGCCACGTTCTTCGCGTCGCTCGTGGACTTCACGGACGCGGGCGAGCTGGGCGTGTTCATCGACGAGGAGCAGATCGAGCTCATCGAGAAGCACATGGCGCGCCGGGGCTATTTCGAGGGCGAGCACATGGCGGACGCGTTCAACCTCTTGCGCGCCAACGATCTCATCTGGAGCTTCGTCGTCAACAACTATCTGATGGGCAAGGAGCCGTTTTCTTTCGATCTTCTCTACTGGAACTCGGACTCCACGCGCATGCCGCGCGCCATGCACAGCTTCTACCTGCGCAAGATGTACCAGGAGAACCTGCTCAGCAAGCCAGGCGGCATCAAGCTCAAAGGCGTGCCCATCGACCTCGGCAAGATCGAGCAGCCGACCTACATTCTCTCCACACGCGAAGATCACATTGCGCCGTGGAAGAGCACGTACCGCGCGACCCAGCTCTACTCCGGCTCGATACGCTTCGTCCTCGGTTTCTCCGGGCACATCGCGGGTGTGATCAATCCGCCCTCGGCCGGCAAGTACGGTTACGCGACGAACGCCGAGCTGCCCGCGGATCCCGACGCCTGGCTCGCGGGGGCCACGCACCACGAGGGCTCCTGGTGGTCGGACTGGGCGAAGTGGGTCGCCCGCTACGGCGGCAAGCAAGTGCCGGCGCGGCGCCCGGGCGACGGCAAGCTCGAGCCCATCGAGGATGCGCCAGGCTCTTATGTGAAGGTGCGCATCCACGACTGACCGGGGAAGTGCTCCAAAGCTCGGCTGTTTAACACGAAGAGCACGAAGATCACACGAAGGACACGAAGAGAGAGTAAAAAGGTAAGAGCGAAGTGACTTCGCTACCCGATGTTCCCGGGATTTTTGCCTGACATTATCACTTCCTTCTTCGTGTTCTTCGTGCCCTTCGTGTTATAAGGGTGCGCGTCCGACGTGCACCACGTTCCAGGCATTCGTGATGCGCAGGCTCGACTGGTACTTCGACTTCGTCTCGCCCTTCTCCTACCTCCAGGCCGAGAGGTTCGGGGAGCTGCCCGGCGAGGTGGACATCGCGTTTCATCCGGTGCTGCTGGCGGGCCTTCTCAAGCACTGGGAGTCGAAGGGGCCGGCCGAGCTGCCCGGGAAGCGGCGTTTCACCTATCGCTACGTGCAGTGGTACGCGAGCCGCCACGGCATTCCCTTTCGCATGCCGCCGGGGCATCCCTTCAACCCGTTGCCGGCGCTCAGACTCGCCGTCGCGCTGGGCAACCGGCGCGAGTCCATCCTGGAGATCTTCCGCTTCATCTGGCGCGATGGCCGTCTGATCGAGGACCCGCGCGAGTGGGACGCGCTCATTCGCTGGCTCGGGGTCGCGGATTGGGAGTCGCGCGTGGCCGCCCCCGAGGTGAAGGCGGCCTTGCGGGCGAACACCGAGCGAGCGGCCGGGCTCGGCGTGTTCGGCGTGCCGAGCTTCGTGGTTGACGGCAACATCTTCTGGGGAGTCGATGCGACCGACATGCTCGTCGATTACCTGCGCGATCCGGCGCTGTTCGAGAGCGCGGAGATGCGCCGCGTGAGCGAGCTGCCGGTGGCCACGGCGCGGCGCTGAAAAAGGGGACGTTCTGATTCTTGATTATCCACGAGTTTCCGCCGTCCCGGCAGGGCATAGCTGAGGTTTATGGGTAATCAGGGATCAGAACCACAGAATGTCCCCTTTTTCAGCGCTTGGCGGCGATGGCCCGCGACACCTTCGAGGTCGGCTGCCTGCCGAGCGCTTCGCTGATGTAGAGCGCCACGTCCACGATCGCGTCCAGGTCCACGCCGGTCTCCACGCCGAGCCCGTTCAACATGTAGAGCACGTCCTCCGTGGCCACGTTGCCGCTCGCGCCCTTGGCATAGGGACAGCCGCCGAGCCCGGCCACGGAGCTGTCGATCACCGCGATGCCCCGCTCCATCACCGCCAGCAGGTTGGCGAGCGCCTGCCCGTAGGTGTCGTGAAAGTGCGCGGCGAGGCATTCCCGCGGCACGTGCTCGGCCACCGCATCCACCAGCGCCTGGGCCTTGCGCGGCGTGCCTACGCCGATGGTGTCGCCGAGGGAGATCTCGTAGCAGCCCATCTCGAAGAGCGCCCGCGCCACGCGGGCCACGGCCTCGGGCGCGATCTCGCCCTCGTACGGACATCCGAGCACGCACGATATGTACCCCCGCACCGGGATGCGCTCGGCCTGCGCGGCCTCGACCACCGGCCGGAAGCGCGCCAGGCTCTCGCCGATGGAGCAGTTGATGTTTCGCTGCGAGAAGGTTTCCGAGGCCGCGCCGAAGATCGCGATCTCGCGGGCCCCCGCGGCGCGTGCGCGCTCGAAGCCCTCGAGGTTGGGCACGAGCACCGGATAGCTCACGCCGGGCCTGCGCGAGATTCCCGTGAGGACCTCGGCGGCGTCCGCCATCTGCGGCACCCACTTGGGCGACACGAAGGCCGTAGCCTCGACCACCGGCAGGCCCGCCGCGGCGAGACGTTCGATGAGGGCGATCTTGATCCCGGTGGCAACGCTCCGGGGCTCGTTCTGGAGCCCGTCGCGGGGACCGACCTCGACCATCTTGACCTTCTTGGGGATGTCCATGACCGACATGATAGAGCTGGCCCGCGCCCGGGCGGAACACTCGCGCGCGCCGGCGGCGCTTACCGCCCACGGGAGCGGAATCTCGATCCGCTGCTGCCGCGCACAGAGAGTGAACGCAGTGGGTGGACGCCGGCCTGAGCGCGACCGGCGGTGAGCGGGTGGGTCGAGGACTCAGCCGAGGCTGTGCAGGGTCTGCAGCAGCGAGAGCAGCGTCCGGTCGTCGCTCATCACCTTGCCGCGCCTGGGCGCGCTGGGACCCCACTGGCCGGGCCCCGCGCGGTAATCGGTGCAGACGAGGCGCGCGTGGTCCGGATGGATGCGCAGCACGCCCTCGTCCAGGAGACGATTCATCGCCTCGCGTTTGTTCGCATCGTGGAGCAGAAGCGACGCCCGCCCCGGGTTGTCCGTGTAGACCAGGAAGCGTTCTCCGAGAGCGCCGTCCACCTGAATCCGGTGCAAGCGCGTGAGGATGAAGAGCCTGCCCATTCTTTTCGGCCAGAACTTCACGGTGCATCCGAAGGCGCCGGACACGCGAAGCTCCACACCGCCCGGCTGGTGCTGTTGGGGAGGCCTCTCGCGCAGCTCCACGCGCTGCCCGCGCAGGGTGGCCCGGATCGAGCGCCAGGGCACGTACCAGGCAGTGCGTCCGAGCTCGCCGCCCAGATGCCTCGCCATCTGTTGCCAGTGAGCGGTGCTGGCGCGCGCGATCCGATCGAAGAGCACGAGAGTGCCGACGGCTCCCGCCACGCCGACCAGTGCGAACGAAACCAGCCCCCAGTTCATGCCTTGTGTGAGCGTCTGCCGAGCTCGTGCCTGACAGAGGATGTCGCCCGCCGGCGCCGATTCTGAAGGGTATGGGAAGGAGCTTTCGGAATTCGGCGCGCGATGGCGTTGCGATCCGTCCGCCCTG
>CAZPFD010000033.1:0-1437 GCA_964585725.1 uncultured Ectothiorhodospiraceae bacterium | reverse complement strand
CATCCCGCCCTACGAGGCGACTTCCAGCCGCGATTGCGGCGGCCGAGCATGAATTCCCCACGGGGGTAGGCCGCCGCCGTGGGTACTCAGGCTGCGTCGTCCGCGGCCTTGATGTTCAGCAGCTCCACGCCTTCCTCGACCAGATCACCCTCGCGGAACCCCACCGACTCCACGGTGCCGGGTGCGGGAGCGGTGATGGTGTGCTCCATCTTCATGGCTTCGAGCACCATGAGCTTCTCGCCGCGCGCCACGGCCTGTCCAGCCTCCACCAGAACGGCGAGCACTCGTCCGGGCATGGGCGCGGTAAGCCGCCCGGCGGCGGCCTCTCGGCTCGGGACGCGGGCATCGGGATCATCGAGGGTGAGAGGGTGAGCGATGCCGCCGATGAGCAGAGCGAGCTCGAAACCCTGCCGCACCACGGCGGCGTTGATGCGTTTACCCGCGAGGTCGGCGCGCAGCGTCCCGTCGCGGTCGACGTCCCCGTGCACCTTCATGCTGCCGCCGGGAAGCTCCAGGAGATAGCCCCCGTCCTGGTAGTGGACGGTCACCCGCCGCCGCTCACCGCGATCGATGAACGTCAGAACGTCGTGCCCCTCGTCGTTGAGGCGCCACCCCCGGCTGGTGTGCCACGGTGACCACCGATCCGGCGAGCTCTGCGTGCGCCGCCGCGCCTCACGGGCGCGATCGGCGAGCACCTGAAGACACGCCATGGCCAGCAATTCGTCGTCGCTGACGGGCGGTTTGGGCGTCAGCTCCGCCCGGTGCCGCTCTACGAAGGTCGTGTCCAGCTCCGCGCGCGCGAACGCGGGGTGCGCGAGCACCGCGGCCAGGAACGACACGTTGGTGGCGACGCCGGCGATCTCGCATTCCGTGAGCGCGCGCTGCAGGCGCCGCACGGCGCTCGCGCGATCCCGGTCCCACGCGATCACCTTGGCGATCATGGGGTCGTAGTGCATGCTGACTTCGTCGCCCTCGCGCACGCCGGTGTCCACGCGCACGTGGCTGTCGGACAGCGGCATGCGCAGATGGCGCAGCGTGCCGGTGGCGGGCAGGAAGTCCTGGGCGGGATCCTCCGCGTACAGGCGCGCTTCCACGGCGTGTCCCTCGATGGCGAGCGCGTCCTGCTCGCAGGGCAGGGGCTCGCCCGCGGCCACCCGGATCTGCCATTCGACCAGATCCCGCCCGGTCACCAGCTCCGTCACCGGATGCTCCACCTGGAGGCGGGTGTTCATCTCCATGAAGTGGAAGCGACCCTCGGGGTCCAGAAGGAACTCCACCGTTCCCGCACCCACGTAGCCCACGGCGCGTGCGGCAGCCACCGCCGCGGCACCCATGGCCTCTCGCAGCGGGCCGTCGAGCCCCGGCGCGGGGGCCTCCTCGATGATCTTCTGATGGCGGCGCTGGATGGAGCAGTCGCGCTCGAACAGGTGCACGAAG
>CAZPFD010000032.1:0-23021 GCA_964585725.1 uncultured Ectothiorhodospiraceae bacterium | reverse complement strand
CGATCCCGACGAACTCGGCCTTGCGTTGCAGCTCCTTGATGCTCTTGGCGCCACCGTAGGTCAGGCCGCTGCGCAGCCCGCCCAGCAGCGTGTCGATGAGCGCCTGCGCGGACCCGCTCACCGGCGCCCAGAAATGCACGCCCTCGGCGACGGTGTACTCCTTGAGCCCGCCGTAGAAATCGCTCTGAAAATCCTCGCTCGCCTGACCGCGATACTTGGCCTCGAGCCCGCCCTCTCCGGTTGACACCGGACGCTTCGGCGCCGCGCTCTCCTCGGTGAGCGCGAACAGCCTCCCTATCATGACCGTGCTGGCGCCGGCTGCCAGCGCCAGAACCAGGTCGCGGCTGCCGCGGATGCCGCCGTCCGCGATCAGGGGCACACGAAGCTTCTCCGCAACAGCAGCGCAGTCCTGGATGGCGCTGAACTGCGGCGTCCCGAACGCAGTCACGGCCCGCGTCGTGCAAGGGGATCCCGATCCGATCCCGACCTTGATCGCATCCGCACCCGCATTGACCAGATCGTGATACGCCATGGCGGTGCACACGTTGCCCGCGATGACATCCTTGTCGGGATGAGAGCGTTTGAGCTCTCCGATGTAGTCCATCATTCGATCCGAATGGCCGTGCGCCACGTCGATGCAGGCACCGACCGCACCGAGGTCAAGCAGCTCGCGAACCCGGTCGATGTCGTGAACGCCGCAGGAGACGAACGTACGGTCGCGGAATCGGCTTACCCATCGCTTCTGGTCGTCCCATTCGGTGAAACGGTGGTAAATGGGATAAGTCCCGTTCTCGATCAGTATCTCGGCGAGCTCCGGACCGATAACGGTATCCATGTTGGCCGCGAGCACGGGGACCTTGACCCGCCGGTGCCGCGTCAGCCAGCTTTCCAGATCGGGCACCGTGCGAGAGGGAACGTTGTTGAACTGCGGCACGAGCGCGACCTGGTCGAAGTCGTACGTGCGTCGCATAGGACTGCCCTCCAACGTATACATGAGCGCGCCGCCATGCGGCGCAAGCGAAAGCCCGGAAGAAATCGACGCCGCGACACGCACCCGAGTCCGGCTCGGCAACTCGACCTGTGGAGGATCCGAAGCCTGCCCCGCGAAAAACCCCGATAGAGTATACCGCTGGAGCGCGTACCGTTGATCCAGATCAAGAGATGCCGGGGCGAATGGACCGAGCCTGCCGCTTATGCGGAGCCGTGCTGGCACGCAGCCCTGGATGGCTCGTGCACGCAGCCCGCACAGTCGACAGGAGACCGGCCATGAACGACCTGGCAATCCTCATCATTCTAGCCCTCATTGCGACCGTGGCCGCTCTCGTCACCGGCGTCGGCGCCATGGCGCGGGGCGGCGAGTTCGACCGCAGGCACAGCCACCAGCTCATGTTCGCGCGGGTGGGCTTTCAAGGCATCGCAATCCTGTTGCTGCTCACTGCATTGTACGCGGCGCAAGGCTGAGGCCTGCGCGGCCCCGTCGGCGTCACTGTCTGCGTTGGGGCCTAAAAAGCGACGGCCCCGCACCGGGGTGCGGGGCCGTGGCGGCTGGTGAGCGCTGAGCGGCGGCGATCCCCGGCCAGGGATCAGATGCGCCACTCCCGGTCCTGATACTCGAAACCGGGCTTGGGAGACTGCTTGTCCGGCAGCGACGGCTGCGGCATCGCGTAGAACATGGGCTCGCGGTCCTCGAGCGAGCGCTCGAAGCGGAACATGAGAGGCGTCTGGTTGCGCTGGGCTTCCTCCATCGCCTTGCGCAGCTCCTCGGCCGTCTTCTCGCTCCAGGGTAGCTTGAAGTACGTGGGCGTCTCCTCGGTGGCCACGAGCAGGAAGATGCCCTTGTCCCGTATGGCCTGGGAGTAGAGGACGCGCTGCGGGTCCTGCGGCTTCACGACCTCGAACGCCACCGGCCGGGCGTTTCCGAGCACCTGCTCGCCGCCGGTGTAGGTGACTCCGGCCAGAACCACGACGATCACGACGATGGTTCCCCGGATGCCGGGACTCTCGGTGGTCCTGAGGGCGATCAGCCCCAGCACGAAGGCGAGCGCGACCACGCCGCCCCACATCATCAATAGAGTGGTATCGAGCATCAGCTACTCCCGAATCGGCGCAACGGCCTGTACAAACTGTGCACGCTGTCGGTGACGAGCGTCCCCTTTTCGGTCAATTTGAAGCGCACGACCGTGATCTCGCGTCCGACGCGGTTGAGCGTCGCCCGCGTCCGAAGCACCTCCCTGGTATTGCCCTCCGGAGAGCGGACGCTGACTTTCAAATAGACAGGTATCGGCAGCTCACCGGTGCCGTTGCGATACAGGTGAAGGTTGATGGCGTACTCGCCCGCCGTCTGAATGCCACGGCATACCGTGATCTCGTGGTTCACCTCCAGGGGATCACTGTAGTGCCCGAGATCATCGCGCAGGAGATTGCAGATCAGGCCGCCCTTGTTCGAGTAACCGACGGGTACGTCTCCGGGAGCGGCGACCCACTGATCGACGTCCGTATCGAACTCGTCCGGCCAGGTAGCCTCGAAGATCACGTCACCCGGCGGATTCCCCTTGGACTCTTCCTTGGTCCCGGGTGGATTCACCCAAGGGAGCAGCAGGATGACGACGGCTACGAAGCCCGCGAGGGCAAGCGTTATGACGTCGCGGAAGACTGTACTTGTGTCGTCGTTGAACAAGACACCGCCTCCAGAATTGCCGTAAACAGATTCGACGCACCGGTGGCGAGCAGCTGGTGATTGATCGCCGCCCAGATGCCAAAGCACGCCCCGACAAGCGTTGTGTACAGTGCCACTCCCATGCCCTCGATGAGCTTACCGACCATCGGCCCGATGGACGACGCATCGCCCACCAGGCTCGGGTCCACTCCGCTGAGTGCGATAATGAATCCGATCACGGTGCCCACGAGGCCCAAGGTCACGAGAGTGCCGCTGAGCTGCTTCGCGAATGCCACGCGCTGGAGCAGCTTGGTCCTGAGCGCCTCGGCCGCCACTCGCGGGTCGACGCCTCGCCTGATGGCGTCGTTGTAGGCCTTGGCCTTCTCGGCGGGTTGACCGGCTCGTACTCTGTCGAGCTCTTCCGAGAGCTTCCATGCCCGCCAGCCGCCGACGATCATTCCCCACACGAACAGGACCGCGATCACCACCGACAGCGTCGATGTGTCTGCCACCCATACCTGCTCGACGAGGCCCTGACGCCATGCGATACCCACGAGCATCAAACCAATGAGGTTGACCGCGGCGTAACGGGCGATGAGAAGGCGACGGAACTTCATACCTCGGATTACGTTGCCGGCCAACGGTAGTGCTTGTGCGCTCTCAGTCATGGGAAGAACCTGGACCTCTTATGACGATCGACTTGGATGATTTCGAAAGCTCCGGACGACTCACCTCGGATCACTCTCACGCCGTTCAAGCTTCGCTCTCCATCACCATTCCTTGGGGTCTGTTGCTGCGGGCAGCGGCCGCTCCCTGGGATCCGCCTCGTAACGAGCTGCTTCGCTCGCCGGACGGAGGTATCGCTCGCAGCGCGAAACACCTGCGCCTGAACTCTGTAGTCGGCTGGGAGACTCGTTCCTTTAGCGCCATAGCCCTTTCCTTCGCACCGGATCGCCAACTGCCTCTCAGTCCTCGCATTTGGCGGAGCAAACGCCTGCTCTTTGCTTCCCGCCGGGGGCCGAGGCCCTGGTCTCGCCGCGCCTTGCCGCGGTCTTTTGCACTCCGAGCTGCCACCCATCTGCGTTACCTTGGCCTCGCGAGACGAGGCGCAGGAACGAAACGCGCAAGGCGTGCGGATGCTCCGCCGTGCATCACGCGGGCGGCGGCGCACGGTTGCCCGCCGCCTCGCGCGCGCACGCGACCCGGTTTCGCCCCTCCGATTTGGCCCGGTACAGCGCCGTGTCCGCGGCGCTCAGCAGCGCCTGAGCCACACGCGCGTCGCTGGCCTGCCCGGTCCCTGGACACACCTCGGCGCCTCCGATGGACACGGTGATGTCCACCCGGCGCTCCGGACCGATGTCGAAGGGCGCGGCCGCCACGCCCTGCCGGATGCGTTCGGCGAGCTCGGCGGCATCCGCGAGCGCAGTCTGGGGAAGCAGCACCGCAAACTCTTCGCCCCCGTAACGCACGGTCACGTCGGTGGCGCGCAGCGTATCCCTCACGCGGCGGGCGAACTCGCGCAGTACCCGGTCACCGGCACCGTGGCCGTACTCGTCGTTGACGCGCTTGAAGTGGTCGACGTCGAGCAGCAGCCCGCTGAGCGGTTGGCGATGGCGTCGCGCCCGCGCGACCTCCTCCGGCAGCCGGCGCTCGAGGTAGCGCCGGTTGTGCCACCCGGTCAGGATGTCGGTGAGGCCGCTCAGCACCAGCCGCTCGCGGTTGGCCATGTTCTCGACGCACACCGCGGCGATGACTGCGAGGTGATGGAGAAAGTCCGTTGCATGATGGCGCGTGTAGCGCGCGCCGTCGGCGCTGCCAAAGTTCAGGCTGCCGATGACACAGCGGCCGCGCGGCAGGGGCAGAATGGCGACGCTGCGCAGGCGCGCCGCGTCGCGGAACAAAGGGCTGTGGTCCCCGCCGAGGTAAGGGCCCAGCCACGGCTTGCGCAGGCCGGCATAGAGCGGATTGAGGGCCACCAGATCGTCGGCCAGCAAGACCCCTGGAAGCTCGTCCGCTCGCACACCCCCGTGTGCGAGCAGATGCCGCAGCTCGTGCTCGGGGTCGAAGAGCGTGACGCTGACCTCCTCCAGCCGGAGCGCGCCGGTGACCCCCTCCACCAGACGCCGGAGCAGCTCCGCCAGGGATTCAGCCGCCAGCAGGTCCAGCTCCAGCGCCTGGAAGTTGCGCAGGATGCTCCCGTTCTTGGCCGCCTCGTCGGCGAACAGCTGCAACCGCTCGCGCAGCAGGCGATTCTCGGCTCGGGGATCGATGGTGGCGCTGGTCATCGCATTCGGCTGAATCGGTGCGCAGGGTCGGGGCAGCGCGCGAGCCGAGGCGCTGGCGCGGCGGCCGCCAGCCGACGCCACACATAGCGGTTGGTTCCCACGTTTCTGAAGCCCCGGGGCGCATCGTCCGCCGGGCGACGCGCCTGGTGCGCTTGCTCCGGGGGGATCGTCAGCTCAAACAGAGGCTGCGCCCAGGCTGGGCCGAGGCCGCGCGCCGGGCGGGTTCGAGAGGTTGCAGCCGCCTACTCGGCTCGGAAGGCAGAGAAGCGGTTGCCGGCGAAGGCGGCGTGCAGCGCAAGCGCCACCGCCCCTGCCGGCACCGCCCGCCAGGCACGCCGGACCCATGCCATCGGTCTGCGCATGGCACCCTCCTGTGAGCCTTCCACTCAATCCCACGAGTTGGCCGAGGCCGCAAAGCGCGGGCTCTGCGCCCGCACCACGCAGAAGCGATGCCCGCTCGGCGCTTCCATTACCCACCAAGTCTTCACCTGCCCCACGCGCTTCGCACCCAACTTCTCCAGACGGCGTACCTCCGACTCCACGTCGTCGGCTTCGATGTCCAGGTGCACGCGGCTCGGGTGCGCGACCTGCTGCAGCTCCAGGTCGAGATCGCGCGCTGCGGCGTCGAGAAGAATATAGCCGGCGTCGTCGGGGTCCCCGGAGCGACGCACCGCGAACCCCAGTGCCTCGCTCCAGAACCTCGCGTCACGCTCCAGATCGTCGGTCCGGCAATCGATGATGAACCCGCACAGTCGGCTGCGATGCATCTTGCCCTCTCCTCTTTGGATGTACCTGATTCGCCACGGCGCTCAGCCCGCGGGGCGCAGGGCCGCGACGCGCAGCCGGACATAGTCGACGACCCACGCGCCGTCCGCGCGCTGCAGCCGTGGAGCGGCCGCGTCACACACTTCACGCACCAGGTCCTCTCGCTCGTCAGCGGGCGCCGCCGAGAGAAACGACTGCGCGAAGACCCCTAACCACTCGCCGAGACCGCTGTCGATGGGGGTCGGCCGTGCAAACAGACGTATCGAACGAACCTGGAAGCCGCGCGCCCGCGCGGCCGCCACCTGCTCGGCGCTGCTGTCGATGCCCACCACCTCGCACCCCCGGGCCAGGAGCTGCTGGGTCAAAGCGCCGTCGCCGCAGCCGAGATCCAGGATGCGCTCCCCGGGGCGCGCATCCAGCAGCTCGAGCAGCGGTACGCCCAGCTCGGAGACGAAGCCCGCGATGCGGCGATACCGCTCGGGATCCCACCGTTGATTTTCGGACACAGTCTGCCTCGCCTGGGCGCCCGCCCGGAGCGCGTGGATCGCCGGCTTGGGGGCAGGGGCCCCGGGGATGCGTGCTGCGCAGTCGCAAGCCCCGCGTTCGCGGGGCCGAGCTGCCCCCAAGCCGGCGGTTCCCTTTACGCCCATTCCAGTTTCAGGCCTCCCTCGCTCGTCGGCACGGCGCGCGTGCCCAGGGCCGCCCCCTCGCGGTCGAGCACGGCATCGAGCCAGCGCACCTCCTCGGGGTGCGCCCGGTGCAGCCGGAAACGCTCGATGCGGGTCGGGCTCATGTGCAAGGCGCGCAGCGAGCCGCTCGCAGCATCCACGGTCGGGAAATACATCAGACCGAGATCGTCGCGGTAGCGCTCGTAGCCCTCGATCCCCTCGTAGTCCGTGAGGAGATCCCCGCAGCCGTAAAGAATGAGCTTCCCCGCGTAGACCTCCATGCCCTTCACGTGATGCGACGAGTGTCCGTGCACGATGTCGGCGCCCGACTCGATCAGGGCATGGGCGAAATCCCGTTGCGCGTCGGGTATCTCGTAGCCCCAGTTTCCGCCCCAGTGAACGGATGCGACCACGATATCGCGGTCGCGCGCCATGCGGCGCATGCGCACACCGGCGCTGCGCGCGGTCTCCACTGAAAGATCGGGCAGGAGGTTGACGCCGGGCCGCTCCGCCGTGGCGCCCCAGGCGGGGGGGATTCCGCTCGTCGCCGAGCCGAAGCCGAAAACCAGTACCCGGCGCCCGCCCCCTGCATCCAGCACGGCCGGGGCCCGGGCGTCGCGCATGTTTCCCCCGGCGCCCGCGCTGGCTATGCCGGCCCGCGCCAGCACCGCCAGCGTCTCCTCCAGACCCGCGTAGCCCCAGTCGAGGGTGTGGTTGTTCGCCAGCGAGCAACAGTCGACTCCGGCAGCGCTCAGACACGGAACGTTCGCCGGGTGCATCCGATAGTGGATGCCCTTGTCCGGCCAGGCGTCCTCGCTGGCGGTCACGGCGGTCTCGAGGTTGACGATTCGCGCGTCGGGTGCCACCCGCTCCAGCTCCAGCAACGCATCGCCCCAGATATAGTCGAAGCCGACGGGGTAATCGATGGGCCCGTGGGTCTGCTCGGCGATCTCCACGTATCGGCGGGCATCGCGCACATAAGACTCGTACAGGTGCGGCGCGCTCGGGTGCGGCAGGATCTGATCGATACCCCTGCCCGTCATCACGTCGCCGCACAGGAACAGCGTGACGGCATCGATGGATTTGTCGTCGGCCTGCGGCATGGCGCGTGGACGCGACTCAGAAATCCTTGCACAGGCGCAGCGAATCATAGATGGCCGCGTGGATGTTGCGGCTGGCGACCGCGTCTCCCACCCGGAAGAGCCGGTAGCCCCCCGCCCGATCGTCGCCAAGGCTTTGCGGACGTCCCGCTATGAGCGCGTCGAGATCGACCTCACCGAGGTTGACCGAGCCGTCCTTGAGCGCGAAGTAGAGCTCGTCCGCGGGAAGAGTGCCGTGCTCGACGATGACCTGGTCCACGGTGCGCTCGGAGAGCGCGTCTGTGTACTCGTTGCGCAGAACGGCGCGCAGCTTGTTCCCCTGCTTCTCCACCCGCACCAGGCGATGATCGGGCGTCATGGTCACGCCGTGGCGGTAGAAGGATCGAAAGTACGCCGGGTAGTTGATGCCGCCCACGTCCTGCCCGATCATCCGATCCGGCGTCACCAGCTCGAGGTGCACCCCGCGGGTGGCGGCAAGACGTTCCGCGCACGAGAGCGCTGGGTGACCGCCGTTGTCGTCGAACAAGAGCACCTCCTCGCCCGGCGCCGCCTGCCCGCTCAGGACGTCCCAGGTGCTGGTGACGAGGCCCGCACCGGTTTCCAGGATCTCGGTGTTGGGTATCCCGCCGGTGGCAATCACCACGATGTCGGGCGCTTCGGCGAGCACCTCGTCCATCCCCGCGTAGCAGTTGAGACGCACATCCACGCCGAGGCGCTGAACCTCGGCGAACAACCACTCGGCGATGCCGATGATCTCGCGGCGCCGGCTGACCTTCGAGGCGAGGACGATCTGCCCGCCGGCTCGATCGGTCGCCTCGAAGAGCACCACCGCGTGACCTCGCTCGGCGCAGACCCGCGCCGCCTCGAGGCCGGCGGGGCCCGCCCCCACGACCACCACCCTGCGCCGCGGACCCTCGGTCGACGGAATCACGTGGGGCATCGTGATCTCGCGACCCGTGGCCGGATTGTGGATGCACAGCGCCTCGCCGCCGACGTAGATGCGATCGATGCAGTAGCCCGCACCGACGCAGGGCCGAACGCGTTCTTCCTCGCCGCGCTCGATCTTGGCGACGATGTACGGATCGGCCATGTGGGCCCGTGTCATCCCCACCATGTCCACCAGTCCCTCGCGCACGGCATGGCGGGCCGTCGCCACGTCGTTGATGCGCGCAGCGTGGAACACCGGCACGTTCAGCTCGCGCTTGATGGCGCCGCTGAACTCGAGGAACGGCGCACTCGGCGTGCCCATGCCCGGTATCACGTCGGCCAGCGCGCGATCAGTGTCGATGTGTCCTTTTATGACGTTGACGAAGTCGACGGCGCCGGCGCCGATCAGGCGCTCGGCGATGCGCATGCCCTCCTCCAATCTCAGGCCGCCCTCCATGGCCTCGTCGAAGACCATGCGGATCCCGACGACGAAGTCGTCGCCGGTCTGGCGCCGCACCTCGTCGAACACCTCGAGGCCGAAGCGCATGCGATTCTCGAGAGAACCGCCGTACTCGTCGGTGCGCCGATTGACGGCCGGGGTCCAGAAGCTGTCCAGAAGGTGCCCGTACGCTTCCAGCTCGACGCCGTCGAGGCCGCCTTCCTTGCAGCGGCGCGCGGCCGCACCGTACGCCTCGACCACGCGCCGAATGTCCTCGCGCTCCATGGTCTTCGGAAACGCACGGTGCGCCGGCTCGCGCACGCACGACGGCGCGATGACCGGAAGCCAATCGCCCGTGCCCCAGGACGTACGCCGGCCGAGGTGCGTGATCTGGCACATGAGCGCGCACTCGTACTTGTGTACGCGCTCGGCGATCTGCTGGAAGTATGGAATGATCGCGTCATCGCCCACGTACAGATTCCCGAAGGCCGGCGGCGAATCGGGGGCGATGAGGGACGACCCGCCGAACATGGTGAGCGCGATGCCCCCCTTCGCCTTTTCCTCGTGGTAGAGCTGATAGCGAAGCTTCGGCTTGCCGTCCTCCGAGTACGCGGGCTCGTGGCTCGTGCTGAGCACCCGGTTCTTGAGCCGCAGGTGCTTGAGACGAAAGGGTTGAAGAAGGGGATCCTTGGTGCTCGCCATGATCGAAGCTACCCGTCGTAGCCCGCCTTCGTACCGGAACCGGATCGGGCCGGCGCCGGTGCACTACATCATATCCGTCCGGTCCGCGCGAGCCCCGGCCGACATTCTTCGGACGCTTCGCGGATTTCCGAGCGACGCGAGCCGGGCTTGCTGGTCGCCGCCGGGGCCGCTAGATTGGCTGCGATTGGCTGCCGATGCCGGGAGATACCTGATGGGTACGGTCACGCTTGCGGCCACCCAGATGCCGTGCACTTGGAACCGGGCAGAGAATCTGGCCCGCGCGGAGGCGCTGGTGCGCCAGGCGGGCGCTGCCGGGGCGCACATCATTCTGCTCCAGGAGCTGTTTGAAACCCCGTATTTCTGCAAGGATCAGGATCCCCGGTTCTTCGAGCTCGCGGCGCCGGCCGAGGGACACCCGGTCATCGAGCGCATGCGCGCCGTGGCCCTCGAGCTGGGCGTGGTGCTGCCGGTCAGCTTCTTCGAGCGCGCCGGCAACGTGCACTACAACTCCCTGGCCATCATCGATGCCGACGGCTCCGTGCTCGGCATCTACCGCAAGTCGCATATCCCCGACGGACCCGGATATCAGGAGAAGTTCTACTTTTCGCCGGGAGACACCGGCTTCCGCACCTGGCGCACCCGCTATGGCACCCTCGGGGCCGCCATCTGCTGGGATCAGTGGTTTCCCGAGACGGCGCGGGCCCTGGTGCTCCAGGGCGCGGAGATACTGCTCTACCCCACCGCCATCGGCAGCGAGCCGCCGGACCCGGGCTACGATTCGCGCCCCCACTGGCAGCGCGTGATGCAGGGGCACGCCGCCGCCAACATGGTGCCGCTGGTGGCGTCCAATCGCGTGGGAACCGAGCGCGGGGAGAGCTGCGAGGTCACCTTCTACGGGGCATCGTTCATCGCCGACCCCACCGGCGCCATCGTGGCCGAGGCCGGCACCCGCGGGGAGGCCGCAGTCAGCGCGAGCTTCGACCTCGACGCGGTTCGCGCCCAGCGCATCGCCTGGGGCGTGTTCCGCGACCGCCGCCCCGACCTCTACGGCGCCCTGCTCGGGCTGGACGGGGCGCAGCCGGGGTCCCCCCGGCACCCTCGGCGATGAGCGGCGCCTCCGCGGCGCATCTCCAGGGGCTGCGCAGCCGCACGCCCCTGGAGGCGGGGTTCTCCATGCCGGCGGAATGGTCGCCCCACGGCCGCTGCTGGATGGCGTGGCCGAGCCGCGAGGATCTCTGGGTCGGACTCTGGGGCGGAAACCTCGAGCTCACCCAGCGCGCCTACGCGGCCGTGGCGCGGGCCATCCGCCGCTTCGAGCCGGTGACCGTCGTCGTCCATCCGCAGGCGCAGGCCAGCGCTCAGCGCCTGTGCGGCCCGGACATCGGGCTGCTCGCGCTGGAGATCGACGATGCCTGGATGCGCGACAGCGGCCCGAGCTTCTTGAGGCACCAGGACGGCCGCCTGGCCGGCACCGCCTGGCGTTTCAACGCCTGGGGCGGGAAACACGCGCCCCACGACCAGGACGCGCAGCTCGCGCCGCGCCTGCTGGAGGGTTTGGGGCTGCCCTGCTACCGGGCGCCCCTGGTTCTCGAAGGGGGTGCGATACATGTGGACGGCGAGGGCACGGTGCTGACCACCGAGTCGGTGGTCCTGAACGCCAACCGCAACCCCGGTCTCACCCGAGCCGAGGCCGAGGTCGAGCTGCTCCACGCCCTGGGCGCGTCCAAGGTCGTCTGGCTGCCGGGGGATCCGCTGGACGCCGAGACCGACGGGCACGTGGACGCGCTGGCCTGCTTCGCGCGCCCCGGGCTGGTCGTCTACGCGAGCCACCCGGACCCGCAGCATCCCCACGCCCGAATCCTGGGCGAGAACCTCGACGCCCTGCGCCGGGCCACCGACGCCCGCGGGCGCCGGTTCGAGCTCGTGGCGCTGGAGCAGGCCGTGGAAGCCGAGGCGGGCACCGATGTCTTCTGCTCTTCCTACCTCAACTTCTATATCGCCAACGGCGGCATCGTCATGCCGGCATACGGCGTCGCGGGCGACGACCGTGCGCGCGCCGTGCTGGAGCGTCTGTTCCCGGAGCGAGAGGTCGTCCCCGTGGACGTGCGCCGCATCGCCCCGGGCGGGGGCGCCATCCACTGCATCACACAGCAGCAGCCCGCGTGAGGCCGGGCGAGAGCCGCTCGCAAAGACTCGCGCGGCAGTCGAGCCGCTGGGAGCACCCGGGCCAGTATCGATGCACCCGTGCTCAGCCGCCGCGCCGTCCCGCGAGAAGCCAGAGGGTATCGGCCGCCGAGCCGCCAAGGAGCCTGTCGGCCAGCACCACGGCGACCCACGCCAGACCGATGCCGCCCGCCGCCAGCAGCACGGCTGCTGCGAGCTGCGCGTATCCGCCGCGCACGGCCCTGCGGCCCGTCGCGATCGTCTGATGCTCGATGATCCACGATCCGGGCGGCGGATTGTGCTGCGTCCTGATCACGCGGCAGCCATGCCACGCCAGGTAGGCGCCGCTCACGAGCGCCATGGCAACGGCCGATCCGATGATCCAATGAAACAGGAACATCGTCTGCTCCATGGCGCGCTGGGGCGCGACCCGGCTCACCTGCTCCACCATGGCGAGATACCTCTCGGTGTAGCGGATGACCGCCAGGCCTCCGGGAATGAAAACCAGCGCTGCGACGATGACCCCGGTCAACGCCGTGCGTCGCTTGATGACTTTGTACCCTTTCGCCGGTTGCTCGGTCACTGGCTGTCTCTCACGGGTATATGGCGTATGGATGCCGCGCATGCCGCCCGGCCCCTGCGCCGGCGGCGCATGTCGGCTTCGCCCTCGGCGCGAGCGCCCGAAGCGGATTCCTGTCGTCCCGTCCGCCGGAGGGGCACACGGTGCTCCGCACGGGTGCCGACGGCCGCTTGCCGCGATGATGGCTCTTTTTTCGGGAGAACGGGAAGTTACTGTAGGGCCGGTGCGGGCGGCTCGCCCGATCATTCATCACGGACGCGCCCAGTGCCCGCTTTTTCCCTTACAGAGCGCGCGGAACTGAGCTACACTGGGGACCAAAAGCACCCGGAGCTGCGCCTTGATGCGAGGGCTTGACACAAGGCGCGTGGCAATAGAAAAAGGGGCAAATGGTGGTTGCACGGTCGAGCGGTCAGCACAGATCCGAAGGACATCGTTCGAGTCGAACGTTCGTCGGGAGTAGGACGGGCGCCGCAGACCGCTTCCCGCTCGTTTGCTGTTATCATCGGGCGAACCTGTAGGAGGAGGGATACGCGGTGGCTACGTCCCTGGTCGTTCACACAACGGAAGCGCTGACCATCGTCCACAACTTCATCCGCACCGGACGCAAGATCACGGCCGAGCCCGCGGGCTCGGAGCTGGTTCAGCTCTCCGTCGACGACAAGCACGGCGAGGACCTCAAGACGCTTGCCGAGAAGGTCCGGCAGTATTACGAGGAGGGTACTCGCCGCTCCCGCCGAGCCGCGTGAACCTCTGAATCATCATCCGGCTTCGCACTCTGCTGCGCGGCCACGCGTCCTCCCGGATCCGGCGGCGTCGGCAGCCTCACGCCTGCGCGAGGTGAGGCGCCCGCCGTCTGCCCGCATCGTCTCCCGCCCGGGCCCGCCTCTCTCACCGGCTCACGGCAGCGCGGGCCGGCCCGCATTGCGTGCGCGTACGTCTCAGCGACGCGGCGCACCGATCGCGACGGGGCGCACCGGAGAACCCGAGCCCCCGCGCACTCTGAGCGGAAGGATGATCGTGCACGACGTCCAGACCCGATCCGCCGCCATCTCCGCGAGACGCGCATTCTGGATCTGGTGAATACCGGATTGGGTCAGGTTGTGGTGATGGATCACCCACGGCAGATCGGGCGGCACCCCCGGCGATAGCGGCGCCTGACCGCGGATCTTGCCTTCCGGAGCCGGATCCGTGAACGGATTGTCGAGCGCAACGAGCACCACGGCCTTGTCCTCGATGTACCTGGCGGCGTCGTAGGACAAACCCGGACCTTTCGTGTAGTAGACGCCTTCGGTGTCCGGATCCTGCCAGTGCTCCTCCCACCCCGTGTAGATATAGAGCACGTCGCCCGGGAGCAGACCGCGCCAACCCAGCCCCTGCGCCTCGAGCATGCCTTCTATGTCCTCGGCGGTGACGAGCCGGCCCGGCTCGAGGGGCTGTCCCTTGCCGACATAGGCTCGCGCATCGAGCAGCACCGCCGTGGTCACGATGGGCGGCACGTGCTCGACCCCGAGCTTCAGGAGCGGTGAATCGGGTGTGGGCTTCACCTGCGCCTGGGTGTAGCCGCCGTAGTAGCGCAGCGCCCCGGCCGGATAATCCTCCTGCCCGTCCCACGCCTCCGGCAGATACGCGAAATGCCCGAGCGCATCCATCTGTGTGCCCTGGGCGGCCGGCTCCCCTTGCTTGAGAGACTCGCCGTTGAAACCGTGCCGGGTGCCCGGTATCCCGACCGAGGGTCTGAACTGATACTCCAGAGGGACGCCGAACGGCGACGTCGGCATCGTCTGGGAGCGCACGTGGGAGACCTCGTAGGCTTTGGCCCGCGGATCGGACAGATGATGGGCGCAGCGCAGCCACGTGCCCCGCCCCAAGGTGTTCGCCATTCCCACCTGATCCCCCTGCGGCCACGGCGGCTCGGGAACCAGCGCCCGGGATCGCTCGGTCACCTGTCTTTCATCCTGGGCGACGCTGGCCGCGGGGCCGCCGATGCCCGCCGCCACGGCGAGCGACAACAGCGCGAAACCGAATCTGTTCATCACCTTATCCTCCCTATACTCCCCCATAGTCCCCGTTCATCGCGGTTCCCCCGGACCCGACCCCGCATGGGTGATCGGGGCACGCACCCTGCCGGCGCGTGCCGGACGTCATCGCCGCATCTGCTGCGGCAGCCACGTCGCCAGCTCCGGGAACGCCACGATGAATGCAAGCACCGCGACCTCGAGCACGATGAACGGCGCCGCGGCGGCGTAGATCTGACCGAGCGTGATCTCGGGGGGCGCCACGCCTTTCATCACATAAACCAGCAGCCCGAAGGGCGGGGTCGTGAAGCTCACCTCCATGACGATCAGCATGAGCACGCCGAACCACAGCAGGTTGATGTCGAACAGCTCCGCCATGGGGATGAAGAACGGAAGCGTCACCATGATCATGCTCACCTGGTCCATGAAGGCGCCGAGAAAGAGCAGAATGCCGAGCATCATCAGCAGCATGGTCATGGGCGAGGCGTTGATGGCCTCGATGACGGAGAGCAGGCCGTTCGTCGCACCCGAGAAGGCCAGGATCTGGGAGAACGTGACCGACGCGACGATGATGAAGAGAATCATCACCGAGATCTTCGCCGTTTCCTTGAGCGCGCGCACGAGGCCGCTCCACGTGAGCGCCCGGTAGCAGGCGGCCGCCACCGTCGCGGCCACGCATCCCAGCGCGGCGGACTCGGTGGGTGTGGCGTAGCCCGCGAGAATGCTCCCCACGACCACCACGAAGATGCCGAGCAGCGGCACGACGTAAACGAGGAACGGCGTCCAGCGCGCGCGCAGGGAGAGCGTCTCCCCCTCGTAGCTCGGCGCGATGTGCGGGTTCATGGCGCAGCGCCCGATGACGTAGCTCAGGAACACGACGCTCATGATGAGCCCCGGAACGATGCCGGCGATGAGTAATCCCGCGATGGAAATCCCCGCCAGGCTCCCCAGCAGCACGGCCAGCGCTGACGGCGGAACCAGCATGGCGATGCTGCCGACGGCCATGATCGGGCCCATGGCGATGGTCGGATGGTATCCACGGCGGAGCATGTCGGGGAGCAGCACGCTGCCGAGGACCGCGGTATTGGCGATGGTCGAGCCCGAGAGCGACGAAAACACGGTGCCCCCCACCACGGACACGATGGACAGGCGTCCCGGCACGCGCGCGATCACGCGATCCACCGCTTCGATGGCCTTGAACGCCACCTGCGTGTGGAAAAGGATCTCGCCCATCAGGAGAAAGAGCGGGATGGGCACCAGGGTGAAGCTCGCGAGGGATGCCATGGAGTTGCGCGCGAGCTGGCTCAGACCGGCCTCTCCGCCGAGGAACACGACGGCGCCGACGATATTCACCGAGAAGAACGCAAAGGCGACCGGCAACCCCAGGGCCATGAGGCCGCACAGCAGACCCAGCATGAGCGCCAGGGCCCACCCCCACTCCATCGCCTAGAGCGCCCCCGCAGTGCGGCCCGCGCGCGGGGCGTCGGGCCCGGCGCGAAGGGCTCGCACAACGCGGCAGGCGAACTCCACCGCGAGGAGCGCGGCGCAGACCGGGATCACGACCAGCAGACACCATTCGGCGACCACCAGCTCCTTCGCCACGCGCGAGCCGAGCCGAAAGGCGTCCGCCGTCGCGAGCCACCCGTAGTAGCACAGCACCAGCGCTACGGCTCCGCCGATGCAATCGGCCGCGATCTCCAGCCGGTGCGCCGCGGCGCGCGGCAGAATCTCGATCAGCACGTCGACCCGCACGTGGGCGCCCAGGTACAGCACCCAGGGAGCCGCCAGGAAGGTGGCGACGTACAAGGCGTACTCGGAGACCTCGAGCAACCACGGAAAGTTGAACCAGCCCAGGTTGCGGGCGCCGACGTCGACGGAGATGAGCGCGGCCAGGGCGGCTATGACGAGCCCCGCCATGAGGCCGCACACCTCCAGCACCCGGGCATAAGCCCTGGAGAGCGCCGCGCCCATCGGCGCGCGCTATCTGCTCAGAAGCTCTTTGAGCTTCGGTCCGTGCTCCGGATTGGCCTCGATGAACGCCGCCCAGCCGACCTCGTAGGCCTGCTCGAGGTAGGCGCCGCTCACGTCCTCGGGAAACGTGATGACCTCGATGCCGACCTCAGCCTGGCGCTCGCGCTCGCGCTCGTTGATGCGCCTGTCCTCCGCGCACAGCGATTCCAGCCAGTCGGCCGCCTCCCGCAGCACGGCCTTCTGCTCGTCGCCGAGGCGCCCCCATGTGTCCTCGTTGATCAGGACCTCCACCGATGCGCGGTAGAAGCTCGGCTCCACCCGGTACTTGGTGACCTCGTGCCATCCGAGGTCGAGCACGCCCTGCACCGGCCACCCGTAGCCGTCCACCGTGCCGCGCTCGAGCGCGGTATACACCTCACCGGGAGCGGTGCGCAGCAAGGTCGCGCCGAGCGAGCTGAAGAAGGCGCTGTAGATGGGGGTGGTGCGGATCTTGAGACCGTTGAGGTCGGGCCTGTCGATCTTCGTGTTCAGATACAGGTTGAACGGCACGCAGTCCTTCTGGCGCGCGAGATGATAGGCGTTCATCTTCTGCACGTGCAGGCGGTTCATATACTCCCACGCGCCGTTTTGCCGCTCCTCGCGGATGGTGAACTCGCTCAGCTTGATGGCGTCGGCCTCCGGCACCAGGTTGGTGTAGAAGGCGCCCGGCAGATTGCCCACGTCGACGATGCCGGTCTGTATCGCTTTGCCGAGCTCGAACGGACTCATCACCTTCCCGCCCCCGCCCAGGTAGTCGAGCTGAATGACCCCCGGCCCTTTGGCGTTCACGCGCTCGATGAAGCGCTCGAAGTTGCGCGAGAAGGTGGTGCCCTCGGCGAATGCGCTGACGGCCCTCAGCGTCACCTCTGCGGCGCCGGCCGGCGCCGCGAGCACGACCAGTGCCAGCCCGGTGGCGATGCGGCGGATGCGTTGGCGGTTCATGGGCGTTCCTCCCCTGAGCGGTTCCGACGACGCGCACGCCCGGTGCGCACGCCGGCTTCTTGTCGTACGGTGCATCGTAGGGCCCCGGCCCGAGCCGGGCGCCGGGGGCGGACGCTCGTTATTCTGAAGATCGCTCCGGCGGATGCAAGCGCTGTCCGGGAGGGGGGACCAGGGCACACCGCCGCCGCGCAGGACGCCCGAGGGAACGGCCGATGCCCGGGCAACCTGTCCCGGCGCCGAGCGGCGGCGCCCGTCAGCGGCGGCCGAGCCGCCCGAGGGTACGCTCGATGGTTCTCTGCACCTTCGCGGCCGCACCCTCGACCGCCTGATCCACAGTCGCCGCCCGGTGGCGCGCCACCATCGGCGGCAACCCTCCCAGGCGCGCCTCCATCACGCAGCGTTTGTCGTCACCCCCGGACTTGTGGCTGTTCGCATCGCTGACGTGGACTTCCACCCGGCTGATCTGATCCCTGAACCGGCCCAACGCCTTCTCCACCGCGGCCTCGATACGTCGGCCCAGCTCCTCGTGGCCTTCGACGTTCCTGCTGGTGTTGACCTGAACTTTCATGGTCATCGCGCATGGTCATCGCGCGCTGCACGCCCGCGACCTCAGTCGCCGAACCGGTAGATCGCTGCGATGCCCGTCTGTGTCGGCATCCGCTCGGCAGGCACGACCACGACTCGCCCACCCATCTTGAACACGAGCTCCCCCAAGTCGTCCAACAGATCGTCGATCTCCGGGTGAGCCAGGTCATCGATTTCGATGCGCCCGCTCGCCTCATCCAGCCTGCCGGGGACTCGGCGCTCGGCCTCGATGAGCAGCGTCGCGACCCGTCCGGCCACGGCCGCCTCGGCGATCTGCGCCAGCTCTCCGGTACCCGACCCCTTGGACTGCGCCCTCCCGAACTCCTCGACCAGCGCGGCCAGGCGCGCATGATACTGCGGCTCGACCACCCGCCAGGCCCGCTCGCGGAGAGCATCCAGCGGCAGGGCGTCGGGATGGGTCTCGATTCCCTCCACCATCAGGAACGGATTGTGGCTGATACGCCGGAACGGGGTGTGGTATTCCGGCAACGCCGCCAGCATCAAGGGCAGACCCGAACGCCGCGAGTGGTGCTCCAGGACCGCCCGATCGACGGCGCGGAAGAAGCGCTCGGTGTCGCGCTCCACCTCATCCTTCTTTGAACCGTGCCCGTGGTGCATCGCCGGTCCGCGCGCACCCATTCCGTAGGAGGCGACGGTCTGATGCGGCTCGGTCAACTCCTTGCCCAGCGCCTCGGTGATCGTCCGCGGGACGCCAGGAGCCAGCTCCACCTGGTCGAGGGCGTCGCGGTTGCCTTCGAACAGCTTGACCTCCCGCCGGTCCAGTCCCAGGACCTGGTAGCGATCGGCCGATTGCAGGATGCGTACCAGCGGCTTGGTGTGGAAGCTCTCGGCCGCGATCGCCAGCTCGGCGACCGGTCGCTGGAGCCGGTAGGCCCGGAACAGCCCGGGCGCGCCGAGCACGGCCAGCCCGTCGAGGGTGTGATTCCAGAAGTCACGGTCACCGCCCAACCCGTGGAATGGCGCGAGCAGCGGTTGGACCTCAGCCGACGCGTACTTGCGCCGGAGCGACTCCTCCAGCGTCGTGACCAGATTGCGAAACCGGATCGGATCCTGCTGATTCTCCGGATGATGCCGGTGAGTCGGCTGGTAGAGCGAGAGGCACGGGCGCCCGTGAGCGCTCGCCAACAAAGCCCGATAATCGTCCGCGAGTAGCTCCATCCACCCTCCGTCTCGTGCAGTATACGGCGGCCCGACCCTGCAGTGATCCCTCCCCGGGGTCCCAAGCCGTTGTTCTCCGGTACCCGCCAGGCGACTGCCCCGCCGGGCGCGGGGGTCGGCAGGTCTTGCTGCCGGGGACCAACACCCGCGCACCACCCGGGCAGGGACGGGGCGGTCGCCGAACCCGGCGGACGTCTCTACAAGCCCGCCACGACCACCATGTTGGACGAGGCGGTCTCGTGTCTCAATGCACGGGCCTCCCGGTACTCGGGCGACTCGAGCCATTCCCTGGCTCTCTCGATGCTGTCGAACTCCAGGATGACCACGCGACTCGGGGACCAATCGCCCTCGAGCACCTGCACCTCGCCCCCCCGCGCCAGGAACCGCCCGCCGTAGGCCGCCAGGGACGACGGCACCATTTTCTTGTATTCCTCGTAGCGCACGGGATCGTTGACCTTGATATCCACGATGACGTAAGCAGCCATGCCTGTTTTCTCCTCGGAGCCACTGCTGATGCTTCCCGCGGTCGGTCGCTCGCTCACCCTTCGCGCTTCGACCGCATGCGTTCACCTCATCTCTCAGCCGCTGACGGTACCACAACCCGCTCCCCCGGCATCAGGCCGCTGAGCACCTCGACCCGACCGTCATCGGTGCGCACGCCGCTGCGAATATAGCGGCGCAGCGGACCTTGCTCGGTGACGACCGTGACCAGCTCGAGCTGCCCGACGCGGGCGACGGCTTCCGCCGGAATGTAGAGGCGCTCCTCGGTGCCGGTGGCGATGAGCAGGCGGCCGAACATGCCCGGATAGAGGCTCGGCCGTTGCGGGAGGGTAACCTTCACCAGGAAGGTGCGCGAGCCGGGCTCCGCCGAGGGCACGATCTCGTCGACCACGACCGAAAGCTCGGCGTCGAGGGCGTCGATGCGCGCGGTAAGGCTGCGTCCCTTTCCCTTGTCCAGGCCGGCGCCGAGCGACTCGCGCACGTGCGCCTCGAGCCGCAGCGACTCCGGATCGTAGATGCGCAACAGGGGCTGCCCCGGCGTGGCGGTGTCGCCGGGGTCGGCGTAGCGCTCCACCACACGCCCGCCGATGGGCGCGCGGATGGTGGCATGGCTCAGTGTGGCCTCGGCTTCCTGCACCGCCTCGCGGGCGCGGGACAGCTCCGCCTCCGCCGCGCGCCATGCGGCCTCGGCCCGGTCGAGCTCGGCCTTGGGCACGACCCCGCGATCGAACAGCGCCTTGATGCGATCGTAGTTGGGTCTCGCCTCGGAGACCCGCGCCCGGGCCGCCGCCAGCAGGTTGCGCCGCTGCTCGACCTGCGCCTGCAGCTCGCGGCTGTCCAGCTCCACCAGGACGTCGTCGACCTCCACCCGGTCACCGGCGCGCACGGTGACGGCGGCGATGGTGCCGGTGATGCGAGCGGAGATCAGGGTCTCGCGCTTGGCGCGGATGGTGCCCGCCGCCTCCTCGACGAGGGGCTCGGTCACCGACTGCACTGCGACCACCGCACCGCTCACGGGCGCACGGACGTCCGCGAGCCTCTCCGGCGCGATGGTGTGCGAGAAGAACCCGGCCAGGTACGCCATGACGAAGGCCAGAAAACCCAGCGCGAGGACTGCGACGATGATGCGTAACGCGAGCTTCATTCCAGCGCCGTCTCAGGAGGCAGCCCGTGTCCCGGCCTCCTGTCGTAGACGAGAAAGTACACCACCGGCACCACCGCCAGGGTGAACACGGTGGAGGCGAGGATGCCGAAGATGATGGCCCACGCGAGGCCGCTGAAGATCGGGTCGAGTGTGATCACCAGGTTCCCGAGCAGGGTGGTCCCGGCGGTCAGCAGCACGGGGCGCATGCGCACCGCCCCCGCCTGCACCAGGGCTTCGCGAAGCTCCATGCGCTCGCGCAACGAAAGCTGGATGAATTCCACCAGAATGAGCGAATTGCGCACCACGATCCCGGCGAGCGCGATCATGCCGATCATGGCGGTCGCGGTGAACAGCACCGGATTGGGATGACCCTCGATCACGCGCTCGCCCACCTGGTTCAGGAGCCAGAACCCCGGCATGATGCCGATCACGGAGAGCGGGATGGCGAGCAGGATGATCCCGGCCACCGCGGCCAGACCGGTCTGCACGTAGAGCACCACGAAGATGCCCGCGACCGCCACCGCGAAGGCGATGCCCAGATCGCGGAAGACGCGCAGGGTGATGAACCACTCTCCCTCGCCGGTCCACACCACGGACACGGCGTCGGGCACCGACCAGGGAATGCCGCCTCCGGGGTCGAGATAGGTGCGCGCGCCGAGGGGGCGGGGCGCGGATGCCCGGGCGCCGGCGCCGTTCTCCGCCCCGGGCGCGCGCCGGTCGGCGCTCACGTCGGCGATCACCTCGGCCGGGGTGCGCCCCGCGATCTCGGCGTACACGTAGGCCACCCGCTTGAGGTTCTTATGGTAGATGGTCTGATCCTCGAGGGTGCGCTCGAAGCGCCCGAGCTCGCCGAGCTGCACCAGCGGCTGCGGCGCGTCGCGCACACCGCCCTTCTCGCGGACCTTGGCGATTCCGGCTCGACCCTTGACGTACAGCGCGGCGAGATCGGCCGCGGAGGTGCGCCGGGCCACGGGCAGGCGCAGCTCGATGGGCAGCGGGTCGGCCTCGGTGGGGACTTGCAGGAACCCCGCCGTGGCGCCGTCGACGGCGAGGCCGGCGGTGCGGGCGATGTCCTCGGTCGCCACTCCGGAAAGAGCGGCCTTTTCCTTGTCCGTGACGAACACGAGCTTGGCCCGATCGGCCTCCACGGAGGTGTCCACGTCCACCACCCGCGGCTCGCGCACGAGACGCCGGGCGAGCGCGTCGGCGGCGTGCTGCAGGCGGGCGTAGGGCGTCGCCAGGCCGCCGTAGATCTCGGCGGTGAGCGTGGACACCACCGGGGGGCCGGGCGGCACCTCGACCAGCTTGACGGGCGCGGCGCGGGCGCGGGCGATGGCCTCGAGATCCTCGCGGATGCGCAGCAGGATCTCGTGCGACTGGTGCGCGCGCCGGCGTTTGCCCGCGAGCGTAACGCGAATGTCCGCCTGGTGCGGCCCGTCGCGCAGGTAGTAGTGCCGGATCATGCCGTTGAAATCCATGGGCGAGGGGACGCCGACGAAGGCCGTGAAGTCGCGGACCTCGGGCACGGTGCGCAGATACTCGGCGAGCGCGCGGGTCACGCCTTCGGTACGCTCGAGCGTCGTTCCCTCGGGCATGTCGACGACGATCTGGAACTCGTCCTTGTTGTCGTACGGAAGAAGCTTCAAGGGCACGGCCCGGAAGGCGGGGAGCGCTGCCGCGACCACGAAGAGCACGAGCACGCCCCCCACGAACACCCACGCCCGCGCGCGGCTCGCAATGAGCGGGCTCACGATCCGCGCGTAGATCCGATAGACGGTGCTGCGCGTGATGTCGTAGCCGGTCGCCGGTGGCTGGCGGGACAACAACCGGTAGGCGAGCCATGGGGTTACCAGAAACGCAACCATGGTGCTCACGATGACTGCCACGGGCACGTTGAACGCCATGGGAGCCATGTACGGGCCCATCATGCCGGTGATGAATAACATCGGCGCGAAGGCCACGATGATCGCCGCGGTGGACATGAGGAGGGCGGCGCGGATCTCGCTCATCGCGTTGACCACGGAACGCAGCGGCTTGAAACGGCCCATGCGGAAGTGGCGCTCGATGTTGTCGACGCCGGTGATGGGGTCGTCGACCAGCAGGCCGAGCGCAAGGATGAGCGCGAACAGCGTGACGCGGTTGATGGTGTAGCCGGTCAGCAGATCCAGCAGCAGGGTCACGCCGTAACAGACGGGCACGGCGAGACCCACGATGACGGCCGCACGCCAGCCGATGAAGACGGCGATGAACACGACCACCGTGAGCACCGCGACCACCAGGCTCGAGACCAGGTCGTCGACCTTCTGGTCGGCGGTCTCGCCGTAGTCGCGGATGATCCGGTAGTGCACACCCGCCGGGAA
>CAZPFD010000031.1:11994-23374 GCA_964585725.1 uncultured Ectothiorhodospiraceae bacterium | reverse complement strand
CGCTCCGCCAGTCACCCTCGCAAGGGCTCGCCATCCCGGCAGGCGGAAACTCGTGGGTAATCAGGAATCAGAATGTCCCCTTTTCCCGCCCGCCCGTCGTTTACAGCTCCCTGCCGAGCGCGCGGTCGATGGAGAGCCGGCCGCCGCCGAGAACGGTGATGGCCAGGGCGACGAGGCCCCAGAAGAGCGGAAACTCGAAGCCGCCGTTGGTCCAGAAATAGCCGTTCCCCCAGTGCACGTAGAACGCGGCCACGACCATGAATCCCACCACCTGGATGGCCCACAGGCGGGTCAGGAAGCCGACCGCGAGCAGCGTGCCGCCCACCAGCTCGAGCAGCCCGATGTACCAGGCGAAGAACAGCGCCGGCTCGATGCCGATGGAGCCCATGAAGTTCGCGGTGCCGCCCACGCCGCCGCCGATGATCTTGCCCCAGCCGTGGGGGATCAGCGTCGCGCCGGTCACGAAGCGGATGAGCGGGTAGGCGCACGGGGCGAGTGCATCGTACACGGCACCGAGCCCGGGGATGATGCGTTGTGGCCTGGCTGCAACCTCGGTTTCCATTGCCCGTTCTCCTCGCATGGTGGTCCTGTGCGATCGTCACCTCCCATGCTGCCCGAAACCGGCCTCGAATGGCCATCGTTTTCTCGCCGAAGCCGCCGAATGTGTAGCATTCGTAACGCGCCTATACTGCGCGGACGCGTTCGCGCCACCGCGGCGTGGTCAACGACACCTGAATGCGCGAGCGTGAGCGAAGAGCACATTGATCCGGGCTGGCCGCGGCTACAGCGTGCCTGCTTGATCTGGGCAGGACTCGTCGCGGCGTATCCCGCCGCGGCCGAGCCGGCACAGGAGGAGGCTCAGGTCGTGGAGCCGGTGGTCGTGTCCGCGTCGCGCATCCCGGCGCCTGCGGCGCGCACCGCAGCGGCCACCACCGTCATCACCAGGGCGGACATCGAGCGCACCAACCCGGCGAGCCCCGTCGATCTTCTGCGCTCGGTGCCCGGTCTGCACATCGATCAGGCGGGGGGCCGCGGCGGGGTGAGCTCCATCTACCTTCGCAACGCCGATCCGAACTTCACGACGGTTCTCATCGACGGGGTGAAGGTCAACGATCCCACCAACAGCCGCGGAGGATCCTTCGACATCTCGACGTTGAGCGTCGACGCGGTGGAGCGGGTGGAAGTGGTGAGGGGGCCGCTCTCGGCGGTTCACGGCGGCGACGCGCTGGCCGGGGTCGTCAACGTGGTGACGCGGCGCGGGACCGACGAGCCGCAGCTGAGCGTGACTCCCGAGATCGGCGGGGACGATTTCCATCGCCTCGGCCTGGGGCTGAGCGGCTCGGCCGGCGGCGCCTACATGGCGCTGACCGGCTCGCGCATCCACGACGAGCGCGCGCCGGGCGGCGCCTTCGACGCCGATCACGGGACGGCGCGGGTGGACGTGGGGTTGACGCCGGCGGCGACGGTTCAGCTCGCGAGCCGGTTCGTCGATGCGGAGAGCGAGAGCTTCCCCGACGACAGCGGCGGCCCCCGCTTCGCGGCGCGCCGCGACCTCGACCAGCGCGACAGCCAAGAGTTTTCCCTGAGTCTCGAGCTGTCCCACGAGATCACCGAACGACTGGGATACCGGCTCGCCGGCACGTGGTTTGCCCGCGACGAGGATTTCTCGTCACCGGGCGTGGCACCCGGGGTGAGAGATCCGTTCGGCATCCCGCCGAATGCGACCGACAGCCGCTTTCGGCGCGGAGGGCTGGCGTTCGGCGCCACCGCCACGCCGGCGGCATGGCTGCGGATCACCGCCGGCGCGGACTTTCAGCACGAGGACGGGGAGAGCGACAGCGTGGTGGAGCTGGGCGGCGTGCCCGTGCCGGGCGAGTTCGATCTCTCGCGCTCGGTGGTGGGGACCTATGTCGAGGGGCGCGTCGACACGCCGCTCGGCCTCTCCGTGAACGGCGGCGTGCGCCTGGATCTTCCCGAGGACTTCGACGATGAGGTGAGCGGGCGCGCCGGGGTCGTGTACCGCGTGCCCGGGAGCGGCACCACCCTGAAGGTGAGCTGGAGCGAGGGCTTCAAGCTGCCCAGCTTCTTCGCCCTGGGCAATCCCGTGGTGGGCAACCCGGACCTCGGCCCGGAGACCAGCGAGAGCATCGAGGTGGGGCTGCGCCAGGAGTTCGCCGCAGAGCGCGTCGCCCTCGAGGCGACCTACTTTCACAGCCGCTATTTCGACCTCGTGGACCTGGACGAGGGCCCGCCGCCCGCGCTGGTCAACCGCTCCGAGGTCACCATCGAAGGGGTGGAGCTGGCTCTCACGGGTGCAGTGACCTCGCGGCTGTCGGCGCGGGGACACCTCACCTATGCGAGCTCCGACATCGAGGGCACCAGCGAGCCCCTGCGCAATCGGCCCGAATGGCGGGGCGGGCTCGCTCTCGCCTGGGCGCCGATATCGAGTGTCAGCGCGAGCCTGACCGGACTCTACGTCGGGCGGGTGCCCGACTCCTCGATCCCCACCGGCGACGCGACCCTCGACCCTTACGTCAGATTCGACGCGGCGCTTTCCTACCGCCCCGATCCGTCGCTCACCATCACCTTCGCCGTGGACAACCTGTTCGACGCGCAGTACGAGGAGGCGGTGGGATTTCCGGCCGCGGGAGTCACGCCGCGTATAGGCGTGCGCGCCGTCTTCTGAGCGGGGCCCGCTCTGTCTATAACGTCTATGAGGAGAACCGTCTCTCCGTTCGACGCCGCAGTTCGCTGGCAAGCTCGCTCCTACGCCGGAAATGGGCGCGATCACGGACGGAACGCGTTCAGACCCACGAACGTGCCCCCGTTGCGCTCGCTCAGCACGCGCATGAGCGCGGCGAAGCGAATGCCGGTGATCTCGGTGGGGCCGAGCCCCGCGAACTGGACCGGGAAGCCCACCGCGTGGATGCGCACCCGCCGTCCCTCGTCGCCGTCCGCGCGGTTGAGCCTGTCCACGGTGCGCGCCACCTGCTCGATGGATCCCTTGCTGAACTCGTCGCCGAACACGTACAGGCTGATCTTCTTGTCGGGCGCGTAGAAGGTGCGGATGGCGTGGGTGATGCCTTCCACCGGGCTGCTGTTGCTGAAGGGGTTCCAGTCGCGCAGGCGCGCGAGGATGGCCCGGCGCCGCGCCGGCGTGTCCGGAATCCACTCGCCGGCGTACTGCGAGAACATGTACTGGCCCATGTCGTTCATGACCTGGATGCCCTTGACGTCGGGGTAGATCTCCAAGGTCTCCTCCAGCTTGCGCAGCACCAGCGGCCAGGCGTAGGTGAACATGCTGCCCGAGGTGTCGATGATGAAGATGATGTACTCGCTGTCCACCGGAATGCCGCCGATCACGCTGTCGCTCTTCGGCCGCCGGTATTGGCGCCCGAGCAGGCGCTGCATCTCCTCGGTGAGCTCCTGGCGCGCGGCCTCCAGGCGCTCCTCGATGACGGATTGGGCGCGGGTATCGAGCTGTGCGGTGCGCACTTCGGCTTGCAGCGATGCGAGCCGCGCCCGAAGCTCGCGCTCGCGTTCCTGCGCGCGGGCGAGGCGCGCGCGCTCCGCTTCGAGCTCGCGCTCGAGCGCGCGGGCCGTGGCGCGGACGTCCTGCACCTCGCCCTCGAGCGCCGACACCGTTCCCGAGACGTCGGCGCGCAGGCCTTTGATGATGGCGGGCTCCGCCCATTTCGAGATCACGAGCAGCAGGATGATGGCGCCGAAGCCGCAGCACACCACGTCCAGAAAGGACATGCTGAACACCTCCACCCCGCGCCGGCGGCGCCGCTTCACGGCCAGTCCCCGGCGGGCGCGATGAAGGATCCGCGCGTGGCGGCGGCGAGCTTCCAGAAGGCGCTCGCCGCCATGGGGTCGCCTTCCATCGGCAGCAGGATGGTGTTCACCGGGATCCCGTCGGGAAGCTGCGCCACCGCATCGCGGAAAAGCCGCAGCCGCTCCTGGCCCGACACCCGGCTCGACGCCGGGCGTGCCGAGCCCTGGGTGGGAAGACCGTCGGTGACGAGGATGACGTTGTCGGGTCGCGGCTTCAGGCTGCCGATGCTGCGGAAGGCGTGATAGAGGCTGGTGCCGTCGGCCGGGACCACGTCGCGCAGGGCGGCGACGGCGCGCTCCACCTCGGCGGGCTCGCTCGCCTTCAGCCACGCGCCCTCGGTGCCCGGCGCCAGCGCACGGGCCCGGGTGTTGAAGGCATGGATCTGGAAGCGGCTGGTGACGGGGAGCTGGCTCACCAGCCATTCCACGGTAGCGAGCGTGCGGCGCCATTTCTCGGCCCTGCGCTTGGTCGCATCGTCCATGTTGCGAAGCCGGATGACGTTGACGATGGTGCGCTCGAGCATGCTGGCGGACACGTCGACCAGGATCAGCACCCGCTCGCCGCCCATCTTGAGGCCGGTGAGGTACTGCCGGTCGCCCTCGCCCGCGAATCGCCTCACCTGTGCGCCGGTGTCGGGCTCGGGGATCTGCCGCAGCCGTTCGAGGTCCTGCTCCAGCGCCCGGATCTCGCGCTGGAGCGCGGCGATGCGCCGCGCGCCGGCGTCCGGCGCCCCGGCCAGCGCCTCGACGCGGCCTGCGGCACGCTCGACTTCGCGCGCGAGCCGCTGCGCATTGCTCTGCGCGCCCTGCAGATCGGAGCGCGTGCGCTCGAGCGACGCGCGCAGCGCGAGCACCCGGCGCTCGCCTTGCAGCGCCTCGCGCTCCAGGCGCCGCACCTCGCCGCGCAGATCCTCCTGCACGCGCTCGCGCGTGGCCAGCGCCTGGGAGTTCACGATCATCACCAGCAGGATGACCGAGCCGAACCCGCAGAACATCACGTCCAGGAACGACAGCCCGAAGACGTTGACCGCGCGGCGCTTTCTCATCGCCCGTCCTTCAACAACAGGAGCGGCCTTGCCCGCGAAGCGACCGCTTCAATCCGCCAGGTGCCGAACGAGGTGATCGTCACAGTAGCTCTCGGTCTCCAGAACCAGCCGCTCCTGCTGGAGCTGGAGCTGATGGACGAAGAACATCACCACGATGCTGATCACCAGCGCGATGAAGGTGGAGTTGAAGGCGACGCCCAGGCTCTGGGTGACGCCGATGATGTTGCCCTCCACCGCCTGGTGCGCCTGGGCCAACGCGTCCCCGATGCCGCGCACGGTGCCGATGAAGCCGATGGAGGGGATGGCCCACGCGATGTAGCGGATGATGGAGAGCTCCGACTCGAGTCGCTCGCCTTCCGACTCGCAG
Source organism: uncultured Ectothiorhodospiraceae bacterium (assembly GCA_964585725.1). Classification (GTDB taxonomy): domain Bacteria; phylum Pseudomonadota; class Gammaproteobacteria; order HK1; family HK1; genus CAZPFD01. The sequence continues at coordinate 18,124 of CAZPFD010000031.1, read as the reverse complement.
ACCTCGCGCATCGCGGTGGAGACGTCCTGCACGCTGCGCGTGGCGGAGAAGCGGTGCAGTCCCGAGAGCAGCGCGCGCGGGAGCAGACGGCCCTGGAGCCCGCGCGGCAGCGACTGGAGGTTGCGCGACAACTGATGGGCGTCCTCGGGCCGGATGCGCTCGAGATCCTCGATCCCCAGCAGATCGTCGTCCAGCAGCCGCCGCTCGCGATAGGTGCCCACCCCCTTGTAGGCCATGATGGCGAACGCCCAGAGCATGAGGATGAAGCAGGCCTCCTGCTCGTAGTCGCGCACCAGCACGTAGAGCGAGCGCTCGGGCTGATAGTTCGGGTCGGCCTGGATGCGGGCTTGCTGCTCGCGCAGGAAGGCGTCGGCGTTGGGGCGGATCACGGCCACGTAGATCGCGTGCACGACGATGGCGGCCAGTATCAGTGCGAACACCTGGTAGACGAACTCGGTGGGGAACGCTTTGCGCATGTCGCTACGCCGATCCTTCAGATGTCGACCGGGAAGGACACGACGGTGTCCCCCGAGATCTCTTCGCTGGGGACGAAGATCTCCGGCGCCCCCCCATCCGACGGTTCCTCCGGCGCGGCGGGACGCGGCGGCTGCTCACGGGGCTCGGACGCGGCATCGGACGGCTCGGCGCTCTCGGGCTGAGCGCGCGCCGGGGCCGCGGCCGTCACCGCCGCCAGGCACGCCGCCAGCGCCGCCGCGCCCAGCGCGGCGCGGCGCGTGCGGGCCCGAGCCCGGTGCCGCCGTTCAGCGTGTTCAGTCGACATAGCGAGCGATGCGGAAACCCAGGTCGGGCCGTGCCTCCGAAGCGTAGTCGCGGTAGCTCGCCCGCAGCTCGCTGATGCCGGCGTGCCGCCAGCTCGAGCCGCGCACGGTGTGATGCTTGCCCTGCTCGGGGCCGAGCGGATCCGCGGCCACGGCGCTTCCGGTGTTCGGGTACAGCGCATAGACGTCATTGGTCCATTCTGCCACGTTGCCGCCGAGGTCATGGATGCCTGCCGGGTTGGGCGCGAACGATCCCACGGGTGCGCTCACCGGGTGGCCGTCGTCATAATCGGGGAGCGTCGCGGGCACGACGTCGCGCGCCGAGCGGTCGGCGTAGTTGCCGTGCGCCTTGGGATCGGCGGGCGGGTAGCCGCCCTTCCACGGGTACTTCACGGGTGCGTCCTGCGCCGCCACCCGCGCCGCATACGCCCATTCGGCCTCCGTGGGCAGGCGATACCCGCGGGTGGGGGGGCGGATCAGCACGAAGCCCTCGGCGCCGCGCTCGTAGGCCGGCGGCAGCCCGTCGCGCTCGCTCAGCCAGTTCAGGTACGCCGCGGCGTCGTCCCATGTCACGTTGACCACGGGCTGGCGGTCGTCGTTCAGCATCAGGCCCTGAAAGGTGCCCGAGGTGTGCCCGGGACGAAAGCGGCGGAACTCGGCGTTGGTCACCTCGTGGACACCGAGGTAGAACGCCCGCGTCAACGCCACCTCGCGCAGGTTCTCGTTGGCACGCCGGCCCTGCTCGCGGCGCGACGCGCCCATGGTGAAGCGCCCCGGATCGATGCGCCGCAGCTCCTGGCCCTGGCCGGTGGTCGTGCTGCGCGGGCTTGCCTCCTGCGCCGCCTGCGGCGCCGCTCCCGCACGATCGAGCGTGACCTTGATCGTCTGTGTGAGACCCCCGCGCGGGGTCACCGTGAGCGTGCGCGGCTCGTAGCCCTCGCGCCGCAGCTCGAGGCGGTGCGGGCGCACCGTGAGGCGCAGGCGCCGGGTGGCGGATCCCCGCGCCTCGCCGTTGACGTAGAGCTCCGCATCCGCCGGCTGCACCGCGAGGAACACGGTGCCGTAGCGAGGCGCGAGCTCGAGGGCGAGGGCCTCGGACTGCGCCGCGCCGAGCGTCACCTCGCGGCGCACGGACTCGTGGCCGCTCTTCGCCACCACCAGCTCGTGGGGCTCATCGGGCGTGAGCCCGACGTCGAGCGGCGTGGTGCCCCGATATTCGCCGTCCACGGTCACGGTGGCGCCGTCGGGATCGGACGTGAGGGTCAGGGTGGCGGGCGTGGGCACGAGGTGGACCTCGGGGAGCTCGAGGGGCGTGTCGGGCGTAACCTCGAACTCGATGCGGGCGGGGTCGTGGCGCGGCGCCGTGAGCTGCGCCACGTGGGCGCCGCGCATGAGATCCAGGGTCAGCGGCGTGGCTCCGGCGCGCTCGCCGTCGATGCGTACCTCCGCCCCCGGGGGCGTCGAGCGCAGCGTCACCGGCGCCCATGCCGGGGTGAGCGTCACCTCCAGCGACTGCTCCCGTCCCATGCCCTCGACCGCGAGAGACCTGGCCTCCGGCAGATAGCGCTCGGCCTCGAGCTCCACCTGCCGGGTCCCCGCCTCGAGGGCCAGCGCATCCAGCGGCGTCACCCCCACGAAGCGCCCGTCGACGCTCACCCGCACCCCGGCACGGGGCTCGGTGCGGATGCTCACCTCCCCGGGCAGCTTGCGCATGCTGAACGCCAGCCGGGCGGGGCCGCCGTCCTCGGCGCGAAACGTCTCCTCCAGCCGGTGATAGCCCTCGCGCGCGGCGACCAGGCGGTACTCGCCGGGAAACATCAGGTAGCGCTCGCCCACCTTGACCACGGGAAGGGTCCCGCGGATACGCAGCTCCTGGGGGGCCGGCTCGACGGCGACGCGCACCGGCACCGCCGTGAACACGAACACCGCCGCCAGCACCAGGATGCCGAATACCGCGAGCACCGCCGCCGTGAGCCAGCGCCGCGGCCGCCGGCGCCGCCGCGCGGGGGGCGCGGCCACCGGAACCTTTTCTCCCCACGCCGGCGGCGGCGTGTGCGGGGGCGCCACCCGATCCGCCTCCGGTGCCGGGGGATGCACGTCCAGATTCAGCGCGCCGTCCGCGATACGGCACGCCAGGCGCGTGCCGGCGATGCTCAGCGTGTCGCCGTCGCGCAGCCACGCGGAGCCGCCGAGCAATCGGTCCCCGTGCAGGACCGCGATCATGGGGTCCGCAGGCTGCACGAAGTAGTGTCCCTCGGCGCAACCGATGTGCGCCGCCCTGCGCCCGGCGGGCACGCCTTCCAGCGCGACGGTGCAGCCGTCTCCCCCCAGCGAGAGCGGAAACGCCTCGGGTCCGAAACGCCGCGTCTCGCCCCCCGCGCTGACATTCGCCTGCGGCGCGCTCATACCGGCTCCTCGCAGCGCACTACCAGCGTCTCGGCGCTCTGCCCGGGACGCAGCCGGAACTCGAGACGCACGTCGCGGTAGCCGGGCCGGCGTCCGAGGGCCGTGTAGCTTCCCGGGCGCAGCATCAGCTCGCGCTCCTCGAAGCGCCCCAGGTTGCCCACGCGGTACAGCAGCACCTCGGTACGGTTGTCGGAGACCAACGTCACCGGGATCGGAGTCAGCGCCTGCTCGATGAGCACGTCCAGCATGGCCAGCTTGCGCTCCAGGCGCTCGCCCCGGTGGTCCATGGTCCGCGCCGCATCCTGAAGACGCATCGCCGCCTGCAGCGGCTGCTCCGAGGTCAGCCGCGAGGGCTCGTCGAGATAGCGATCCAGGCGCGCATGCAGCTCGGCGAGCTCGCGCGCGCGCCGCACCCCGGCCTGCGCGGATTGCACCGAGGCGTCGATGGCCAATACCTGCTCGTAGGTCTCCCGCGCCTCGGCCCAGCGCTCCTCGCTCTCGAGCCGGCGCGCATCCTTCAGCAGGCGGCCGATGCGCTCGAGGGTGACGGCCTCCTCGAGCCGGGCCGTGGCGTCGGCCACCGCGGGCGAGTCGGGCTTCAGCGTGCGGGCCCGGGCCAGGGCCTCGCGCGCCGCATCGAAGCGCCCCGCCGCCAGCGCTTCCAGCCCGGCGGACATGGCCTCGCGGAACTCTCTGGCCTCGATGCGCGCGGCGATGCGCCCGGCGGCGGCGCGCGCATCGGCTGCCTGGGGGTCGAGCGCGAGGGCCTCGCGGTACGCCTCCAGCGCGCGCTCTTCGTCTCCGCCGGCCTCGTGGCGCCGCCCCTCGGCGAGCAGCGCGTTCACCCGCACCATGGTGCGCGCGCGCTCGAGCCCGGCCTGCGCTTGCCGGTGATCCGGCTCGACGGCGAGCGCGACGCGGAAATGACGTGCGGCCGCCTCGCCGTCGCCGCCCTCGAGGGCCGCCTGCCCGGCGGCCAGTGCCCGGTGCAGGCGTTCCTCGCGGCTCGCGTCGATGGCCCGCAACGCCTCGAGCGCCCGCGAATACGCCTCCAGGGCTTGCGCGAAGCGACCCTCGGCGAACGCCGCATCCGCCGCCGTCACCGTCTCCGACGCCGCTGCAAAGTCTTGCGGAGCCCAGAGTTCCACGCGGTCCTCCCGCAGCATCGTCTGCATCCTCAGCACCTCGCCCAGGACGGCGCCGGCCCGCTGGCGCGCAACCGCGGTGGCGTCGGGCTGCGAAGCGGCGGTGGGTGGCGGTGCGGGCTCCGGCGCGCGCGCCGGGTCGGCCTCATCCGATGCGACCTGCGCGGGGCGCTGCGCCACCAGGTCCGGAAGCACCACCACCACGAACGCGAGCGCGGCGAGCAGCGCGGCCAGCGCCGCGAGCACCACGGCGCGCCGCACCGCGCGGCGGGAGACGGATGCTCTCAGCATACCGGGCGTGGTGCGGCCCACGGCGGTGCGGGACGAGGCGCTCCGGCCCCGGCGCTCTGGACCCGCGTCATGCCGGCGAACACGGGTGCCCTCAGCGCTCGAGGGGCCAGCGCGGCTGCTGTGCCGGCGGCGCCGGGGCTGTTTCGGCGTCGTCGACGGCGTCGGCGGAGGGCGGGGCCGGCTCGACGGGGACGAAGCCGGTCTCGGTGAGATAGATCTGCTGGAGCAACCCGCGCCACTCCTGATACTGGGCTTCCGCCGAGCCGGTCAGCTTCATGGTCTGCCCTTCCACCTCCACCAGCATCGGGGTGACGTCCGCCTGGAAGGACTCGCCGAGCTCGCGAATGGCATCGGAGTGGATGCGGGCCTGCTTGCCGAGGTCGTAGCCGCTCTTGAGCGCCGCGGCGCCGCCCAGGAGCATCAGGTTGCTCAGGCCCGAGCTGTTGGCGCCGGCCACCTCCAGGGCGATGGCGCCGACGATGGCGGCCGCGCCGAGCAGCGTGCGGTTCAGGGATTTGCGCCCGACCTCGCGCTGGGCCTCGATCTCGGAGAGACGATGCGTGCGCCATTCCTCGTAGGAGCTCCACATGTCGTCGTAGAAGTTGTCGTAGTACGCGCTCAGGGTGTCCACCAGCATGTACTCGCGCTCGCGGATCTGGAGAACCCTGGCCAGCATGGGATCGTCCTGCGCCGGGAGGCGCACTGCACGCCACCGGCCCTCGGGGGTGCGCTGGAGATAGTCCGAGAACGGATCGGGGGCAAGTGCCCTCGCGAAGCGCAGCCTGGCGACGCGGCGGATCTCGAGGATCTCGCCCGCGGCCAGCTCCCGCCTGCGCTCGACCAGGTCGTTGGCGATGGTGTTGTACAGATCCTGGAACGCGTCGTGCTTGCCCTTGATGCCGTCCAGATACGCCTCGGCGTCGACCGCCTCCTCGTACTCGCGCTGCAGCCACTGGCGCCCCGTGGCGTCGCGCGCGGAGACCCGCACGGCCAGCACCTCGCCGTCGGAGCGCAGGATCTCGCCCTGCACGTACAGGTCGACGGCTTCGGTCTCGGCCGGGATGACCCGCACCGCGCCCCAGTAGCCGGTGCGCTGCATCGTGCGCCGCAGATGCACGGAGATGAAGCGCGCCTCGGCCTCCCGGACCTCGGACTGCAGACCGTGCTCTTGGGCCTGCGTCTCGCTCAGCTCCCCCGGATCGAACACGCCGATGCCCACATCGAGCAGCTGCGCCTCGGGGATCTCGGTCTGCGCGATGCTCGCCTGCACGGAGTCGCCGCCCGCGGTCCGCGGCGGCGCGCTCGCGCAACCCGCTGCCAGCAGCGCGACCGCCACCAGCGCCGCGGCCGCAGTCCGGGTCAACGTCGTTGCCCGGCGTCGGCGCGAGCTCCGCTCTTGTATCGCCGGTACTCTTCCCACAGTCGCTCCTTGAGCGCCGGATCCGTCTCGCGCTCCGCCGCCTCGCGCAGCTGACGGGCCACCACGTCGTCGTCGGAGCCGTCCGGAAT